>NZ_JBTOOE010000006.1:0-223045 GCF_054786815.1 Pseudoneobacillus rhizolycopersici | reverse complement strand
GGTATCGTCTCAGTGCCCGTTTGGCGAGGAGGAGGGTTCAAAAGGTAACAGAGGTATCGTCTCAGTGCCCGTTTGCCGAGGAAAACCGTCCAAACGGTAACAGAGGTCTCATCTCAGTGCCCGATTGGCGAAGAAGAGGGTTCAAACGGTAACAGAGGTTTCGTCTCAGTACCCGTTTGGCGAGGAAGAGGGTCCAAACGGTAACAGAGGTCTCGTCTCAGTGCCCGTTTGGCGAGGAGGAGGGTTCAAACGGTAACAGAGGTCTCGTCTCAGTGCCCGTTTGGCGAGGAGGAGGGTTCAAACGGTAACAGAGGTATCGTCTCAGTGCCCGTTTGCCGAGGAAAACAGTCCAAACGGTAACAGAGGTCTCATCTCAGTGCCCGATTGGCGAAGAAGAGGGTTCAAACGGTAACAGAGGTTTCGTCTCAGTACCCGTTTGGCGAGGAAGAGGGTCCAAACGGTAACAGAGGTATCGTCTCAGTGCCCGTTTGGCGAGGAGGAGGGTTCAAACGGTAACAGAGGTATCGTCTCAGTGCCCGCTTGCCGAGGAAAACCGTCCAAACGGTAACAGAGGTCTCATCTCAGTGCCCGTTTGCCAGGGGGAACCGCCAAATCGGTAACAAAAAAAGCCTCACAGTTCCCGCCGGAAAGCCAAAAATGCAAATTCAGCTTCATTTCTTAATAAAATAAGTGTGATTGTTACTACTCATCTTTGTAAAGTTCTTCACCAAAATCCTCCGAATGGTTTTTCTCGATTTTATTACCCCACACCATTCCCATACCAGTAGTGTTGTAATTTTCATATCCGGAAACAGAAGGATTAACTCATTAATACTGCGTAAAACACCTGACTCCACGTCCTCACAAAAACCACAATTACAAAATAATTTAAGTTTTCTTTCCTCCATGTCCCCATGACATAATAGACATGATATAAATTTTCTTAATTCCATGTAATCATATTTTGGCAAATTAAAAATAGAATAGGGCGATTCTTTGATATGTAAAGACATTAGCTTTTCGGATAAGTTCACATTATGTGGTCTTATAACAGTGCCCTTGTTATTCAATTTGTTTACAAAACGCCACAATTGCGATGGAAGTATGAAAGGTAAGTTCAATGGGGCTTGCAATAAAGCGAATTGAGGATTAATAAAAACAATATGAGGCTAAATTTTATAGTTTAGACCGAGGTCTTGTAATAATCGGCGAAACAGTGATATACAACGATTTAATTGTAGGAATGGATTTTTTACTTCAATTTTGGAAGGCAAAAGATACCATCTATCATCCTCTACATAGTAATCGCCTTCATTATTCTTTACATCAAACACATGTATGGTATCCCCTGAGTGTAGGACGGAATCAGATTGGAAAAGGGATTTCTGGCTTTCTAGAAGCAAATCATTTAAGATGTGGCAATCCATCGTTAAGTTTTGCTCCAGGAATAAATCGAAATTTTTTTCACCTTCAAACCCTTTTTCGAGGTGTTCGAAATAACCCTTTTGGTCAGGAGTTAATTCCATACGTTGGTTTAATAATCGATAAATAATTAATTCAAGGGACTCAGATCGTGGTTTTATGATCATTCAGGCAAGCCTCCTATCAAAATATTTCCCTTCCATTCCAGTGTACTAAATAATTCCCAATGAATTTGTGTCAAAAAATAGACAAATAAAAATCACACTAAAGGGCGAAATGTAAATTAATATTAAGACGTTGAGGGAATTTTTATGTGGATTTTTTAAGGTGAAAAAATTTTAAAATTTCATGTTAGAAAACCTTACATGATATTGACAATTTTTCTTACACGACATACAATAACAACATGAAAAAACAAAAGAGGAGAAGAAATCATGAGCGGAAAAGAGATACGCCGTTCGATGCCATTGTTTCCGATTGGAACGGTTATGCAACTTACTGATTTAAGTGCAAGGCAAATCCGATACTATGAAGAACATAATTTGATTTCTCCGGCAAGAACAGATGGTAATAGACGACTTTTTTGTTTGAATGACATTGATAGGCTCCTTGAAATCAAAGATCTAATTGATCAAGGAGTAAATATGGCAGGGATTAAAAAAATATTTGCCGTACAAGAACAACAAGAAGTATCAGTCGATTTAAAAAAGGAAGCAGAAAAAATCAGAAAGCAATTGTCCAACGAGGAATTACGAAAAATATTGCGTAAAGAAATTATGCAAGCTGGACGATTTAATCAGTCTTCTAGGCAAGGAGACATCAGAAGATTCTTTCATTAAAAAATTAGGAGGAAACACAAATGGCAAAGTTCACCCGTGAAGATATTAAACGCTTAGCCGTAGAAAGTAACGTGAAATTTATTCGCTTACAATTTACCGACATCCTTGGAACTATTAAAAACGTGGAAATTCCAGTAAGTCAGCTTGATAAGGCGTTAGATAACAAAATGATGTTCGATGGTTCATCCATTGAAGGATTTGTTCGTATTGAAGAATCAGATATGTATTTATACCCTGATTTAGATACTTGGGTTATTTTCCCTTGGACTGCTGAGAAGGGTAAAGTGGCTCGATTAATCTGTGATATTTATAATGCAGATGGAACGCCTTTTGCAGGGGACCCAAGAAATAATCTAAAACGAATCCTTAAAGAAATGAATGAAATGGGTTTTACAGATTTTAATCTAGGGCCAGAACCAGAATTCTTTCTGTTTAAATTGGACGAAAAAGGTGAGCCATCCCTTGAGTTGAATGACCATGGTGGTTATTTTGATTTAGCCCCAACTGATTTAGGAGAAAATTGCCGTCGTGATATCGTGTTAGAATTGGAAGAAATGGGCTTTGAAGTGGAGGCTTCCCATCACGAGGTTGCGCCTGGTCAACATGAAATTGACTTTAAATATGCCGATGCATTAAAAGCATGTGATGATATCCAGACCTTTAAATTAGTGGTTAAAACCATTGCGCGTAAACATGGTCTGCATGCGACATTTATGCCAAAGCCATTATTTGGGGTTGCTGGTTCGGGTATGCATTGTAACTTATCCTTATTTAGAAATGGTGAAAATGCATTCTATGATCCAAATGGTGAAATTCAAATGAGTGATACAGCCCGTCAGTTTATTGCAGGGGTGCTTGCCCATGCACAAGGATTTACGGCTGTAACAAATCCAACTGTCAATTCCTTTAAACGTCTTGTTCCTGGTTACGAAGCTCCATGTTATGTGGCATGGTCATCTCAAAACCGTTCGCCGCTTGTTCGTATTCCGGCATCCCGTGGAATGAGTACTCGTATTGAAGTTAGAAGTGTAGACCCAGCAGCAAATCCTTATCTAGCAATGGCAGTTCTTTTAAAAGCAGGGTTAGATGGTATTAAAAATAAAATGACTCCACCACAAGCAGTTGATCGTAATATTTATGTGATGACAAAAGAAGAACGCATGGAAGAAGGTATTGGAGATCTTCCATCATCACTTTTAGAAGCGCTCATTCAGCTGAAAAACGACGAAATCATCACTTCAGCGCTTGGTCATCATATACTCGAACACTTTATCGAAGCGAAAGAAATCGAATGGGATATTTTCCGTACCACTGTTCATCAATGGGAACGCGATCAGTATATGACAATGTATTAAAAAAGCGATCGAGGCTTGATGACCTCGAGCTGGTAGCGTTTGTAGCTAAATAGGAATAAAAAAAGGCCTCTAACCAATATGGTTAAGAGGCCTTTATCATTAATGGATGTTTCGGTAAACTCCAATAACTTTCCCTAAAATGGAAACGTTTTGCAATATGATTGGTTCTAATGAAGAGTTTTCTGGTTGTAATCGAAAATGATCCTTCTCTTTAAAGAATCTTTTTACTGTAGCTTCGTCTTCATCAGTCATAGCAACAACAATCTCACCATTATTTGCTGTTCTTTGTTGCTTTACGACTACATAGTCTCCGTCCAAAATTCCAGCCTCAATCATACTATCACCCATAATTTCAAGCATAAAAATATGGTCATCTGAAGAACCAAAACTAGCTGGCAGAGGAAAATATTCTTCGACATTTTCAATTGCTGTAATCGGTAATCCGGCAGTAACTTTTCCGATAATCGGAACGTTAATGACATTATGTGTTGGTAACGGAGAACTAGATTCATCTAAAATTTCTATTGCTCTAGGCTTCGTTGGATCGCGTCTAATTAATCCTTTTGATTCCAATCTGTTTAAATGCCCGTGAACAGTTGAACTGGAAGCAAGTCCAACAGCTTCACCAATTTCTCTAACGGAAGGTGGGTAACCTTTGGCGCGAACTTCTTCTTTAATAAATTCCAATATATCCTGCTGGCGTTTTGATATTTTTGTCATGTTTACGCACCTCTATTAATTTGTTAGATCTAGTATAGCATGTTTTTCCATCTGATACAAACATAAGTTCGTTAAAGTGTTGACAACAAACAAATGTTCGTTTTATAATAAAATCAATAAATAAGAACATATATTCGATAGAGGTGTTTGAAGATGAAAAAACTATTGGTAACTAATTCATATACTATTTTGTTATTGCTTGCGTTTTGTATTACTGGATTCTTTTTGGGAACTGATACTGAAATCAAACAAGAGGATTTTTTAAGTGTTACAATTGTTCCGGGGGATACTGTTTGGGAGCTCGCAGAACAATATTCAGACAAGAGTGGACTTTCCAAAAAGAGATTTATCAATTGGGTTTTAACACAAAATGAAATTAGTGAAACGGAATTAATTCCAGGGGAAGATATTATTTTACCTGTCAAGAATCATTTATCTGATTACAAAACTGAATTAGCTAGTGCAACAGGAGAATAAACGTGAAAGCAATTATCTATTGTCGAGTCAGCACGAAAAAAGAAAGTCAAGAAAGTTCTTTAAAAAGGCAAGAAGAAGAATTAGTTAGACTTGCTGAAAGTCAAAATTTACAAGTTGTAAATATTATTAAGGAGCAAGCAAGTGGTTATGAAATTGATAGAGATGGAATACTGGAAGTTTTGCAATTAATCTCGGAAGAAAATATTCAATTTTTATTGATTCAAGACGAAACAAGACTAGGAAGGGGAAATACCAAAATTGCCCTGCTTTATCACCTTCAAAAAGCTGGTATAAAAATATGTACTATTTCACAGCATGGAGAATTACAATTATCAGAAGCTGATTCAATGATCCTGCAAATCGTCAGTATCGTGGAAGAGTTTCAAAGAAAAGTCCATAATACTAAAATTAAACGGGGGATGAAACGAGCTGTTCTTAATGGATATCAACCCCAAAAAAACTTAAAAAATATTGATGCTTCCCCTGGTCGCGAAAAGAAAGATGTTCCGATTGAAAAAATCGTTCATTTACGCAATAACAAATTGACCTTTTCAGAAATCGCCGCCACTTTACGAGGGTTTGGCTATGATGTATCTAAAGCAACAGTCCATCGCCGGTATTTAGAGTACATAGATTCATTGAAACAGTAGACCTTTTGCCTTGTCAAAAGGTCTATTTTTTAGTAGTATCAACTAGTAATTCCAAGTTCAAGGGCATTAAAATGGAATTTTTATTATAAAGAAAGTAGGGTTTGCTCATGCTGCCTAAGGAAAAACTAAATCGAATTAATGAATTGGCAAAAAAGGCAAAAACAACTGGGCTTTCAGAACAAGAAGCAAAAGAACAGTCTAGATTGCGTCGAGAATATCTTGAAGTGTTTCGCTCTTCGATGCTTAATACCATAACAAATGTTAAAATTATTGATCCAAAAGGAGAAGATGTTACTCCAGAAAAAATTAAAAACCTGAAGACTAAAAAGCCATTACATTAAGAAAAAATTTCTACCTTAGAAGGGGGCTAACTTCTTCTAAGATACATAAATTGAAAGAGATTGTGTCAAATTATTAACAAAGTGAAATTTTTTAGGATGCTGCCTTATCTAAAGGTTGTATTAAATTAATAGACAAATTAATATTAAAATGGAAATCCCTAGCAACACTTAGGGATACTTTACCTTGAAAGGGATGTAAATCATGATTGAAAAAATTGATGACTTATCCATTGCCTCAATAAGAACCTTATCGATTGATGCGATTGAAAAAGCAAACTCGGGACATCCAGGTATGCCGATGGGGGCTGCGCCTATGGCGTACACACTTTGGACACGTTTTATGAATCATAATCCAAAAAATCCAACTTGGTTCAACCGTGACCGCTTTGTCCTTTCAGCAGGCCATGGATCCATGTTGCTTTATAGTTTATTGCATTTATCTGGTTATGATTTATCCATGGATGATATCAAATCTTTCCGTCAATGGGGGAGTAAAACGCCAGGACATCCGGAATTTGGACATACAGCTGGTGTAGAAGCCACAACTGGTCCTTTAGGTCAAGGTATTGCAATGGCTGTAGGAATGGCGATGGCTGAGCGTCACGTAGCAGCCGTATATAATAAGGAAAACTTTGAATTAATCAATCATTATACATACAGTATATGCGGTGATGGAGATTTAATGGAAGGCGTATCGGCTGAATCAGCTTCCTTAGCAGGTCATCTGCAATTAGGTAGACTTATCGTCCTTTATGATTCAAATGACATTTCACTAGACGGTGATTTGTCTCAATCATTTTCAGAAAGTGTGGCTGACCGTTTCAAGGCTTACGGCTGGCAGTACTTAAGGGTAGATAATGGAAATAATCTAGAAGAGATTGCTAACGCAATTGAGGAAGCCAAGCAAGACTTAAATCGCCCTACGTTAATTGAAGTAAAAACTGTTATCGGTTATGGTTCACCGAATATGGCTGGTAAATCTGATGTCCATGGGGCTCCACTTGGTGCAGACGAATTAAAATTAACAAAAGAGGCGTATAAATGGACTTTTGATCAAGATTTCCATGTTCCGCAAGAAGTCTATCATCACTTTACCAAAATGGTCATTGAAAATGGTGAAGAGAAAGAAAGTAAGTGGAACGATCTCTTTAGACAATATAAAAACGAGTACCCTGATTTAGCATCGCAGTTGGAGAGAGCGGTAACCAATCAACTTCCGGAAGGTTGGGATAAGGATATTCCTGTTTATAATGAAGGTAAAAGTTTAGCAAGTAGAGCTTCATCAGCCGAAGTAATAAACGGAATTGCGAAAAATCTACCAACTTTCTTTGGGGGATCGGCTGACTTAGCTGGTTCTAATAAAACAACAATTAAAGGTTCCGCTGACTTTTTGCCAAGTTCTTTTGAAGGTAGAAACATTTGGTTTGGAGTCCGTGAATTTGCCATGGGGGCAGCATTAAATGGAATGGCTTTACATGGTGGCCTAAAAGTATTCGGCGGTACGTTCTTTGTATTCTCCGATTATTTACGTCCAGCGATTCGCCTTGCTGCATTAATGGGTCTTCCGGTAACTTATGTTTTCACCCATGATAGTATTGCTGTAGGTGAAGATGGACCAACACACGAACCAGTCGAACAATTAGCCGCTTTAAGAGCGATGCCTAACCTTTCGATTATTCGCCCTGCCGATGGAAATGAAACAGCAGCTGCCTGGAAACTAGCGGTGGAATCGACGAATAAGCCAACAGCATTAGTATTAACAAGACAAAATCTTCCTACATTACCGGGTACATCAGAAAAAGCATATGAGGGAGTTTCAAAAGGTGCTTATGTGATTTCCCCTGCATCTAAAGAAGCACCAGATGCGTTAATTTTGGCTACTGGTTCAGAGGTAAGTTTAGCAGTTGAAGCGCAAAAAGCTCTGCTGAACGAAGGAATTGATGTTTCAGTGGTCAGTATGCCATCTTGGGACCGCTTTGAAACTCAATCAAAAGAATACAAAGAAAGCATTCTACCTAAGTCTGTTAAGAAACGACTAGGTATTGAAATGGGAGCATCACTTGGATGGCATAAATACACAGGTGATGAAGGTGATGTTTTAGCCATAGACACATTCGGTGCATCCGCCCCAGGTGAAATTATCATGAAGGAATATGGTTTCTCAGTAGAAAACGTTGTTTCACGAGTAAAATCATTATTATGATAATGGAAAAAAGCGAACTAGATTCTCTAGTTCGCTTTTTGTATAAAAGTAACCTGTTCTTTAAACAAGTAAATTGTCAATATTATTAAAATAAAGCTGCCGCGGTCTATTTCCACCTGAACGTTTTAAATCTTAAACGACGTTAGCCCTACCTCTCTAACATCCTTACGGCTCCGAAGCCGATCCAGTGTGAATAAGTCCTTACAAAAAACAATCGTAGAATGCCAATTTATTTACTTCATCTTCAACAAGTTACTTCAATATGCGAAGAGAAACATATTATATCAACTGGATGAATGTTTGTCAATTAAGATAATAAAATTTAATAAAAGGAATGAATCGACAAAACTAGTCATTTTTTTTTACATCTTCAGACAAACCTTTTTATCTTCATTATTTATAATAGGAAAAAGGGGCTTGTCCAAGAGGAGTGATCACAAGTGAGAGTGTATCAGCTTTACTTGATAGAAGATGAATTCGCGAATCATTATTTTGGTAGGGAGCGAATATTTTTTGATTTATTTTCAGAGGAGAAGCATTCTTACGGAGAATTAAAAAAGATAATTCAAAAGCAAATCCGATATATTACAAAACCGATTCCATCCTTACGAATTCATCAGGTATTAAACCAACAGCTAGCCAAACTCAAGGGGTATATTGCTGAAAATGGAGTTTACAGAGTCGAATTAGTTGGTAGGACTAGTGTTGCGACGCTATCGATTCGAGATGGGTACTTGCTTGTCCAGGCAGAGGGAAACTATGAGGCGGAGGCCGTTTTTTTTGAGGTTTTAAGAAAATGTGAAGCTTCCTTCTTAGCGATTGATATCGATCATGTGCGCTACGGATGGCTAAAGCCGATTAAGGAAAGAAAATTTGTCTAATTGAAATGAAATATTGTATAATAACGTGTGATTTGCTAGACTGTATTTGGTAGACAACATGAAGGAGGAAGTTTTATGTTTTATTACATTCTAGTTGGTATACTATGCTTACTAGCTGGTGTAGCACTAGGATTTTTCATAGCTCGTCGTTACATGATGAACTATTTAAAGAAAAATCCACCGATTAATGAGCAAATGTTAAAAGTAATGATGATGCAAATGGGTCAAAAACCATCCCAGAAAAAAATCAATCAAATGATGCAGGCAATGAACAAGCAATCATCAAAATAATTAATATTTCCAAAAGCACTCATTTCAAAATGGGTGCTTTTTTATTTAGAAACTCGAACAAAAAATCTTCCTTATTTTAAGAATATTTGTTAAACTAATTGAATGCATGGAGTTAAGATTTGGAGGAAGTTAAGTTATGAAAGTATTTCTTGATTTAATGTGGTATTTTAAACAGGAAAAGAAGGCTTATATCACAGGTATTGCTATTTTAATGTTTGTCGCGCTGTTGCAACTAGTTCCGCCCAAAATTATCGGTTTAACAGTAGACCAAATCAAAGATGGCAGTATTACCAAAAGTGGGTTAGTTCAAAACATATTCTTTTTACTATTAGCAGGACTTTCCATGTATGTGCTTCGTTATTTCTGGCGAATTATGATTTTTGGATCGTCTGTCAAGCTTTCGAAATTATTACGAAACAAACTTTATCAACACTTTACGAGTATGTCGCAATCCTTTTATCAAAGAAAAAGGGTTGGTGATTTAATGGCACATGCAACCAATGATATTTCGGCTGTCCAGCAAACGGCAGGTTCCGGTGTTTTAACATTTGTCGATTCACTTGCAACGGGAGGATTTGTCATTCTTGCGATGGCCTTTACAATTAGCTGGAAACTAACGCTTATCGCCTTGATTCCATTGCCGTTTATGGCGCTGCTAACCAATTGGTATGGAACTTTGCTGCATAAACGATTCCACAGCGCGCAGGAGGCATTTTCATCTTTAAATGATAAGACACAAGAAAGTATTAGTGGCATTAAGGTCATCAAAACCTTTGGTCAAGAAAAAGAGGATATCGAAGATTTTGAAAGTTTATCCGAGGATGTCGTCCAAAAAAATGTAAGTGTCGCTAAAGTTGATTCTTTATTTGATCCAACGATTTCGATTATTGTCGGAATATCCTTTTTCCTATCATTATCTTTTGGTGCGAAATTTGTCATTGAGGGTAGATTAACAATTGGCCAATTGGTGTCCTTTACTTCCTATTTAGGGTTATTGATTTGGCCAATGTTAGCGTTTGGTTGGTTATTTAACATCGTTGAACGCGGTCGCGCTTCATATGACCGAATCCAGGGGTTATTAGCTGAGAAAATTGAAATGCCTGATATACCTAATGCGATTGAAACTGTTCCTTCTGGTGATATCCAATATGCCATTGAATCTTTCGCATATCCTAATGAAACAAAACCAGTCCTACAAGACATCTTTTTTGCGATAGGGCAGGGGCAGACATTAGGTATCGTCGGGAAAACTGGAGCAGGTAAAACCACTTTATTAAAATTATTAATTCGAGAATTTGAAGGATATAAGGGTCAGATTTATTTTGGTGGGGAATCTCTGGATCAATACAAAATGGAGTCACTTCGTGAAGCGATTGGATACGTTCCTCAAGATCATTTCTTGTTTTCTGCAACGATTGCAGAAAATATTGCTTTTACGAATCCATTTGTTTCACAAGACGAAATTGAACATGCTGCTAAAACAGCTCATATTCATCAAGACATTTTACAGTTAACCGATGGATATTCAACAGTTGTTGGGGAAAGAGGAGTTTCCCTATCAGGTGGACAAAAACAAAGAATTTCGATTGCAAGGGCCATCTTAATGGATGCCGAAGTATTGGTATTAGATGATTCTCTTTCTGCGGTTGATGCTCAGACAGAAGAAAGAATTTTGAACTCATTAAAGGAAAATCGTGTGGGCAAAACGACTATTATTACTGCTCATCGCCTAAGTGCGATTGCTCATGCCAATTTAATCCTTGTTTTAGATGAAGGTCGCATTATTCAGCGGGGGACACATACAGAATTAATGGAGCAAGAAGGCTGGTATAAAGAAATGTTCTTAAGACAGCAGCTTGAAGAGCTTGTCGAGCATGGAGGATAATGAAAATGGATAAGAATCAAGTATTAGATGGCAAGGAACAGCGAAAGGTTCTTTTTCGCCTTCTTTCCTATACGAAACCTCACATTAAAAAAATCATTTTTGCGTTTGCGCTATTAATCATTACGACGGTGGTTGATATTTCGGGCCCGATTATAGTGAAAATTTTTATTGATGATTATTTGACCCCAAGGAACCTGGTCTTTCAACCATTATTTATTCTTGGTGCAGCTTATATGGGTTTACAAATAACAAATGTCATCGCTTCGTATTTGCAATTAGTAAAGTTTCAGGAAATTGCCTTAAAAATCATTCAACAACTGAGAATTGACGTATTTTCTAAGGTCCATTCATTAGGCCTAAAATACTTTGATAAGACTCCGGCAGGAAGTATCGTTTCCCGCGTAACAAACGATACAGAAGCGATTAAGGATATGTTTGTCACGGTCATCGCGACCTTTATTCAAAGTACCTTTTTACTTTCCGGGATTTTTGTTGCGATGTTTATTTTAAATGTTAAATTGGCTTTTTTCTGCATATTTATCTTACCTGTCATTTTCCTCATCATGAGTTTATACCGAAAGTATAGCTCAAAGTTTTATCAGGATATGCGGGAAAGATTAAGTCAATTAAATGCAAAGCTTAGTGAGTCCCTCCAAGGGATGGCGATTATTCAAGTGTTTCGCCAAGAAAAGCGATTAAATAAGGAATTCGGCGATATTAACGAGAAACATTACCAAGCGGGGATGCGTAATATTAAAGTCGACGGATTATTGCTTCGTCCAGCAGTCGATTTGGTTTATATCGCTGCGTTAATGATAGTGCTTAGTTTCTTTGGAATCTCATCTTTCGAATATCCAATTGAGATTGGGGTATTATATGCGTTTATCAATTATTTAGATCGCTTCTTTGAGCCGGTTAATAATATGATGATGCGTTTATCACTTTATCAGCAGGCGATTGTAGCTGGTTCAAGGGTATTTAAACTTTTAGATGAACAGGAAGTGGCCCCTCATCAAGAAAACGAAACTGCTGCATTGATTCAATCGGGTAAAATTGAATTAAAGAATGTTTCATTTTCTTATGATGGTAAACGGGATGTGTTAAAAAACATCTCCTTCATAGCTGAGCCAGGTCAAACGGTTGCTTTAGTTGGTCATACGGGAAGTGGAAAAAGTTCAATTATCAATTTGCTTATGCGCTTTTACGAGTTTGAGCGCGGCGATATTTTAATAGATGGTAAGTCTATTAAGGCTTTTAATAAGGATGAGTTACGAGAAAAAATGGGATTAGTTCTGCAGGATCCGTTCTTATTTTTCGGAACGGTTACAGATAATATCAGGTTATACAATCAGGCGATTTCCGATCAACGTGTCGAAGAGGCAGCGCAATTTGTGCAGGCACATACGTTTATTGATAAATTGGAGGACGGCTACCAACACAAGGTGGTTGAAAGAGGGGCAACCTTCTCAAGCGGTCAGCGTCAGCTCATTGCCTTTGCCAGAACGATTGCCGCAGATCCAAAAATATTGGTACTCGATGAAGCAACCGCAAATATCGATACAGAAACGGAAGAAGCCATTCAAACAGCTTTAGAGCGGATGAGAAAGGGGCGTACGACGATTGCCATTGCCCATCGCCTCTCAACGATTCAAGATGCAGATTTGATACTTGTATTACACCAGGGAGAAATCGTCGAAAGAGGAACCCATCAAGAGTTGCTAGCGATAAAAGGCTTATACCACAAAATGTTCCTGTTACAAAATGGAACGGTGGAAAAGGCAGTATCGTGATAAAGTGGGATATAAAAAATCAGCTCGGCCAAAATTGGTTGAGCTGATTTTTTAATAGGACGATGCTTTATTAATATAGATTCGATTATATTCATTTAATAGAATATCCAGTTCTTGGCTGCATCTGATGGCAAGTGAGGATGAAAAACCGTTTTGGTTAACGATCTTAATTAATTCGGCTCTTTTGATCTCGATTAGCTGGATCAATTCATTTTTTAGCACAGCTGATGTTCCTTTCTGGCAAGTAATAATAAAAATAAATTAAAAGAGTATCCCTAGTCGGATACTAGATTACCATTATAACGGATATTGGGAATAACTTCAAAAGATATTTGTCAAAAAATATCCAATAAAATTGCAATAATTGGTTGACTTCGTTTATTTTAATATAATGTTCCTATTTTCAGAGTGACTTTTGTCACAAAACATTCACATCTGTTTACATATCAATCAATGATTAAATTTGTTAAAATAAAATATGAGATAATAACGATAGTGTTTTAGGAGTTGTCAATATGACGGATGTTAACTTTTTTCTTGCACTGGCCGCGGGATTCTTAAGTTTTATTTCACCTTGCTGTTTACCGCTCTATCCGGCTTTTTTATCGTATATTACGGGTATGTCTGTCGGGGAACTGAAGAGTGAAAATGCGATGCTGCAAAAGCGGAGTCTTCTTCATACGCTTTGCTTTTTACTCGGATTTTCACTTATTTTTATTGCATTAGGATTTACTACATCCTTTATTGGGCAATTTTTCTTAAACTATAAAGATTTGATTCGCCAATTAGGCGGAATTTTCATGGTGGTTTTTGGTTTAATGGTTGTCGGGGTATTTAACCCGGAATTTTTAATGAAGGATCGACGCTTTGAATTTAAAAATCGGCCATCAGGCTACTTTGGATCTGTATTAATTGGTTTGGCGTTTGCCACAGGTTGGACACCGTGTACTGGTCCAATACTCGGGGCTGTATTATCCATGGCTGCCTCAAATCCAAGCTCAAGCTTACCTTATATGATTGCTTATATTTTAGGTTTTGCCGTACCGTTCTTCCTTTTATCGTTCTTTATTGGTAGAATGCAATGGATTCGTAAGCATAATGTTAAGATTGTAAAGTTCGGCGGCTATATTATGATTATAATGGGGATTGTTTTATTCTTTGACTGGATGACAAAAATCATTGAAGTTTTATCGCCACTATTCGGTGGTTTTACCGGATTTTAATTTAGAAAAAACGCGTGAGGCTGATTATCTAAAATTAGTCTTCGCGTTTTCTTTTTTTTGTACATCATTTTCGCTGATACTTAGAACAATTTCGGCTATAATGGAAATATCTTAAGTAAAAAGGATGAAGGATATGGATTTAATCATTGCATCTTCGATTGGTGCGATAGGCATGGCTATTTTCGCCATGTTCATCCGGATGAAGGCTGCTAAAAAACCTGCTACGATAAAAAAGATTATTTTACCACCATTTTTTATGAGTACAGGCTTTTTAATGTTTGTACATCCTTATTTTCGAGTGACACCATTAGAGATTCTAGAAGCAGTTTCTGTGGGGATGCTCTTTTCAATTTTACTCATTAAAACCTCAAAATTTGAAATAAGAGAGAATCAAATTTATTTAAAGCGTTCAAAAGCATTTATGTATATTTTGATTGGGTTATTATTGGTACGAATTGTCATGAAGTCTGTGTTAAGTACCTCCATTGATTACGGTCAGTTGAGTGGTATGTTTTTTATCTTAGCTTTTGGTATGATTGTTCCGTGGCGAATTGCGATGTATCGCAATTTCCGAAAGCTGGAGCTTCGATTAAATAAGGAATAAAGAAAAACGCACTTTTTCAAGTGCGTTTTCTTTTTAAAATAAACTTTCATATGGAGTTAGTTCAATTTGTTTTTCCCGTAATTTTTTCA
This sequence comes from Pseudoneobacillus rhizolycopersici, assembly GCF_054786815.1. Classification (NCBI taxonomy): domain Bacteria; kingdom Bacillati; phylum Bacillota; class Bacilli; order Caryophanales; family Bacillaceae; genus Pseudoneobacillus; species Pseudoneobacillus rhizolycopersici. The sequence continues at coordinate 208,275 of NZ_JBTOOE010000006.1, read as the reverse complement.
CAAGGAATTTATGGTCTCTTTTCGGTGTTGCTAGAATGTAACCGCGAATCACAAGGTCCTCCGTAATTTGCGTCGCCTTTTCATTTAGAGCTAGCTCACCGATTTTTCCAGCAATTTTATGTCTGGCTACATCGCGAAATAGTTCTGGGACAGGGCTAACCAAATCCTCCAATAATGCCTTTTGCTCATTTGTCCATAAATGTCTTGTGGAGTTGACGTAATGCTCCTCCCAATCCATAATCGACCTTCCGTCTTCCTTAGGCAACTTTTTAAGAAATTTTCGAAACATAAAATACCCACCGATGGCAAAAGAACCTAGAAGAATAACGACCCAAAATAAAATAAACCATAAAAACCAACCAGATAAATAATAATCCATAAACTTCACCTACAAAAAATAGTCATTACTCGTATTATAGACTGATTTTTTATGAGATGACAAGAAAGTGTTCAATGGAAAATAAAAAAGCAGAATACAGGTCTTCGTTCCTGATTCATTTCATGCCATGTTGTTTTAAATATTCTTGAACGTTTGACTGGATATCATGTATCCTTTGCCTCCTGTTATTAGGATTGGCCGGGAATCCGGTAAAGCAATAGATAAATTTTATCGCCTTGTTATTTTTCATATTGTCCAAGAAAATAGTATGCCAGAGAAACGAATCTGGGAACTCTTATCTGTATTTTATTCAATAATGAAATTTGCATGCTACTTAGTGAAGGAAGTTTATAGATGTTTTTAACTTATGGTCTTCCTTGCGTGAAGATCGCTTTAAAATAAAGCAGTCCTCAAACCGAGTTCCTTTTTTTGGAAAAATATAAACATACATTAAAAAGACCTTTGTCAACTATTTCAAAGGTCTTTTTTGTAATAAGGAGTGGGTCCTACTAAACTAGTTACACAAAATTTGATAGGTTATATTATCATTTTATATTTTTTAATATAGACATTAGGTAGATTCCCAATCAACTTGGACAAGCCATTAATATATATAATTTGTAGTTATCTACTCAATGGAAGGTGGTGTTGAATATGCCAAAAGGTAGATCAGGTGGTAGCCGCTCAACAGGTCGCCGCACAACAGGTAGACGAACATCAAGCCGTCGTACTAGCGGTCGTCAAGGAGGAGTAAGACCTGGACAATTATTTGTAAACACTGTTTCAATTGGAACCAATGTTACAGTGCGATTAATAAGTGGCCAAACCATTAGAGGAAGATTCTTTGGGATTGTCAATGGTTTAATTACAGTTGGAACAAACTTTATTAATCCTAATGATATAGTTGCTTTCTCTGTATAACCTGTAAAACTATTAACATTAGGTATTGCAGGGGACCCCTTAGAATACTCTAGGGGGTTTTTTTAGAGAATTCAGAAAGGGAGTACAAAATGTCATCAATTTTTGTGAAAGATACCGAAAAATACGGCCAAGGGATATTTGCAGCTCGTCCTATCAAAAAAGGGGAACGCTTTGAGATTTCTCCTGTCATTATATTTAGCAAAGAAGAATGGGAGAAACACCTTAAAGAAACCAAGCTTTATAATTATGTTTATTATTGGAGAGAAGCATCCGATTATATGGCAATTGCTTTAGGGTATGGATCACTCTTTAATCACTCTTACACCCCAAATGCCATATTTTTCAATAATATGATTGAGTACTCAATTGATTTTTATGCATTACAGGATATTAAAGCAGGGGAAGAAATTACGATAAATTATAATGGCGATCCAGAAGATCAATCACCTTTATGGTTTGAAGTAATCAAATGATGAGGATTTGCAGGTCATTACAGCGTTTTGAAGAATATAAATCCGTTAGGTGATTTGCATAATATTAATCAAATCAAAAGACATGAAAAAAAGTAAAAACCACCAAGCTTCTTGAAAGGATTGTGGTTATTACTTTTTGTATTCTTAACTCATTTTGCCAATCGTAACATATATAATGAGTTATATGCATGGTTCACAATAGTTACTGAGAACTACTCTTTTATAATCGTTATACTTTTATTATAAACGAAGTAGTGAAAATATGCTCATCGATTCCATGATTTTAAACATTTTTTTTTGAATATTGCCATGACTTAGATACACATGTTTCGTTGTTCTGGCTCAGCCAACAAAGCTATTATGCGTCAGCTTAAGTTTTCTATTCTGATTCTACAGATGCAGTTTTATGACGTTGAGGGGCTAATTGATATAAGAAAGGATTGGAAATTCTGGTTCTTTTTAATTGTATAAAAGAAAAAACCAAGGGTTTAAAAGATTTCAGAGCGGGATAAAATACTTTGGTGCAGTATCATAAAAATAAAAAAGCTAAATTGTTTACAAAATCCATATTTCCTAAATAGTTGTTACCAGTTTAGTCGCAATTATTATTATTCCTCCTTAAAGGATAAATTTACTTCAAAATTTTCTATTTCTATTTATATTTTCGGATTATTCGAAGAGAAAGAGCCGTTAGCTTTGCTGACTATTATTAATCTGTCCTTCATTTTAGTAAAGATTCCTGTATTCCTAATTACGGAAGGTTGTTTACTATGCTTATCTCCGACATCCAATTTAACTAATGGTGGGGAAAGTTAGTAGGCTGGAAAGGATCGATAATCAGCTAATCATAACTGCTTTTGATGTATTTTTGGTAACACTATCATTTTCGAAAATTTATTTTAATTGTTGTAAACCCATTTTCTTTTCATTATAATTATGAAAAGGATTTCTATATACTTATATTTTGTTTTGTAAACGTATACATCACGGGTTTGGGATTTTAATGCTAATTTGCTTGGGCTTTCGTTTTAAAATTTCGGTTCTTTATGTAATTTAAAACAATAAAACTAGTATAAGTAACAGAAGTAAAGAAAACGATTTCTTTGATTCGGATGTTCACACTAACAAGTGAACGAAAGTTTAGAACTTTTTAAGAAGTCAAGGAGGTAAGAGATGGCTCGCAAAATCGATTTATCTGGTGAATGGGGGATCTACACGAACTTTTCTGAACCCATTGAACAGGTTGAGTTAGTTACTTCAATTGAAAATTGGTCTAAAACAACGGTTCCAGGATGCTGGGAGCAAACAGAGAAAGATAAGAAATCAGATGGACCAGTATGGTTTCGAAAAACCTTCAATGTACCTAAGCAATGGGCGGGTAACCAAGTAGCCATTCACTTTGAAGGAGTCAATTATTATTGTGAGGTGTGGCTGAATGGACAAAAAGTGGGCTCCCATGAGGGTGGCTGGAATGGCTTTCAGCTCGAAATTAATAAGTCGATTTCTTTCACGGATCAAAACGAATTGCTTGTAATGGTGTATAAGCAAGGGGAAAAATATCCAGTTCGAGAATGTCTAGCGGGGTTTTTCTCAGATGTAGGAGTGATTTTCGGTGGTATTTGGAAGCCTGTTACCCTACATGTACTATCTCCTATAACGGTTGAAGATATTTTTGTAAAACCAAATATTCAAGAAAAGAGTATAGAAATCGAGTTTGATATTCGTAGTCATCTTTTAAAATCCCAATCTATTACTATTCAATCAGTTCTTTACCAACCAAACAGACTCCTAGAAAACACTTCTACTAAAGAAATATCAATTCCTTATGGTTCACTTTTAACCAATCTATCGATGAATATAAATCTGAATAATGCCATTCAATTATGGAATCCTGATAGTCCTGTGATATATACGTTAGAAATAAAGATATTGCTCGATGGAAAGGAAATCGATTCTAAGCAAACCCAATTTGGTTTTAAAGATTTACATATTCAAGGGGACCGGATTTATTTAAACGGCAAACCAATCTATTTTCGTGGTGTGTTACATTGGGGATGGTATTCAGAGAGTATTGCACCAATTCCAACGAGAGAGGAAATCCGCGAAGAGCTTACGAAAGTAAAAGAGAGCGGGTTCAATTTAGTCAAGCATTGCTTGTATGTACCAATAAAGGAATATTTTGAAATCGCTGATGAGATGGGGATTTTCATATGGCAGGAATTACCTTTGTGGCTACCAGAGGTTTCTTCTGAAATGAATAACCGTGTTTTTTATCAGTATGACCGTATTATTAGAGAAATTCGTAATCATCCGTCTATTATCTTATGGACTCTCGGCTGTGAACTCGACCATTCTGTAAATGCTGACTTTTTATCCGAACTGTATGGAATGGCGAAGCGTTTAACGAATAATGCTATCATTAGGGACAATAGTGGTTCTGGGGAATGCTATGGCGGTTTATTAAAGGAGTACGCCGATTTTTATGACTATCATTTTTATAATGATGTTCATTTCTACCGAGATTTAATGAATCAATTTGCCGGTTCCTGGCGTGAAAATAAGCCATGGGTTTTCGGTGAGTTTTGTGATTATGATATTTATAGGGATATCGAAAAAATTAAGGAACACTATGATAGGAATCTGCCTTGGTGGTTGAAAGATGACTTAATCGAAAATCCCGGTTCGAAAGATGAGCGTTGGCATTGGTATCGGCAGGAAGAAAAAATGAATTGTTTAAACCTTCCATTTTCTACCGAATACTTAGTCGAAAATGCAAACTGCAGTGCTTATGTTTATCGGAAAGCCGTATTAGAGCTAGTTCGTTCTTATCAAAAGATTACTGGCTATGTATTAACGTCTATAAAAGGAAATCCAATTGCTACTAGCTCTATCTTTGATGATTTTGGCCATCCGAATCATAGGCCAGCAGCATTTAAACAATTCAATCACAGCACGGTCATTTCGTTAACATGGGATAACCGCCGAAGCTGGATAAATGGTGGAGATCGCTTAATCCACTGGGACGCACATAATTATTCTTCCAACGACAACTTCAGACCCCACTTATATATCTCACATTACGATCAACACAAACTAAAAAATGCGGTTTTAACTTGGAAATTACAGGACAGCAACAATATTAAGCTCGCCAAAGGTGAAATCTCCAACATTGAGTTAGAAGTTGGTGAGTCGAAAGAGGTTGGGATTGCTGAAGTTTTTTTACCAGAAGTGGATACACCTACTAAACTATTATTCACTGTAAAACTTCAAGGTGGCCAGGAGGAAGTCACCAATGAATGGCCATTTTGGGTATTCCCAAACGAGAAGCTTAATCCATATCTGTCACAAATAATTGTGAATGATTTATTGCAATTGCTATCTGGTCTAGAAATAAAATATCCCAAACTGAGAAATGTGTTCGTTTTTGATGATAAAAATGTAGATGCAAAGGTCGTCGTAACATCCTTGCTTCAACCGCAGCATTATGAATTTATGGAAAAGGGAGGGAAGGTTTTCTATATCCAACGGGGAGATGGAGAATTTCGGATTAAGAAGCTGCCATTTTGGCGAGAGTCGATTCAATTATTTCACTCTCATTCGATTATGAATCGATTTCCACATGAGAATCACACCGGTTTAGTGTTTTACGGACTTGCGACAGACACAGCCTTTGATTCTTCTAGACTTCCGGAACACGGTACAATCATGGATCGTCTTGATGCACGGACCTTTGAACTCACGAATTATTTGTTTGAAAAGCAGATCGGTAAAGGCAAGTTAATCGCCACAACATTAAGATTTGAGGGAGGATTAGGAGCACAACCTTCTGGCATTCATCATAATCCAGCTGGATTGTATTTGTTTGAAACGATAATTCAATATTTAATCGATGAAAAAGGGGGTTCGGGATCACATGGGAATGGGTTATAGTACACTCGCTGATTTGGCAAGAATCAGAAGGTGTAAACGAAAAAGGATTTCTAGCTTTGATCGTACGGGTGGAAATTATGATTGGTATGAGATTGGGCCAGGAGAAACACGTGTAATCGGAGATATTCAAGGTGCGGGAAGCATCAGACATATTTGGTGTACGATGCATAATTCTTTAGGGGAAGAGTTTTTTCTAAGGAAGGTGTTGATTCGGATGATTTGGGACGGAGAGGAACATCCGAGTGTCGAAGTGCCGATTGGTGATTTTTTCGGAATTGGTCATGGCATCAGTAAAGATTTTTGGTCTCTTCCTCTAGTTATGGCTCCTGATAATGGCAGAGGCTTTAATTGCTACTTTGCGATGCCCTATGCGAAGGCTGCCAAAATTGAAATCGTCAATGAATGTGATTCACAACTAAATTTTTATTTTTACATTGATTACGAGGAATACGACAAGCTTGACGAAGACATCGGTCGTTTTCATGCTCAGTGGCGAAGAGAAAATGCGACGGGGTCATGGGGAGCTGAGATGCCAATCGAAGCACCACTCTGGGAAACAAAAGAGGGACAGCAATATATACTAGATGTGCTTTGGAAAAAGCCGAACTTAAGGGGTGAAGATAACTATCTCATTCTGGATGCGGAAGGAACGGGGCATTATGTAGGCTGTAATTTAAATATCGACTGCTTTGCCCAAGAGAAAAATAATTGGTACGGGGAAGGAGACGATATGATTTTTATCGATGGTGAGGAAACACCTTCGATTTACGGAACGGGAACTGAAGATTATTTTAATACCGCCTTCTGTCCAAAAGATGAATTTAGCACGCCTTATTTCGGCATCCACTTGAATTCTGGAGATGAAGAAAATCCATGGCGAGGGAAAAATTCGATGTACCACTTCCATATAGAAGACCCAATACATTTTTCTCAATCAATTAAAGTGACTATCGAGCACGGGCATGCGAATAAACTTATGGGAGATTATTCGAGCACTGCCTATTGGTATCAGCTCGAGCCACATAAAAAATTCCCTGACATGTTGCCGGTAAAAGAAAGACTACCACGCAAGTATAAGAAGAAAATGAGTTTGGTAGAAGAAAAGGATTAGTATATAATCCACTATCGTAAAGTTTGTTGTTATTTCTAAGTATTGAATTGTTTGGACCTTAATAGATTTCCGCCCATAAATTAGTCTTACTTCTACCCAGGCGTTAATATGGCTCTATATTGTCATCCGATCTTCAAACATCAAATTGACAAATCCAACTATTACACTAAAATTTAGCCTTATTAACCCACTAATACAAAAACCGATACACACTTTTAATATAATATCTTACTTTTGGCTATTCTATTAAAATAATCAAATTTAACAAATAGATATGTCCATTCCACCAAGAGTCTCTCCTCATAAATTAATAATAGCATAAAGATGAATGGTAAAGGAGCTCATCGCCATGTCAAAAGTTTCGAGCAAAGAAGAACACAATTGGCTGATTCAAGAAGAAGCTTTTAATGTCTACCAAACGAAACATTATGAAGGCGTTTTTACAACAGGAAATGGATACCTTTCCATTAGGGGCTCACATGAAGAAGGATTAAAGGAAGAAAACCAAGCTGAGGAATATCTTCGACTGCCAACAAACGTGACCTTGGAAAAATCAAGCCACATGTTGTCTAAGTGGGGGACCTTTATTCCAGGTATCGTTGGCATTCATCCGCTGCTAAAAGAAGTCATGGTGAATCTTCCTTGGATGCTGGAATGGAGGATCTGGTTAAATGATGAACCGTTACATTTGGATGCTAGTAATATTCGCAATTATAGCAGATCTCTTAGCATGAATGACGGGACATTGAAGCGCAATTTTATTTGGCAGACCAATCAAGGCCATGAATTGAAACTAAGCTATGAGCGTTTTGTCAGCATGGATTGTGATCATCTCAGTGTCCAACAGGTAAAAGTTGAGCTTCTTAAAGGTAATGGGAAATTGAGAATCGTTGCGGGCATAAACGGAAATGTTCGTACAAATGGATACAATCACTTTCAAACTTTCCAAACATCTTCCGACGGCGAGTTCATCCAAACCGAACTAATAACTGATAAAGGGCAACAGGTTGTCCAAGGGGCTTTAATCGCTACTGGGCATTTGGTTGAGTGGACAGTAGAGGAAGATAAAAACCATATCTATTACGAAACCGAAATCGCTGCTGAAGAACTTACTTCCTATGAGTTTAGGAAACTATGTGCGATTGCAACAGATAGAGATTTACATGGGCAAGATCCATTAGTAACAGTAAGGAATACTTTATTGAAGCATGCCCCAATGGAGTACGACCTGTTGAAAAATCAACATGCTAAGGTGTGGGAGCAGTTATGGAATAATTCCGATATTAAGTTAACAGGTATTGACCAGTTCCAACAATCCATTCGTTTTAGCCTCTACCATCTATTGAGAAGTAATGTTCGTAAAGATTCGCGTGTGTCCATAGATGCCAAGGGGCATTCGGGCGAGGCGTATTTTGGACGATATTTTTGGGACACTGAAATTTTTATATTACCATTTTTCATCTATACCAATCCTGACGCAGCTAAAAACCTGGTGCTCTATCGATATCAAACACTGAAAGGTGCTAAGCTAAATGCCGAACGCTATGGCTATCAAGGTGCACGTTTTGCCTGGGAATCTGGTCTGACCGGTGAAGAGCAATGCCCGAACTGGCAATATGCTGACCATGAAGTTCACATCACAGCGGATGTAGCTTATGCATTATGGCATTACTTTAAGGCAACAGACGATATCCGATTTTTAATAGAAAATGGTTTTGAAATATTAGTGGAAACAGCTCGTTATTGGGTTAGTCGGGTCTATCGAAGCCCTTCTGGCCAGTATGAATTATCAGCTGTCATGGGCCCAGATGAGTATTCACCTTTTACGAAAAATAATGCCTTTACAAACTATATGGTGAAGTTTAACCTCGAAATAGTGATTGTAGCGGCTAGAATCATAGAAAAACGCGAACCTGAAGTGTATCCATTGTTAAAAAATAGATTAAACATCATACCGGAAGAATTTGACCAATTCAAAAGTGTTCGGGACGGCCTACCAATCCCGAAGGATGAAATCAGGAGTTTAATTCTTCAATCTGAGGACTTCGAGAGCTTTGAAGATATTAACTTTCAAGAGGTGTGGAAGGACCAATCTAAACCATTCGGACATTATGTATCACAAGAAAAAATGTATCGCTCGAAGTGTTTGAAACAAGCTGATGTTCTCACGCTGATGATGTTATTCCCACAGCACTTTTGTGGGGAAGAAATGAAGGCAGCCTACGAATATTATGAGCCGATTACCACTCATGATTCTTCACTATCTCCATCGACACATTCGATTATCGCTTCATGGATTGGAAAAAAGGAAGAAGCTGAGCAATTCTTTTTGAAGACGATAGGAATTGATTTAGACCTTCCAAAGCTTGGTGCAGCAGAAGGAATTCACATCGCCAATGCTGGTGGTGTTTGGCAAGCAATCGTACACGGATTTTCTGGAATTCGTAATAGCAATCAGTCTGAAAAATTAGAGCTACACCCAAAATTACCGAGTTTTGCAAAAGAAATCTCTTTTCCGTTTATGTGGAAAGGCAATAGATTAATGATTAGATTTACCGATGAGAGGTTAACAATAGAGAATTTCGGAGTTAATATGGTGGATATTAAGCTTGAAACTCAAGATTTTACAGTGAAATCTAACAGTAAATTAGAAATACCTTTTTTGAATAAAAATGAATCTTTGGTAGAGTAGAATGAACACAAAAAAATTAAAGGAGAGTCATATGTCATATAAAAACACACCTAAGGGAAACCAATTGATTTTTCAACAAATAGCCAAATGGAACAAAAAGTAAAGCAATTGAGAATTGATAAAAATGCATATCATGTTGAGGGTATGAAAATAGCGATTGCAAAGAAGTTATTTGGAATAAAGATTCGAGAGCAAACTATATTATCATTTCCATCTGGAGAAGTGAACTGTAAGGTGTTTAGGATTTATATGAAGTAGAGATTTATAAAAAAAGAGCGTATCAATTTGCAAATAAATAAACAAAAGGAGCAGAATTTCTGATCCTTTTGTTTATTTATAGGTGTCAAATTATAAAAAATCATCTGAACTGATTCCGATATTTCAAGGGTGAAATTTTCAACTGTTTCGTAAAGGTTTTTGTAAAATACGATGTGGTTGAAAATCCTACTTTTTCAGCAATTTCTCCAACAGATTTATCGGTATTGAGAAGGAAAAGCTTTGATTGCTCAATCCGATATCTCGTTAAATATACTTGGGGTGTACAGCCGTACACTTGCTTCATACATCTTGTGATATAGGCAGAATGGAAATTTAGGCTCTCGCTGAGTTGTATATAAGATAATGCCTGATGAAAATGCTGCTGAAGATAGCTGGCTGCTTTTTCTGCAATTTGTACTGCGTTTGTGTTAACTTTTGGTTGATAGTCACCATGTATTTGCATCAGAATCTCTTGGAAAAAAGCTTGTTCCTGCATGCGAGATTTGCTTGATACATGACCAACAAGTAAGAGCAGTTTTCGTAGTATTTCATAGATGAGGGTTGGATTTGATAGTCTACAATACTTTGGTAAATCAATCGTGAATAAATCGTTTTTATGAAACGGAGTAATAGTAGTCTTATGTACTTCTTTACTGATTGAATCCTTTATTTCGTACCATTTTCCCGCCGTTTGAAAATGAAGCCAATAAAAATGGGTCTCTTCTAAACAGCCTTGAGTGGAATAATGATAACAATCCGGACTCAGAATCAGTGCTTCTCCTGCTTGTACTTTCCATTGCCTATCCTCTTCCCCCAAATAGAGCGCACCACTTGTAACAATCAATAAATCAAATACTTCGATATTTCTTCGGTTAGGATGGGAGTTGTTTACCTGATAGGTGTCATCTCCACACATGATGAAATGTGGGATAGAAGGAACCTTGAATTGTAGAATCGTCATGTTTGTGCCTCCAACCATATCATTTCAAATAATTCTAAAATCATACACATATAGTTTAACAGAAAGTACACATAATCAGAAGAAATCTTGTATATTCTTGGTTCAGATTTTACAAAAATAGGTTCAGTTTGTTTCTACAATACGAAAACAATTGCATTTATAATTGATTACAAATGACTGAATTTTATGAAAAATGGAGTTGGTTGAAGTGGAACAAGTTGATAAATTACAGCAAAACGACCTCTTAAAAACGGAATTTATGGAGTTACCACTAGGTTCTATTGAGCCTGAAGGTTGGTTAAAGGATCAATTATTGATACAGGCAAATGGATTCACTGGGAAACTTGGCGACCACTGGGATGATGTCGGTCCTAACAGTGGCTGGCTAGGTGGCACAGGCGAAAGCTGGGAGAGGGGACCATATTACTTAGATGGCTTATTACCTTTAGCGTATTTATTGATGGATGAAAACTTAATCAATAAAGTGCAGCCTTGGATTGAATGGACGCTAGGGAGCCAAAATTCAGAGGGACAATTCGGTCCATCAACCAATGATGATTGGTGGAGCCGAATGGTCATGTTAAAGGTATTGATGCAGTATGAAGAAGTAATGAAGGATAATCGAGTTATCCCGTTTATGCTGAAATATTTTCGTTATCAAAAAGAGCATATTGAAGAGCGACCTCTAGCCCAGTGGGCACAAGCCAGGGGAAGCGAAAATATGCTTAGTCTTCAATGGCTCTATAAAAGAACAGGGGAAGCATGGTTACTTGAACTGTCTGAAGTTATTCGTAAGCAATCGATTGACTGGACGGAAATTTACTCGAATTTTCCATTTTGGCGTTATCAGACAAGGTTTGATCATAGGGTCCATGTTGTGAATGTAGCAATGGGGCTAAAATACCCAGCCTTATCTTATTTGCAAACAAATAGCGACAGGGATAAAACGGCTTCCTTAAAAGGAATCAAAAGTTTAATGAATTACCATGGACAAGTGCATGGCATGTTTTCTGGTGACGAGTGGTTAGCGGGCACGCATCCGAGCCAAGGGGTCGAGCTATGTGCGGTTGTAGAATATATGTACACGTTAGAAAACTTGACGGGAATATTTGGAGATGGCGAGTTTGCCGATATTTTAGAAAAAGTTGCTTTTAACGCTTTTCCAGCCACGATTACTGCTGATTGGCATGGGCATCAATATGACCAACAGGTTAATCAGGTGCTTTGTACGCAAGCGAGTAGAAATTGGACATTAAATGGAGATGAGTCAAATATGTTCGGTCTTGAACCGAATTTTGGCTGCTGTACGGCAAATATGCACCAGGGGTGGCCGAAATTAGCAGCACGATTATGGATGGCGACACCAGATCAAGGACTTGCTGCTGTTTCGTATGTACCATGTAAGGTGAGTGGTGTTGTTGGCAATGGAGAAAATGTTATGCTTCATGTTGATTCAACCTATCCTTTTAATGAAAACATTTCTATCCAGGTGCAGACAAATAGACCAGTAAGTTTTCCTTTGAAGCTACGAATTCCTAAATGGTGCAAGGATCCGAATCTGTCTATTAATGATAAGGAAGTCCGAATTAATCAAATTGAAAAAGGCTACTTTACTTTAGAAAGAGAATGGGAAAATGGAGACCTTATTGCTTTAGAGCTTCCGATGGAAATGGAATTTGAAAGAAGAGCGGATAATGCAGTAGGGATTCTTAGAGGACCGCTCGTCTATGCTTTAAAAGTGAAAGAGAAATGGAGAAAGCGAAGTGGGAACAATCCGTTTCCGAATTTAGAAGTGGTACCGGAATCCGAATGGAATTACGCATTAAAACTTAATCGAGAAAATGCCGAACAATCTTTTGTCGTGAAAAAAGGATCGACTACTTCCAAACAACCTTTTTCACCAGAGGGGGCTATGATTAAGCTGATTGCTAAAGGAAAAAAGGTTCCTGAATGGAAACTAGAAATGAATTCAGCTGGTACTTTACCAATCAGTCCAGTCGTTTCAAAGGAAATAGAAGAAGAAATCGAATTGATTCCTTATGGAAGTGCAAGATTAAGAATTGCGGAGTTTCCAGTTTTAAAGGAAGACTAATCAATTCAAATACGTTATTAAGCAGGCGGAACAAGGGAATCTTTGTTTCGCTTGTTTATTGTTTATTGTTTATTGTTTCTTGTTAAATGGATAAATTCCCCGCTCTACATTTGAATAGCCATTTTCTATTTCATTTTCCTAATAATGAGCTATTACTACATCTAATTTTTAGAAAATAAGTAGAAATATTTCTCTATTAATTAAATTATTTAATTAATATTACTGTTATTCTCTAAAAAATTTATTATACTAAATAATAGAAATCCTTTTCTAAAATACAGAAAATATTGAGCAATCATATCGAACGGATTCTGAAGAATAATAATGGGGGTGACATGGATGTTTAAAAACGAAACAGGAAGTGCTACAATCAACGATGTAGCTTTGGAAGCAGGTGTCTCGATTACAACTGTATCAAGGGTAATGAATAACAATTATCCAGTTAAACATGATACAAGAGAACGAGTTGAAAAAGCTATAGAAAAACTAAACTATAAGCCAAATATCATTGCACGTGGCTTAATTATGAAGAAAACGTCAGTTATTGGAGTTATTGTGCCGGGCTTAACAAACCTTTTCTTCCCGACGATTGTTGAAGCCGTTGAAAAAGTAACCAGAAGCCAGGGGTACACGATTTTCTTAAATAATACTTCTGGAGATGCAAAGCTAGAAAGAGAATTAACGAATAAGATGATATCACTGCAGGTTGATGGGATCATCGTTATTGATCCTGCAGCCGAAAATTTGGATACTGGATTTTATGTGGAGGCTTCCACTGAGTTGCCAATCATCATTGTCAATGCGAATTCCTCTCGTTCTGACTTGAATTTTGTTAGCTATAATGAGGAACTTGGAACTTTAGAAGCTTTTGAATACCTGATTGGGCTTGGCCATGAAAAGATTACATTTCTAAGAGGGGAAAGCAGCTTTTCCTATGATTTGAAAGAAAAAATCTACCTAAATATGTTGGAAAAAAACAAATTTAAATATAAAGAACTCGTTAGAGTTCGTCATGGTAACGTGAAAGAAGGTATAGCGGAAACTGAAGAGAAAATTTTGAAGCTGCTTTTATCTGAGAGAAGACCAACAGCCATTTTTGCGTGTAATGACCTAATGGCAATTGGAGTAATTGGCGCATGTGGAACAGCTGGACTTAAGGTTCCAGAGGATATTTCCGTTATTGGTTTTGATAATACTTTATTATCACAAATTTCTTATCCAAAAATTACAACCGTTGATTTAAAGATGGAATCAGTTGGTAAAAAGGCAGCTGAGAAAATGCTAAACATGATCAATGACGAAGATTCTTATAAAATTAAGATCGTTTTAGACACAAGTTTAGTCATTAGGGAAAGCTGCGGTAAGGCGAAAAAGTAAGGTTTTGTGGAGACCCCCGCAGTTACATCCGTGGATGCTCCACAATCATCCCTCTAAAAAGCGAAGCCTTTCGTGGAAATCAACAGCGGTTACCCTATCAACTCTAACCTTGTCTAAAAACAACAAACAACACGAAAAAGCCTTTCTTTTTATGATTTTCACCACTTCAAATTAGTAAAGAACATTGTTTCTGCTGTTATTTGCTTTTAATGTGGCTGTTTTTTTGAAAGTGAAGTTGGTAATAAAAGCGAGAAACCACACGAAGTCCATCGTGAGGTTTCTCGCTTTTATTATTCGAATTATTTTTACTTCATTATTTTAGGTCGCACCATCAGTTTACTTGTACTTTTGAAGGTTCATTCTTCTATACTCTTTTTCAATCACCTTTGTTCCCGATACAAGATCATGGAGACTAGTTCGTCCATTACTATTAACGAGTATCGCAAAAGAAAGGAACATCAACCACGGAAGACTGATCAAATACCATAAGATTAGAATTATAGGGTTTTTGATACCATTATCTAGGATGTTATCCAATACACCTGTATAAAACAGGATGAGTATAATCCAAAGGTTTGCTCTTTCAATAAATACCTTTCCCATTATTTCACGGTTTAGAAGAGTCATAAGATCTAGTTTTTGGTCATTTTTGCTAATGATCTCTATTTTCAAGATTCTTTTTCCGATTGTTCGGCCATTCATCAAGATGGAGTAGAAAGAGAGTAATATACCACTCATGATGCTATTTTTAATTTGTATTTCTAAATCTAGTTCAGAAGGAGATAGAAAGGCTTTTCTGAAAAGGTAGAGTATGAAATAGATTAATAGAGTATCAATCAGGAAAGCTAGGATTCTCTTTGATAGTTTTGCATTAGTAGGGGCAGGTGGAGAGCTGGTTCTTTTCATGAGCACCACTCCTTTGTTAGGTCATTTTAGTAAGAAAATCTTCCCTAATGTAAGATTTTGCTGCTGAAAAAATTATCGATGTCTTACAAAGACTATATCATAGCTTTATGTAAATTTATATACTATTCGGAAAATAGAAAAACGGTTTATCTGAGATACCACAATGTAGTTGTTTGTTCCATAATATAGTTTTCCGAAAAATTTAATTTTTCAGATTTTAGATGTTGACAGTATAGTTAATAAGGTTTAATGTGTAATTAGAGGGAAAACGTTTGCTATAATGTTTAAAGGGAAATATAAATAACTTTAGCTTATTTTCTTTTAATATTCTTATAGTAACGGTCAAGTAATCTTACAATTTACTAAGAAGGGTGGTGAACGATCAGATTTAGAAGCTTCCTATTATTAATTAACCACACTCCAACAAGTGAACTTACTTCAAAGATTTTATTCAATAAAAATAACTGAATGTACCAAATAGCGTATTCAGTCCGCACCACCAATATTATTATGAATCCACCACAGACATTATAGAAAGTAATCCATGGAGATGAAAATTTGAATAGCTTCCATAATATTTATTTTTCTTTTGATAATTATTGAAAGCGCATTCAAATAGAATTTGCTACCAAAACATGAACATAAATAGTTTCACCACCATGTCAGACAGCTCTGGAATTCATTTTTATTCATAAAAAAGATGACGAAGATCTAGGGGGTAAATGGATGAGTATGGTACTAAAACGAGTTGCGATCATCATGATGAGTGTTCTTCTGGTGATTAGTATGATTGGATGTTCCGACAAATCGAATACCGATGAAAAGAAAGAACCGAAGGGCGATAAGCCAAAGGAAATTAAATTAACGTATCAATATTGGGATCTCATTCCGAACCAAGAAGATATTTTTGCTAAGTTTAAAGAAGAATATAAAGCGAAAACAGGTATTGAAGTCTCAATTGACGGTCAGTACATTTCCGATGCAGGCTGGGAGGATACTCTTAAAACTCAAGTAGCTGCAGGTGGGGGCCCAGATGTATTCCACTTGGATCTAGGTATGGCCTCTTCATGGAGAGACGCTGTTATTCAACCGTTAAGTCCATATTATGAAAAGAATTTCTGGGAACAATTTATCCCGGCAACGATTGATGTATGGAATTTTGAAGATGAATATTATGCGGTTCCAAACTCATTCTCGGTTGTAACCTTCTTATACAATAAGGAAATGTTTAAGAATGCTGGATTAGATGTTAACAGTGATACAAGATGGGAATTAGAGGATTTCGAAAAGGCTATGTCTGCCCTTCATGATACATATAAAGGGAAGACAATAGAGTATGAGGATGGAAAAACGTACCCGTATTACACAGTTGGAACAAGCTCACTAATGTATTGGTGGTGGCTATTCTGGAGTTATGGTGGAGAATCCTTAAATAAAACGAACAACATTGCTCAAAAAGAATATGTTGATGCAATTATGAAGATTGCTGAATATGCGGATAATGGCTGGGTTACAGCAGCTGCTGATGTACTTCCCGGTAAAACAGCGATCGCCTTCAGTTCTGCAGCGAACGTTGCGATTTATCCCACTGGGGACTGGACACCAACTGGCTTCTATCGTAAGGACAAAGGGATTGGTGAGGCTAGAGTTCCTACAAATGTTGATTATGGTTCATTGGTTGTACCTCTAGGTAATGATGGAAAGCCACATGCTGAAATGTACAATCAAGGTGTTGTTATGAACAAAAACTTAGAAGGCTGGAAAGCGGAAGCAGCTGCAGAATTCATCAAATATATGACAACAACTGATGCATGGATGGGTGCTCGGGGTCCAGAGGTTGGAGGACTAGGAATCCCAGCTCGAAAGGATTGGGCT
Source organism: Pseudoneobacillus rhizolycopersici (assembly GCF_054786815.1). Lineage (NCBI taxonomy): Bacteria > Bacillati > Bacillota > Bacilli > Caryophanales > Bacillaceae > Pseudoneobacillus > Pseudoneobacillus rhizolycopersici. The sequence continues at coordinate 191,300 of NZ_JBTOOE010000006.1, read as the reverse complement.
GATCAATATGCAAATTCATGGTTCGATAAGCCTGAAGAACGTGATGCGTTTGTTTGGATTGCTAACAATGGGGTAGTTACAACATCTGATTACAATGTAAGCGGAGTTGATATGTACACTCCAGTTCAAGATGCAGTGACTCTTGCCTATAATGAAGCGATGAAAGAAGGAGCCTTAGACAAGAATTCCGTTCGAAAGCAAGTTATCAGGAAGCTTGAGGAAGGCCAAAAGTCCATAAATATTCAGCTTCTAGAAAATGATATTGAGCCAGATAATCCAGAAGCTAAGGTTAATTAATCTATAAGTCATTTATGTTTACAATTTAAAGGAGGCTAATTTTTAGTCTCCTTTGTTGTAGAATCAAGTTCGCTTTAGGCAGAAAGGAAGGTGAAGAACGTATGAAATTTAATCCTAAAAAAAGAAAACTAACGAAATTAGAACGTTCTGACTATGCAATCGGGTATTTATTTATGGCACCATCTATTTTCTATTTGCTTTTTTGGACGATCTTTCCGATCTTAATAGCCTTTATTATTTCATTTACTAATTATGATATGCTTCGCCATGATATTTTGGATCCGTTTAACGGAAAAATTAAGTTTGTTGGTCTTGATAACTACATTATGGCCCTTAAGAATCCTATTTTTCAAAAAGCGGTATGGCAAACAATGTATTATGCACTAGGTGCGGTTGTCTTTACTACTTTTGGAGGACTTATCTTAGCCTTAATCGCACACAATGCAAAGGGAAAGAACTTTTTCAGGGTCGCTTATTACATACCCACTGTAACAGCTATCGCAGCTCTCGTTATCATCTTCGATGGAATGTTTAGACCCGCTACACCTTTAGTAGACTTTTTATCGTTTTTTGGAATCCCACCAGTTCAATGGCGTGAAGACCCAAGTTTTACCATGCCGCTAGCGATTATTATGTCTGTTTGGTCAGGTGCTGGTTATGCCATGTTAATTTATCTAGCGGGACTGCAGGAAATCCCAAATGATGTTTACGAAGCGGCCTCATTAGATGGTGCTTCTCGAATCAAACAATTTTTTCATATCACTTTCCCTCTATTAAATAATAAAACTTTTTTCCTTATGGCTACTGGTTTTATCGGGGCCCTTCAGGTTTATGATATTGTCCAGATGTTATCTGAATATGGGGATGCCCCAGCAACTGGTGGTGCGGAAGGATCACTATGGACAGTTGTTTATTATGTGTATTATGTGGGTTGGACCCAAAGTAAAATGGGTCGTGCTGCGGCCATTTCCTTCTTGCTTTTAATCATTATCATAGGATTCACTTTAGTTCAAAGAAAACTATTCAAGGATCAAACTTATTAATAAAGGCAGGTGAAATAAATGGATTTAAATCATGTAAATACCGAAAATAGTGAGTTGAAAACAGGAAGTTTACCTAAAAAGTCAACTCACCCATTAAAAAATCCACATAAAAGATCAAAAATCATTTATCAAGTTGTAACCGTTATTTTTACATTAGCTGCAATCTTATTTGCGATTATTACACTATATCCGTTCATCTTCTCGGTAATCGCATCTCTACGTAAGGGCTTAGATGTTTATTCAACAGGCTGGACTGTATCCGATTTATCTTTATATTCGTATAAAAAAATCTTATTTGGATTTAGTGATGAAGAATCGGTTCAGCTCGTTCGCTGGCTATTAAATACAGCATATGTTTCGATTACCACAACTTTATTAACTCTGCTCGTATCTGCTTTAGGTGGTTATGCTTTGGCAAGAATTGAATTTCCATTTAAAGGTGCGTGGTTTGCCATTATTTTGGGAGTCATGATGATTCCAGGTCAAATTACACTAGTACCAAAATACATCATGATTGCTAATCTCTTTGGCTGGACGAATGACTATATGGGGTTAATTGTACCATTTATCTTTTCTGCATATTTTACCTTTATGATGCGTCAGTTCTTTTTATCCTTCCCGAAGGAAGTTGAGGAAGCGGCGATTTTGGATGGGATGAGTCGGATAGGGGTTTTCTTTAAGATGGTACTACCTCTTTCTAAAGCCCCATTATTAGCAGCGGGAATCTTAATTTTTATGGGAACTTGGGGATCCTACCTATGGCCGAAAATTTTGATTAGTAAAATGCCAATGTTTTTAATCTCACAAGGTATGACGGTTATGATGGGAGGAAGATATACATCAACACCATCCGTACAAATGGCTACTGCCATCGTTTCAACACTACCGTTAATCCTATTATTTGTTATCTTCCAAAAGCACTTTATGGGATCGATTGCAAGAACAGGAACGAAGGGTGCGTAGAAATCTTACGTAGCTTGCTATTTTACTAGTTTTTTTAAAAAGGGTCACGAATTACTGAGAATATTGAGGTTGTCAATAGATAAGGAGGGGGAATAGAGGATGGCGCTTACGGTTCAGAATATTGATCACGTCTGTCGAGCAATCCCTTTTACAGATGTAAAGATTGATTCACCATTCTGGAATCCTATACTTGAAACTCACCATAGAGTTACGGTTCATACAGTTGTAGATCGTTGTATAGAAACAAAAAGGGTAGAAAATTTTATTAAATCAGGAAAATACCTCGAAATAGGAATGGATAAACCTTTGCCGAAGGAATTAGAGTTTGAAGGTCGATTTTACGATGATTCTGATGTATATAAGGCAATTGAAGGCGCCGCATATTCTTTAATGCAATATAAGGACGGGAATCTAGAGGCGAAAATTGATTCCATAATCGATGCTATTGCCTTTTCCCAATGGGAGGATGGCTACCTTATGACATTCTATACCATTGATCCTGAGAATAGTGGTTTAAGATGGACAGATATGGATCGTCACGAAATGTATTGTGGGGGACATTTAATTGAAGCTGCAATCGCGTATTTCTATGCAACAGGGAAAGAAAAGCTTTTAAAAGTATCGATAAAAATGGTCGAGCATTGGTTGGATACCTTTGGACCTCATAAAAGAAATTGGGTAGAAGGGCACCAAGAACCTGAATTAGCACTAGTCAAACTGTATGAGCTTAAAAAGGATCGCAAATATTTAGATTTTGCGCATTGGCTGTTATCTGAAAGAGGAAAGGACAACTACCAAAGTGAAGGCAGACCATATTTAGATAAAAAGCAATTATTTTTCAAGCGAGAATATCATCAGGATCATCTACCAGTTGAGGATCAATCCTTTGTTTGTGGTCACGCTGTAAGAGCAATGTACATGTATACAGGGATGGCTGATGTCGCTAAATATTTTCACAAAGAGGATTATATGAACGCTCTCACGAAAATTTGGGAGAACATTGTATATAAAAATATGTATGTTACGGGTGGGATTGGCTCCAGTAAAGAGAATGAAGGATTTACCGAAGACTTTGATTTACCTAATCTTTCAGCCTATGCAGAAACCTGTGCCGCCATCGGAATGGTGTTTTTTAACCAACGAATGAATTTATTACACGAGGATGCAAAATACGCAGATGTGATTGAGAGGGAACTATATAACGGGGTGTTATCGGGAGTTTCGCTATGCGGCGAAAAATTCTTCTATATTAATCCATTAGAAGCAAACGGCAAATCGTTTGAAGAGGGTGGACATCGTAGAAGACAGGAATGGTTTAAGACCTCTTGCTGTCCGACTAATCTATCAAGGTTCCTACCTTGTGCTTCGGAGTATATTTATGCTCAAAAAAAAGAAAGACTCTTTATCAATCAATATATCGGCTCTTATGGAAAAATCAAGATAAACGGAAATAATCTTCATATCGTTCAAAAAACAAACTATCCATGGGATGGAAAAATCGAGATTAAGCTAAATGCCGATCAAAAAATTGATTCAACCCTTTGCTTTAGACTTCCAAACTGGTGTGAAGAATATTCCTATCAATATAGCGGTCAAGCAAATAATGGTGTCGCAGTGAAAAATGGCTATGTTTGTATTGATACAAGCATTCATGGAGAAGAAACGCTCGGAATTGTATTTAATATGAAGGTGAAGAAGGTGCATATGGACCCAAGAGTGAAAGCATCTTTTGGAAAAATTGCCCTCCAAAGAGGGCCGGTCGTGTATGCCTTTGAAGAAACGGATAATCCACAGGGAATGGATGATATTGTCATCGAGCGAGATACCCAGATTGATAGTGAATGGGCTTCAGATTTATTAAGGGGAGTTATGAAGTTAAAGGTAAAAACGAAGAATCAAACTTGGAACGCGATTCCATATTATGCATGGGATAATCGTAACCTTGGAAAAATGAAGGTATTTGTTAATGAATTAATTGATAATTCACGAAATGTAAAGAGGTGAAAACAATGGCAAAAATAATAATGAAGGATTTATCGAAAAGCTATGATGGCGATTATTCAGCCGTAAATAATGTCAATCTTGAAATAAATGATAATGAGTTTTGCGTATTGCTAGGACCGTCTGGTTGTGGAAAAACAACATTACTACGAATGATTGCAGGACTTGAATCGATTACAGATGGTGATTTATATCTGAATGACATGCATTTGAATGAGGTTTTACCTAAGGATCGTGATATTGCGATGGTTTTCCAATCCTATGCATTATATCCACATATGTCTGTATATAAAAATATGGCCTTTGGTTTAAAAATGAGAAAGATAGATAAAAAGGAAATCCATAATCGGATTATAGATGCTGCAAATTATCTAGGGTTAGAGGAGCTTCTTGAACGAAAACCTCGAGCATTATCAGGGGGACAGCAGCAGCGTGTATCTCTTGGTAGAGCTCTAGTTAAGAAGCCTAAAGTGTTTTTAATGGATGAGCCTCTTTCCAACCTCGATGCGAAACTTAGACACCAAACACGTGAAACGATAGTGAAGATTCACAAGAATGCCAATGCTACAACTATTTATGTAACTCATGATCAAATCGAAGCGATGACTATGGGAACCAAAATTGTTGTTATGAGCAATGGTGTTATTCAACAGATAGGAACGCCTGAAGAAATCTATGAAAAACCTACAAATAAATTCGTAGCAGGATTTATCGGATCACCAGCAATCAATTTTGTCGATGGGTTTGTAAAAAAAGGTATTGTTTATACAAAAATTGGTAACTTTAAACTAACGGATGAACAAGTTCAGAAATTAGATAAATATGAAAATGGAAATCTCATAATGGGAATTCGCCCTGAGCATATTTTAGCCGATGATGATCCAAAGTTTGATAAAACATTGCAATCAAGAATCAATTTAAATGCGAGCTTTATTGAGAGATTAGGGTCGGAATTAATCATTTATGGAGAGGTAAATGATGAAAGAGTAGTCTCAAAAATCCGTTACAGTCGACCAATCCATTTAAACGATAAAATCCAAATGGGACTAGATATGGATTTTGTGCATTTCTTTGATATGGAAACTGAAGAAGCTATAACCTAATAATAATTGGATACAAAATCTAATTTGCCAAGGTGAAAAAGTGGAATATGGTGGTGCGAATTGAACCGATAGAGCATGATTTTGTGAAAAAACTGAGCTTGTAATTTAACAAACTGTCACGAAAGAACCTTATTTGTGATAAAACGATGCTTAAAGAGAATTGAACTGTCACAAAAGTGCCGTTTTTCTGTCAGAACTTAGATTGAGTAGGAGCAAAATTAAAAACAACATAGCTTTAAAGTTAACTAAAAGATTATTAACTACCATTTTTTTTAATATATAGGGGGGAGAGGGATGGGGAAACAGTACGTCGTTCCTAAGTCAGGAATGGTCATCACAGAAGATACTACTTTTTTGCCTGGGGTTTATTATTTTTTTGAAGAAGAGGGAATAACAATCGGTGCCAGTCATATCACACTCGATGGCAATGGAGCGGTATTCATTGGTGGAAAGAAGAAGGAGAAAAATAAGGAGTCGCATAATAAAAATGAATTTAGTTATGGTTATTCAAAGCTCGCAAAAGATGATAGCTTAGGATTTCATGGCATTGCGGTATATTCAAGGGATGCCGAAAATGTAACAATCAAAAATTTAAGTGCAAAGAACTTTGAAATTGGTTTAAAGCTAGAAAACTGTCAACAATTCAAAATCTATAACAATGATTTCTCCTATAATTACCACAACCCAGACCATGGCTGGGATGAACATGAAGATTTAGGGGGGATTGTTCTAGATAGATCTCATCACTGTATGATCGAGTATAACAAGGCTATGAATGTATGGAGTGCGTTGACCATCCGAAACGGCAATCATAATATTGTGAAACGTAATCACTTTTCGCATACCTCCAATGTAGGGTTAAGGCTATGGCATGCGAGTGAAAATGAGTTTTATGAAAATGATTTTAGCTGGGGAATTAGGAAGGAGCCCTATGAGGTTCATGCGAGGGATTCGTCTTCTGTATTGATTGAGACAGGATCTAACAATAATAAATTCATCAAAAACGATATGAGGTTTGGTGGAGATGGGCTATTTATTAGATCTTTAAACGGTTGGATGTCTACAGGTAATTACTTTGAAGAAAATGATACTTCCTTTGCCAATAATAATGCGATTGAAGCATGGGATGAAGGAAATACATATATAAGGAATAAGGCGAACTTTTCTAGCTATGGTTTTTGGCTAGGGAACTCCGATAACACCGTATTAATGGAGAATGAAGTGAGCTATAACGGCGTAAATTTTAAAAATGCACCTGAGAACTTTGGTAATGCAGGAATAGCCGTTGTCAACGGCTCAGGTACAAATTTTAGAGTAATAGGAAATAAAATTCATCATAACAATGGCCCAGGAATTGCAATTCGAAATAAGGTGGATTATCCTTCTACGAATTGGGTGATCGAGGAAAATGAAATTTTTGAAAATAAAAGTGATAACCGTGGCTTTATCGGACACGGAATCTACTTGAAATATGCCAAAAATATTATCCTCATCAATAATAAAATTTACGGAAATGATGGAGAACCTGTGTTTTTGGATGAATATGTTGGTGATGTTAAGGAACTTCAACGAAATGAAGAAGCGAGGGATCTCAAAGTACGAATAAAATCCAGCTCCAAGACGTTTGTTGTGGCTAAGGAGTATGACTTTTCAGCTGAAATCAATCTGGATGCCAATTTAGAGTTAAATTTTCAATGGGACTTTGGTGATGGTGAGTCATACTATGGTAAAACCATCAGGAGAACCTTTGATCAGCCAGGGTTCTATCGAATCAGCGTTTCGGTAAACGATGGTGAAAATGTTGGGTTTGATACGATACATGCTTACGTTTTAGCAAATGGGCTTGAAATGTTAAATGAAGAAATGATTGAGGATTGGAGTGTGGAATCACAAGGTGATGTGTCACTTACTTTCAATAAAAAAGAATATGTCAGTGGTAACGGCTCCTTCATGCTGCAGGCAAATGGGATTAAAGATATTACCTTAAAGTATCCACGGCAAGGAAATATGTGTATGGATGCTTCAGACTATACTCACTTCAGTTTCTGTTTAAGATATTTTAATGAAATGATTGATTGGTATAAGGAAAATAAAACGCCAACCATTCGATTTTGTAAAGATAAAGAAAACTATGTCGAATTTACACCAAAACCTAATTTGTTTGGGGAGCTTGCCAATAAATATAATGAGTCAAAATATAATTGGGTGTATTTGGAGATAGATTTACAACGTGAAGGTCTTTTTTTTAGAAAAAGAGTAGGAGATTTTGATTTTACTAATGTTCGTTATCTTGAAATCGATGTGGATAATCAGTTATCGCAGCAGTCGATCTTGATGTTAAGTGGCCAAAGGTTTATCTCCAAGAAGGAACACGATTTTATTAATATTGCTAATCTTTCAAAGTATTTACATGATCCTAGCGTAACTAAAATTGTAGAGGTTTCTAGTGAGGGTGAAGGTTCAAATGCTTTAGCTCCATTGTCAAAATCTATTTTTTTAGGGGATTTTACGAAGAGATGGATCTCAACTAATGAACTAGGTAGTGAGTTTTATCAAATAAACTTTGGTAGCAACCGAAGCTTTAATCAGGTTGTAATTGATTTTTACCAGAGTAGTGAAATAACTTTTAATCACCATAATGAGAAGCTTCCACAAGGAATGACATTGGAGTATTTTAGTAAAGGGCAATGGCATGATATCCCAGAAGGAAATAGGGAGATTGTGAAAAGTCACCACGTCTTAACGTTTGCACCAGTGATAGGAAGTAAACTGAGACTTACCTTAGAAGGAGGGAGCAAGCCCTTCTCAATCTACAATATTGAACTGAATCATACTCACAACAAGCTGGAATTAAACAATATAAAAGCAGTCAAAACAAAAGGAAATAGACCCATAAGTATAGATAAAGTCGGGGTGAAATTAAACTATACTCTACACGACTGGAACGTGGGGATATCAGATTTAATAGTTTCACTCCACCAATATGATGAAGATTTGTCGGATTCCAAAGAGTTGAATCGTAAGGAGCTAAATTGGAAGGATATTCAGTTTAAAAAAGAAACGGTTATCGATATGGCCGTTTCTGGTTTGGGCAGTGATAAGAACTATTATTTAGCCATGACTCAAAAAGATTTAGCGCAGGATTTAACTCTGGATCATTACTTTAGATGGGCCGGAAGTGGTATCTCAAAGATGGATGGTTCCTATGGATATATTAATCAAGATGGTCTAGTGAATGACGAAGTAGGTTGGGGAAGTAATTGGCTGAAGGTCTATACCGATCACTATTTACTGGATCAGTCCCATTTCAATGATACTTTAGGAAATCGATTTGGGCTCGTTAACATGGAAAAAATCTATCAAACCATTAAGTTAGAACATCCAATCCATCAGGTATTAGAGGGTTCAATTGCTAAACAGAGCAAAGTAAAAATCCGAGATGAGGAAATAATTGAAATATCCCTGAAGAAAAATTGTATTGTAGACAAATTGGTATTGAGCTTTTCAGATGACATCCCTCGTAATGTTGAGGTTAATGCAGAGGGCTTGTTATTTATTGGAATTAATAACGAAAATATGACTGAAGTTCATCTTGGTAAAAACGTAAGTCATTTAACGATTGCTATAATAGGAAATATCGTGTTAGAGGCGATTGAGTTTTTGTAAACGAAATTGTCTATTGAGAATATCAAATTTTAGAGAGGAGGAGGTTAATTGGATTTTGAGCTTTTGCGATCAATCTTTAGAGATAAATTTCAACAAGAAGCGAATCGATATTTCTTTGCTCCCGGTCGAATCAATCTAATCGGTGAACACACGGACTACAATGGGGGGAACTCATTTCCTTGTGCGATTACCTTTGGGACCTACGCGATTGTCAGAAAGCGTAACGATCATTTAATTCGAATGTTTTCAATGAATTTTCCTGAAAAAGAAATCATTGCATTTGAAATTAATGACCTTTCCTACGATAAGAATCACGACTGGGCTAATTACCCTAAAGGGATGATTCATTTTATAAAAGAAGCAGGCTATCCTATAAATTTAGGTTTGGATGTTTTATATTATGGTACAATTCCGAACCGAGCTGGATTATCGTCATCCGCCTCAATTGAACTCGTTACCGGTGTCCTCTTAGAAAGGATGTTCGACTTAAAAATAGAAAGGCTAGATATGATTAAGACTGGTCAAAAAGTCGAGAACGATTTTATTGGAGTAAACTCTGGAATCATGGATCAATTCGCAATTGGGATGGGGAAGGAAGGACACGGCATTCTGTTAGATAGTCAAACTCTAAACTATGAGTATGCCCCCCTTGATTTAACTCAGCATAGTATATTGATTATGAACACTAATAAGCACCGTGTATTGGCGGAGTCTAAATACAATGAACGTAGAAGTGAATGCGAGGAAGCATTACTAAAATTGCAAGAAACCCTTAATATTCAGTCTTTAGGTGATCTAACAGTGGAAGAGTTTGAACAGAACAAGCATCAGATTCAAGATGAAACGATAAGGAAAAGAGCTAAGCACGCGGTATATGAAAATCGGAGAACTTTAACTGCTCTTACAGCCTTGAAAAATGGAGACCTTAAGAAGTTTGGTCAACTTATGAATCAATCTCATATCTCATTAAGAGATGATTATGAAGTAACGGGAAAAGAACTAGATACGTTAGTTGAAGCATCTTGGGAGCAAAAAGGGTTGATAGGGGCAAGGATGACGGGTGCTGGTTTCGGTGGTTGTGCGATTGCCATTGTGGAAAACGGTGAAATCGACAATATTATGTTAGCAGTCGGAAATCGCTATAAAGCGGCTATCGGCTATCCAGCTACCCTTTATGTGGCAAATATCGGGGGTGCAGCAAAAGAAATTACTTTAGAAGTAAAGGCGTAACTATTAGACTAGAAAAGGTTCATTATTATAAAAACTAAATGGGGGGGGGAACATAAGCATCTTGGTACTTTGAGGAGATGGGTATATTAAATCGCATGCGGTTCATCCTTTAGTTGATTAAGGCTATCATGTGTCCATTTTGGACTATATGCAAACTGGCTATAAAAAGTCCACCCATTGGGATGCAATGTTTACTTTAGAAAGATATTGAAGAAAAAGAATTCATGCATCATGTCTTAAGACTAGTCAAAATTGATGGGGTTGTGCATTTTGCAGCTATTTCTCTTGTTGTTTAATCAATGGAAAGCCCATGATATATTTTTATAATAATGATTATGGGACACAAGTCCTTGCCCGGAGAAATGGAAGAATTTCGAATAAACCATATTATTTTTTTCTCAACTGGTGTAACTTTTGTAGAACTACAAACGATGCCGATTACAGAAACGATGGAAAAAACAATGAATGACTATGGCGATAGGAAATTAATGATGGAAAAATGACGAAATGGAATAATGCTGCGAATGGACTTAAAAATATCATTTTACTTTTTTTAATGTAACAGGCGCACATCTATAAGGTTACTATAAGTTAGGATCATTAACCAGACCACCACCTAATTCCAGCTTTTCTCCGGGTTGTACTAGGTCTAAGAAAGCATATTTCAATATATGAAAATGATTATGATACACCAGAAGGTACTTGTATTCAAGAGATTATATACATGTTGTGGATCTTGTTGCCGTCGATATCTTTGCTCTTCAATATCTTTTTTAAGTCGGAGAAAGTGACTTTTTCAATTTAGGAAGCAGTCGTGATTTTTTTCGTTATGGAAATTTAAGTGACAATGGAGGTTGCGTGTCGCTAATTCCTAAATTGTCATCTGAGCGACGAGCGGGAGATCCTACTAGCTAAATTGTCTCTTAGGAAAAGCACATCCCTACCGGTAGATTATTGCTCACGCATGGAAATGGCATCAATAATATCCAAATGACTATAGGGATTAATGAGGTGAAGGAACATCGATATATATTCAATCATTCAATCATTAGTGAAACGAGCTATAGATATTCAGTTGATAGATTCAGAGGATGAGGTATACACAAAGAATCAGTTGATGGATATGATGGGATTGAGAGTGATCCCTGAAGAAGTAACAACTAATCTGACGCTCTCAATCCCTGATATGTTAAAACAGATAACAGACCAAGCTATAAAAGAAAAGTTGATTGGAAAACATCAATCCGATCAAGATATCTTTGCTTGTAAAATTATGAATGTATTTATTCCCCTTCCTTCAAGAGTGAATGAAGTTTTTTATCATAAATATGAAAATGATCCTCATGCCGCGACAGCGTATTTTTATGACTTGAGTCAAAACAGTAATTATATTCAGACGAAGAGTATTGCGAAAAATATTAGTTATGTCACAGAGACTCCATATGGAGATTTGGATATTACCATTAACTTAACTAAGCCAGAAAAAAATCCTTTGCAAATCGCTTCGGATAGAGAACAGAAGCATGTGGAAAAAGAATATCCGAAATGCCTCCTATGTGTAGAAAATGAGGGGTATGTTGGGCGGATTGGCCACCCTGCACGTTCCAATCATCGAATGATTCGATTAGAACTAGGTGGTGAGCCGTGGCTTTTCCAATACTCACCATATGTTTATTACAATGAGCATTGTGTAATCATCTCGAAGGAACATCGAGATATGGTTATTAATCATCTTACGTTTCATCGACTTTTAGAATTCGTAGAAAAATTCCCTCATTATTTTATCGGTTCCAATGCTGATCTCCCTATTGTTGGAGGGTCAATCCTCAGTCATGATCATTATCAGGGTGGTTGCCATGAATTTGCGATGGCAAAGGCTGTTGATGAAATAACTTTCGATATGGATAGTTTTCCAGAAATCGATGCAAGCACAATCAATTGGCCGTTGTCGGTTATCCGTTTAAGAGGGAGTAATAGGGAAAAAATTGCTAGGGCTGCAGATGTTATTTTAGGAAAGTGGCAGGGATATTCAGATAAAGAAGCAGATATCCATGCTTTTTCTGATGAAACTAGACATAATACGATAACTCCAATCGCTCGTTGGAAAAACGGAAGGTACGAGCTTGATCTAGTGCTTCGTAATAATAGAACGTCTGAAGATTATCCATTGGGAATCTTCCACCCTCATGATGATGTTCACCATATTAAAAAAGAGAACATTGGTTTGATTGAAGTAATGGGTCTTGCTGTATTGCCTGCTCGCCTCAAGGTAGAGCTTGATGAGCTTGAGTCTTATTTGCTGGGAAGCGAGAATCTGGTGCAGGAGTATCATCTTAAGTGGGCTGAAGAGATAAAGGAAAAATACAATTTACAAATATGCAAAGAATCAGTAAAAGGAATTTTAGAAAAGGAATTAGGACAAAAATTTCTAAAAGCATTGTTGGATGCGGGGGTCTTTAAACGCAGTGAATTTGGGAGGCAAGCATTTCTTCGTTTTATTGAAAGCTTACGTTTAGAGAAGGGGAACAAAGATGGAAGTCATTCAAAAGTATTTTAGTAAGAAAGAGGAACAGGAGATTTTTGCTCATACGATAACTAACAAGAACGGAATGAAAATGACGGTTATAAATTATGGGTGTATCATAACAGAGCTACATGTCCCTGACCGGAATGGTCTAATAGAAAATGTAGTTTTAGGATTTGATACGATTGAAGAATACAAGAATCATTCTCCGTATTTTGGAACGATTGTCGGTCGTCATGCTGGAAGGATCAAGGAAGGGAAGTTTGAACTTGATGGAGTTTTTTATCAGCTTGAGCAAAATAACGGATACAACCATCTACATGGTGGAATAAAGGGTTTTGATAAAGTTATATGGGATGTTATTGTTAAAGAAAATGAAGATTCTATTACTCTTGAGTATAACTATTTTAGTAAAAATGGAGAGTGCGGCTATCCAGCGAATGTATTTGTTAGGGTTATCTATACGCTTAATGAAGAAAATGAAGTGACTCTAATGTATGAAGGCTATTGTGACAAGAAAACAATCTTAAATATGACCAACCATACCTACTTTAATTTAAGTGGGAATCTAAAAAGAACCGTTGAGGACCATCAATTGACTTTAAAAAGCGATCGATTCCTTGAATTGAATGATGAATTGATTCCAACTGGTAAGATGTTGGAGGTCGAGGGAACCGTCTTTGATTTTAGAGAGGGCAGAAGGATTATGGATGGCATTCATTCAGAGCATGTACAAAACGTGCTTGCTGGTAACGGATACGACCATCCATTTTTGTTAAGGGACAACTACAACGAGGAAATCAACCTATATGACAGGAAGAGTGGCCGTTTATTGGTTATCGAAACGAATCAGCCGGCCGTTGTTCTTTACACAGGAACTCAATTGACAGAGAATTATTTGATTCGCGGAGTGCAATCTGAGAAATATTTAGGGCTATGCTTGGAAACACAAGGTTTACCGGATGCTATAAACAATCCTCATTTTCCGTCTACTGTTATAGATGTGGGAGAATCATATCTTTCTGTTACTAAAATAGCTTTTAGGGTTAAGTAGAATATAACAACCATTTGTAAAATTATTACAAATCAATCCGTGAATTCCGTATTTTTCCAATGTAAAAATTCTATGTTATGCTGTTTTCACTGAGGTTAAAGAAAAAATACCCAAAGAAAGAATTAATCAAAGTGAAAACGGAATTTCTTGAAGCGGTAATTGAACAATTACAAAAGTTAATTAACTAAAAGAAATTATTAGGGACTATGAACATACTAATTCTGATCTTAAAGTAGAAAAAGATTAAATAAAGATTAAGGTTTGATTAAGAACATGAAGGGATATCAAATTATGTTTCAGATTCAACTGGAACACTCCATTTTCACCTAAACGTTGATGTAGGTTGTGTATGTAGTTATTCAAAATGCAAGGAAACCCAGGTACTAATGCACAAACATTTTAAAGAGTTATTCATAGAATGAACTAAATAGAACGCGACAGACAGCGACAACGAATTTTGTTGTCGTTTAATTGTTAATACCATTTACTTTTGCTTTAGCTACTTGGTACACCGTCATTTTATCAATATAGTTTACACGTAGACCATTAGATGAACTACTAATCGTTTGTACTAATTATCTCGCCAAAAAGAAGGTGTATCCGCACAACTTGGTGGGACATGAATGATGATTTCAACTTCAATCTTAAAAGATATCGGTTGGGGAACAGAATCCCTTACGGAAGTTCTCATGCAAAAGGTGTAATAGACGGAGGTAAAACATTTAAAAACACTGGAAGTTTGGCGGGACTGCCTGGGAATCGAACCCAGCTATCCTGGCACGCAGGACACAAGCGGTTTTGAAGACCGTGGAGGACACCAGTACCCCAATCAGCCCCATGGGTTAATCTGATTAGATTTCCATTATGACCGATTTTATTAGTATATGCAACATTTCCAGCTAAAATTCCTTTTTTGTTCATACAAATGGAATCTTTTTCATGTAGAGGGAACTTTCCAAATTTTGATTGAATTCCATATTATTATAGTGTAAAATTACACTATAATTAACGGATAAGATGGAATAATCAGATAATGAAAGTGGTGGAAATCCATGGAGACCTCCAATCATGAGGTAAAGCGAAGGATTTTTCGACAAGAACTTTATAAAATTCAAGAAAGAGGTTATTTAAGTGAGGCCATTGTTGAGACCGTATTAAAGGCTCAACATGAATGTTATCTTGACATTGAAGCTGAAATTAGAAGTAGACAAGAATTAGAAAAGGCGACAAGGATTGAAACGCAGTTAATTAAAATGAGTCCGCCAAAACCGGTTAAAGTCAAAAAAGAAAGAACACCAGACGAAACCCGTGAAAGAAATATTACTTGGCTATTAAACCTTGGTGTCATCATGCTTTTAATTGGTGGTTTATTCGTCGCAACGAGCAATTGGGAATCAATGAGTGCAATGATGAAAAGTGGATCGATAGCCGGGGTTTCCTTTTTATTTTATGGATTTGCTTTCTTAGCAAAACGTATTCTGAAAATTGAAAAGACAGCCTTTGCCTTCATTGTGTTAGGAAGTTTGTTTTTACCCATCTTCGTTTTATCGCTCGGTTGGTTTGGATTGTTAGGTGATTATTTAGCGATAAATGGGGAAGGAAGATATTTTTTAGGTGTACTTGGTGCAATATTACCACTTATCGTCTATTTATATTTTGCAAAATCGCTGAATTCTCGATTGTTTGTTTGGTTTACTTACATTTCCTTAACAATTGGGGTAGCTTTTTTATTCAGCGGTTTTGATTTTCCTATCGATTATTTTTATTTAGGAATGGTGCTTTATAATGCGTTACTTGTTTTCGGTTTTCTTTCTTTTAAAAAACAAAACCGGTTCCCGCTTTTTACAAATGAGTTGATCATTTTTGTACAAATTAGTTTAATCTTAACAACTTTAACGATGATCTTTTTGTATGAACAGCACGTTACAAATGGCTTTAATATATTGTTAACTGCGGTCATCTATCTGGCGATGATCTTCGTTTCAGGGAAAAAAGAATACCATTTTATCTTTACGGCAATGATTGTTTACGGTGCCTATCAGCTCATTGAATATTCTAGCTTAGAAACATTAGGTCCTGTCCTTTTTGCTCTACTCGGTGTAGGCTTTAGTTTAATTCGCTGTTTTGTTCCGGAATCTCTAGAAAAAATATTTCGAATCACCAGCGCTATCATTTCGATTCTAGCTTTCATGTATATTAGTTTAGAAGGTCTACTATTAAAAATGGGTGAACCATCTGTTGTATTACTGATCGCTTATTTTATCATCGGAAGCCATTTCGTGTTTCTCGGCTATCAGTTTAAACAACGCCTTTTTACCTATTTGAGTCCAGTCTTTTATGCAGCTACATTATTTGAGGGTCTGGCACTCCTAGACCAATATACTTTCAGTATTGTTATTTCAGTCGAAATATTTCTAGTCGGCTTTCTGCTCTTTTTAATCCTTGGAGTAGCTAGGCTATACAGGAAATTGGGTATTATACGATTAAGTTCCCGTGATGTCGGTCTGGTTATAATGATCTTCGGAATCTTACTGGCAAGTGTTTTACAGCATTGGGGGGAGTTAGCAGGGATGCTCCTTGCGATGAGCCTCATTAGCTATATTATTATTAAACTCGAGGATCGACCGATTTTCTCGGAAATTAGTGTCTGGATTTTACCGGTAACATTAGGATTAGTATTTGTTGCACTAGGGGAGGAAATTAGCCAATACTCCGATTCTTTTAACGAAACTCTCGGAAAGGTTGGTGGTTTGGTGGCTGGTTCTGTTTTCGTCCTGTTATCCAGCTATGGTTGGGGAAAAATGGGCGAAGACAAATTAAGAAATCATTCATTTTTCATCTCACAAGCTTATTATACAATGGCCATGCTTACTTCGTTTGTTCAACCACTGGATGCCCTTTGGGTTAAACCAGCCGTCTTGTTTGGTGGAATATTTGTGTATCTATTATTATTTAAGCACACGAAGTTTATTGGAGTACCATATTTATTGGCGTCTACCAGCTTGATTTTCTACTTTACATGGATTGAATCAGTAACGGAACAATGGAAGATTCCGTTAGCCGTTGAACCGTTTTTATTAACAGGAGGGGCATTTGTACACCTATTAATAGCCTTAATACTATTTAAAAAATCGCAGCCACTGTTTCATGGGTTTGCGTGGGTGGGGCATATTTATTTGCCACTTTCTTTATTGATTACGTTTTTTGACTATCCAAAAGAGTCCATTTGGAGTTTTTTAATTGCGATTATTATTTATGTGTTGAGTTTAAGGTTGGCAAGAGTTGGGTGGCAAAACTATTTGTATTTATACGCTGGCTATATATCACTTATAGGAGCGATAATAAGTGGATTAAACAAGTACTTGGCAAGCTATCAGGACTATTTCCCATTCATCCTAACTAGTGCCATTATTGCATTGCTATGGTTCGGATTAAATCCATTTTATAAAAAATCTACGATGTATTTTTGGGTACCATTTTCGTTACTTGGTGTTCTGTTTTGTTTAAACACTTGGCCATTTGCCCTAACTGAATTTCTAATGACGATCGCTTATCTTGTTGTTATTTTGCTGTTTGTCCATTATTATAAATGGGCATTTGTACCACTTTTACCGTTGCTACTAACTTTCCTTGCGGCCGTAAATTTTACGGAATATATGGATTGGAGTTCGTTGTATCAAATATTTATGATGGCTGGTATGGGGATCATCTTGTTCTTACTTGGATCCGTTTTATTCAAACAACTCCTGGTTAGAAAGGACGAAAAGCATATCGATGTCGATAGTTATACGCCAGTTTCGTTGTTGTTTTTCCTCTATTTGTATCGATATGAATTCGACTTTGTTTGGTTATACGCTGTTCCAGGCCTACTGATTGCAGCAGTTTTGTTTTTAATTAAAACCAAGCTACCAAGAGAATGGTCATTGGTAACGACAACAGTTGCCGTGGTGTTTCTAATACAACCGTATTATTCGGTAATGTTAAAGCTTGATTTACCGAGTATATGGGAAAGAGAAATCTTATTACTTCCATTGTTACTTATGATGATTTTTATCCGTGCTGCTTGGAAGAATAAGTATGATCAAATAACAAGCCAAATGCAATGGGCCGTATTAGTCATGACTGCCTTGTTATTAATTCAGGATGGATTGGCTAGTTCGACTATTTATGATGCGATTATTTTAGGAACGCTCTCGCTTGTCTCTATTCTTGTTGGGGTGTTTTTCCGGATAAAATCCTATTTCCTCGTCGGGACAGGTGTGTTGTTGCTAAACGTCATCCTACAGACTCGACCGTATTGGGGCAATATGCCATGGTGGGCTTACCTGCTAATTGGGGGTTCGATTTTAATTATCGTCGCAAGTTCCAATGAGTGGCATAAACAAAAGGTTGCTAAGGGAGAAGCCACATACTTCTCAAAGCTAATGGAAAAGTTCATTCGAAAATGGAAGGAATGGAGCTAATCCTTTGAATCAACATCTTGATGAGGTGTTGATTCTTTTTTATTGGTAGGATACTAGATTGTATTTTTTCTATTGTATGGTAATTCCTAAACTCCCCAATTTGGGTTTAAAGGTTTTGGAAAATCCATGCTATACAATTAAAATGGTTTTACAATGGGTATTAAGGGGAATATTAGGTAAAAAGTAAAAATGGAGGATTTCCATGAAAATGAAGATTCTAACTTTATTCGTAAGTTCACTTTTTTTTGTAATTCCCACGGTAGCAATGGCTGATGCTGCAGAGGGAGATGTGATCATAACTCTTGGTGAAAACTTAACAGAAGGGCAAAAACAACAGGTTCTGAACAAACTAAGCCCACCTGAAAATGCTGAAATCATTAGCGTCTCTAATAAGGAGGAAAGAAAATATTTAGGTAATCTAATTCCCAAAGCGCAGTTAGGAACGAGAGCGATTTCTTCATCATCTATTACTTATACGAAAAAGGGATCCGGTCTTAATGTTGAAACGGAAAACATAAATTGGGTAACAGATGAGATGTATTTAAATTCACTCATTACCGCTGGTGTTAAAGATGCAAATATTAAAGTGGTTGCGCCATTTGAAGTGAGTGGGACGGCAGCCTTAACGGGTCTAATTAAGGCATATGAAATATCTTCTAATGAAGTGATACCAGATGAAATTAAACAAATTGCCAATCAAGAAATGGTGGAAACCGCTAAGTTAGGAGATTCCATCGGTCCTGAAAATGCTGCTGCTTTAATTGCCAAAATTAAGGAACAAGTGGCAAAAAATACCCCGGAAACCGATGCGGAAT
This sequence comes from Pseudoneobacillus rhizolycopersici, assembly GCF_054786815.1. Classification (NCBI taxonomy): domain Bacteria; kingdom Bacillati; phylum Bacillota; class Bacilli; order Caryophanales; family Bacillaceae; genus Pseudoneobacillus; species Pseudoneobacillus rhizolycopersici. The sequence goes on along the minus strand of NZ_JBTOOE010000006.1, from coordinate 172,141 downwards.
TAAGGGACATAATCCTCCAAGCAGCAAAGGAGCTGGGAATTGAATTAACCGAGGCACAAATTCAAAGCCTAATTGAGCTATTTAATAAAATGAAAGAGCTAAATATCGATTGGAATAGCGTTGGGGAGCAATTAAACCAGGCGAAAGAAAAGATAACAAAATTCTTACAATCTGAAGAAGGAAAAAGTTTTCTAGCAAAGCTGAAAGATTTCTTTGTCTCATTACTGAATGCAATTAAGTCTTTGTTTAGCTAATATTGGATAATGTACCTAACCTTACCTTGACAATCTAACATAATAGTGATAAATTAAAAGAAGCCTATGCACCGTACGTCCTAATAACAAGCTTGAAATTTGTTATCTAAGCAGGAAATGGTTTTAGCTTTATGCTTATCACATTTACGTTGTATTTGGTTAATTTTACACATGGCAAACTTTTTGCCAATAGGAGGATTTAGGTTTTATGAAAAACGGTAAAGTAAAATGGTTCAACGCAGAAAAAGGTTTCGGTTTCATCGAGTCTGAGGACGGAAACGACGTATTTGTTCATTTCTCTGCTATTCAATCTGAAGGTTTCAAATCTTTAGAAGAAGGTCAAGAAGTTTCTTTCGAAGTTGTTGAAGGAGCTCGTGGACCACAAGCTGCTAACGTTGTAAAGAAGTAATAACATTGATTTCTTAACAACCCAACCATTTAGGTTGGGTTGTTTTTTTTTCATAGAAACGGAGTGTATTTGTCCCTTAGGTACTTGTCTAATAGGGCAAATTTCTTGTAGGGACAGTAATCTAGTAGAACAAATACCTAAAAGGTGCGAGTTTTTCGAAATTTTCTACTAGTTATTAGCGGATTTATCGGAAAATGGTATTTTTGCTTAGTACATACTCCCTATTGGACACGTATATATACAGTACAACTGATAGATATAGACAAGGGTTGAAATAGAAATGAATGAAGGGAGTGAGTGCACATTTTATGTACCATCCATTTGCGGTAATGATGACGATTTTTGCTTTTATTTTTACGATGATCATCATCTTTATCCGTCCGAAAGAAATGAATGAAGCGATTCCCGCTTCGTTTGGAGCATTGCTTGTTTTCATTAGTGGCAGTGTTTCTGTAAATGATTTGTTAGATATTACGACAAAGGTTAGTGGTGCAGCCATAACGATAATGGCCACTATTGTGATGGCTATAGTCCTAGAAAGCTTTGGATTTTTTCAATGGACCGCTACCCAATTATTAAGATTTTCAAAGGGCTCAGGCATAAGAATGTTTTGGCTAACCCTGCTGCTCTGTTTTTTAATGACATTGTTTTTCAATAACGATGGCAGTATCCTCATCACAACACCGATTTTAATTATGATATTAAGGCATTTGGGATTGAAAAATCATCAGAAAATACCATATTTATTAAGTGGAGCATTAATCGCAACAGCTTCAAGTGCTCCGATTGGTGTAAGTAATATCGTAAATTTAATTGCACTAAAAATTGTTAAAATGGATCTTTATCTTCACACTGCTTTGATGTTTGTGCCAAGTACACTTGGTTTACTTTTCTTATCAGTAGCATTGTTCTTAGTATTTAAAAAAGATATTCCGAAACAAATCCCACTTTATTCAAATTCCATTCCCATTCATATAAATATTAGTTCCCACCCATTAAAAAATGAGATTACCCAACATGCTAATCAAACCAAGTTTATGTTAAAAATCCTCATATTTGTTTTCCTTATCCGTACCAGTCTTTTTCTAGCCTCTTATTTGAACATTTCCATCTCGGTTGTTGCAGTGTTAGGATCAAGTGTTCTGTTAATCTGGCGTTGGTATTATTTAAAAGTAAATCCTAAAGACATGCTTACCAAAACACCATGGCATATCCTTATATTCGCCTTTAATATGTATGTCATCATATACGGTTTACACAATATAGGGTTAACAAACATCTTAATTAAGTACGCGACTCCGCTAGTTGCAGGAAGCTTATTTCATGCAAGTATGACGATGGGAATATTGATTTCGGTGTTATCCAATCTTTTTAATAACCACCCTGCATTAATGATCGGTACAATTGCATTAACGGAAATGGGACTGGACCCTGTATTGTTAAAAACGGTTTACCTGGCTAATATTATAGGCAGTGATATTGGGTCATTGCTTCTTCCCATCGGTACCTTGGCGTCACTGATCTGGATGCACATTTTACGAAAAAACAAAGTAAAGATTTCTTGGAATAAATATTTAAAGGTAACATTGATGGTAATTCCACCAACATTAATTTTCACCTTGCTTTGTCTATATTATTGGTTGTTACTTGTCTATGTGCATTAAGCGAAAAAAGGACCTATCTGGATTAGGTCCTTTTCGTTTCATTTATGGCAAGTGTGCCGATTTTAAATGTATTAATTTCCAATACATCGTTTCCCCGTTGGCCGTTACTAATTCAACAATATTATTCTGAATCTGCTTAACAAGTCCAATTTTATCTGGTTGATCACCGGTATCAAATACAACAAGTTTACCCTCATATTTTTTTAACTGTTCTTCAAATGTTCGTGATAATGGAATTCCGAGAGGTTGCACGGGTAGTACTTCATTGCTTAGGGTATAGGGGGTTAAACTAGATGAATATGGAATGATCCATTTTAAATGATGCAAAGAAATAAATAATGTTTTATAAACAGGGGAGTAGAAGACAAAATAATCATTTAAGATGTTAGTAATATAGCCATGAATCGATTTATTTCCAGTGACATAAATTTCTACGAATATACCTTTGGCATTATTTAAGGTTTTTCGATATGATATCGTATCCGTATCGTCCGAAAATGGTTGTTTTTCCTGTTGGATAATTTCAATCGGTTCGTTATTACTTGCTTTCACATTGTGTAAGTGAAGAAGTGGGATATATAAATATTGTTTTCCATCAAACAAAACTAAGATATCTAGTCCAACATCAATAAGAATTCCGACAAATGTCGTTTTTCCGGTTATTTCGATATCAACTTGTTTACCAATATAATTCGAGATGCCCTTCAATCCAAACCCTCCTTTTTATGAGAATAGTGCTGAAAAAATAGGGTGCACTAGTTTTGTTAGACTAATGCACCACATACTGAAAGAAACAGCTAGTGAAAAGGGTTAATTTGATTTCCATACATAATCAATTGTTTTTACCACTTTTTCCCGAGAATTATTTCTTCTGGAACTTCCTTTTCTGGATTCGCTTTTATTCTTATCCTCAGATTTGTTTTTATTTTCATTGGATTGTTGTGCTGTCGCCTCAGTATTTTGTTGGTTATTTTGATTTTGCTGTTGATTTTGTTGGTTGTTTTGGTTTTGTTGCTTTAGGGCACCTTTTGGACCTGAGCTAATGCTCTTAATATGGTAAGGATTGATGCGCATTACCTCTTGATTATTGATTAACGTGTAGTGACCGCCGGCATGTTCTACTAAAATTCCTTCCATCGCCTCAGGCCCACCGCGGTTGATAGCAATCCATTTATGTGCCATTTTGCTAAAAATACCATGGAAGCTATCGACAGTTTCATATTCTGGAATAATGGTTTGTGTCATTTGGTAATTGCCATTTTGATTTTGGTTTTGGTTGTTTTGATTGTATTCCGCTATACTCTTAATATGTTGGACGTTAAAGTACACCACTCCATCATCTTCGGTAAATAGCACGATATAATCATCAACGACACCAAGTACCTGACCTTTTTTCGATTCAGGACCACCTTGGTTAATTTGCACGTATTTACCTTCTAATTGCGCTACCACACCCGTAAATGATTCAGCTTGAACGAATTCAGGCTCCTGTTGGTACAATTGTTGCTGTAAATTTAAAGTAGAATTATTGACTGAGTTTTCACTGATGCTGGCAATATGTCTAATATTGTAGTAAACGACTGTATTTTGATTGTTATTATTGTTCTGTCCATTATTTTGGGCATTATTTTGATCATTGTTATTATTGTTGTTGTTATTATTATTTTGGGCATAAACAGTAACAAAGTCGGCTTGAACATCTAGGAGTATACCGGACTTTGATTCTGGACCTCCACGGTAAATTTTGACCTCCTTACCTACTAGAGACTCTAGGAACGAATGGTACTGGTCCCTTAAATTTTCACTTGTCATTTTCAATATTCCTCCTTGGCGATTATCATAATGGGTAATTTCTACTCTATATATACGTGTCATGTAGGGGTATTGACCCTAAAAAATGGCCTATTTTATGGAAATATCAGCAATTGCCTAGTTTATATAATAGCTAGTCAAATTTTGTGAGTTTTTTGGATATATAGCGACTGCGGTCTTTAATAAATTGGAGAATAAATTCAGGCTCCTGATCAAATTGGCTGAGTTGATCTTGGATATAAGGATCCTTTTCAACATATGGCCGAAGCGTCTGATATAAGAGATTAATTTTGGGTTCCATTGCAAGGGTGGTAAATTCTGTTGATAAAATGCTTTCTAATAGGTTTCGGTATTCTTTTTTAAAAGTAGGAATATCAAGAATTCTAGCTGTTAACGTATTAAACCCATCAATCCTTACATAATCGTATTCCATTACTTTACCATTAACATCTCTTCCCCAAGTTCCATCATAATCCCATGGAGATATTTCAAATAGTCCAGTATCACTGTTACGAATTAACGAATAATTATGCACGAAGCCATCGTAGTTTTGGGTGCAGATCACCCCGGCAAGCCATCTGAGATACTGATTAACATTCACATATGATTGAATGGATTTCTCAAATTCCTCCCTAGAAATTGTATTAATCTTATAGATTAGCTCCTGAAGATGAAAAGAGTCTGCTTCTGTTCCTACCTTCATCTCATAACCCAAGTCGAGAGCTTTCTTTACATCGCTATCCAAGTCGCTTATAAGCGAAAAATTAGCATCTCCATTAACAGCATAAAAAATGGCCCCCACAGGATAATTTCTCCGTTTGAAAAAAAGCTCATCCACCGACTCGAGCTGAAGATATATCCCTTCAGGTTTTCCGTTAATCATTAAAAAAATATGTTGGGATTTTGGAGCCAAAACTCCAATACTAGTAAAAAAGTCAAAAGACAATTTGTTTCTTATTAAAGAACGATCCTTATATTCAGCATTTAAATGGATTTCCTTAGCCCCTTGATAAAATTTAGGCTGATAAAATTGGATATTATATGACTTTTTTGGGAATTTTCTTGTATGGGCTCCTCTATAAATGACATCCACATCTAATCTTTTTTTATCTATTTTTAAACTACCTTGAACAGGATCTTCACACCAAATATCACTTCGTAATTCCTTTAAATCATTCGGATGGATAAATAAAGAGTAAGTAGGCAGCTGGTATTGGTCCATCGTAGGTTACCTCCTTTATGCACTATTAAATACTATGAAGGGAAGTAGATGTTGGTCACATTGGATGGATGTCTATTTTTTAAAAAATAGGACGTTTGTCTAAGGCAAATATCATTCTAGGGCGTATTTTATATAAAGAGAATGTGATGTAACGACAAATGAACTACATCTCATATCTATTTAAAATTAGGGAGGATTTTAAATGTTTATGTTTAGAAGGGAAGATATCCGTCGTGCTGCTAATGAAGCAGAAAATGCAGGACTAGATGAATATATGCGCAATGACCCAAGAGAGCAAGGGCGCACGGCTCATCGCAATCGCAACCGCACGACTATGGGGAATGGTCAAGTTGGCGGTAGATCAACAAGCAGGACTACCTGCGGCTGTGGTCGTTCAACTAGAAGAGGTAATGTAGGTGGCGCTACAACTAGAAGAACCAATCGCGGCCGTGGTCGAATGACGATAATGACAGGAAGAATGGGCGGATGGACTACTCGTAGAACAGGAAGAGTGGGAGGACGGACTACTCGCAGTTCTAGAAGAAGAACTTGTCGTACCACTCGCCGTACAACAAGTAGAACGACACGTGTCTGCCGGACAACACGTCGAACAACAAGTAGAACGACTAGAAGAACAACCAGAAGAACCACTCGCGTTTGTCGTACGACACGACGTACGACTAGAAGAACAACCAGCAGAACCACTCGCGTTTGCCGAACAACTACCCGAACAACAAGAAGAACGACGAGAAGGACGACTCGCGTTTGCCGTACGACACGACGTACGACTAGAAGAACAACCAGCAGAACAACCCGGGTCTGCCGTACAACTAGTCGTACAACTAGAAGAACGACACGGAGAACGACAAGTCGAACTACTCGTGTATGTCGAACAACTCGCCGTTCGACAAGAAGAACTTACCGTCGATGCCGTACGACACGCAGAACAACAAGGAGATCCACAAGAAGATCCACGAGAAGATCCACAAGAAGATCCACGAGAAGATCCACAAGAAGATCCACAAGAAGATCCACGAGAAGAAGTTCACGTAGAACAACAAGGGGAACAAGAAGAAGCAGTCGAACAACCCGTCGTGGACGCCGTCGTAGAAATCGTGGCCGTAGCAGACGCCGTACGGAACAGAGATTTAACACTCAAAGAAGATACTGGAATAATGGGAACATGTGGCAAATAAGAATGGGTAATGAGTAATCCTCGAGAATAATATGAAACTTTCAACCTTTTAAGATGGCAAAATTTCATTTTACAATGAAATTTTTTGCCATCTTTTTGTTTATTTTATCGATTCGAAAAGATTTCATTGCAATTGGGCGACAGTTCGATTATTCTTTGTATATTTAATATATTTCCTAATTTGTTTATTTTATGAAAGCGAGGAAATAACAGATGAGTGAACAAAAAAATCTTAATCTGGTAGTCACAGGGTTATTATTGGGAATATTCATGTCAGCGATGGATAATACCATTGTTGCAACTGCGATGGGAACTATTGTCGCTGATTTGGGTGGATTTGATAAGTTTGTTTGGGTTACTTCTGCCTATATGGTAGCAGTCATGGCCGGGATGCCTATCTTCGGAAAATTATCTGATATGTACGGTAGAAAGCGTTTTTTTATATTTGGTTTAGCGGTATTTTTAATCGGCTCCGCGCTCTGTGGAATCGCTCAATCGATTGAACAGTTAAGTGTTTACCGTGCCATTCAAGGGATTGGTGGTGGGGCATTAATGCCAATTGCCTTTACCATTGTTTTTGATATCTTTCCACCTGAAAAACGCGGTAAAATGACAGGATTGCTTGGCGCTGTTTTTGGGGTTTCAAGTGTGGCGGGGCCGTTACTAGGTGCCTACATAACAGATATGATTAGTTGGCACTGGGTGTTTTATATTAATGTTCCAATTGGAATTGTCTCTGTTTTCTTAGTTGCCAAATATTATCATGAATCAAAGCAGCACCTTGAACAAAAAATTGATTGGTCTGGTGCCATCACCCTTGTTGTATCGGTAATAAGCCTGATGTTTGCCTTGGAATTAGGCGGGAAAGAGTATGCGTGGGACTCGATTCCAATTATTAGTTTATTTACCATCTTTGGGTTGTTTTTTATCATTTTTCTTTTTGCCGAAACGAAAGCGAAGGATCCCATTATTTCATTTTGGATGTTTAGAAATCGCTTATTTGCTGCATCGCAAATTTTGGCCTTTTTATATGGGGCAACGTTTATCATCCTCTCGATTTTTATCCCGATATTTGTTCAAGCTGTCTATGGGGGAACAGCTAGAAGTGCTGGATTTGTCTTAACACCGATGATGCTTGGATCGGTAGTAGGGAGTGCAGTTGGGGGGATTTTTCAAACCAAAACGACCTTCCGAAATTTAATGATAATATCAGTTCTTGCTTATTTTGTAGGGATGTTTCTTTTATCTGGAATAGATCCTGAGACTTCTCGTGTCACACTAACTTTATTTATGGTATTGGTTGGCTTCGGTGTAGGCTTTTCATTCTCGTTATTGCCGACAGCTACCATCCACCAGCTAGATCCTCGTTTTCGAGGCTCCGCAAATTCTACGAACTCGTTCCTGCGGTCACTTGGTATGACCCTTGGAATTACGATTTTTGGAACAATACAAAATAAAGTTTTTACGAATGACCTTAAGGAATCTTTTAAAGGGATGGATAACAACCTATCAGGAATGATAAAATTTAATGATCCACAACAAATTTTTGAGGCGGAGCAACGTGTGCAAATCCCCGGATTTGTTTTGGATAAAATCATTCATGCAATGTCACATTCGATAACCTATACTTTTTTCCTGGCATTAATTCCAATTGCCCTTTCAGCCGTAGCCGTGTTTATGATGGGAAATGCCCGTGTAGAAGTATCGTCAGAACCTATTAAACAACCGAATGATTAGGCATTTTATTAAAACCCTCCTTGATTAAGGAGGGTTTTATTTCACCAACCGGTCGTATCGCTTTGATTTTTTATTTCCCTCATCATGTTTTCAACATTGGTTCTTTCTGTAGAGCTGATATGTTTTTCATTTTCTGAACGATCGACTGTAATCCCATGTTTTTTGTAATACCAATCTACAACGAGGCCGAAGAAAATTAACGCAATACCGCCTATTAGAACAAGATAAATCATATTCATGAGACTACCTCCTTATGATTAATATTCTAATTTTTATACGAAAAATGAGAAGAAAGGTTTCATTTTATTATTTTGCCAAATTGTTCCTTGAAAATCCTCAGGTAAATAAGATACAGTTAAGGAGAAGATTGCAATTAAAGTAGGTGTCAGTTTTGGATAAACGATATTTTACAATTGGAATGGCTGGTCATATTGATCATGGTAAAACGTCATTAACAAAAGCGTTAACAAATGTTGATACAGATCGGTTAAAAGAGGAAAAAGAGCGGCAAATCTCAATTGAATTAGGGTTTGCTCCATTATATGAAGACAAAGAACTACAGATTTCAGTTATTGACGTCCCCGGACATGAACGATTTATTAGGCAAATGATTGCGGGAGTAGCAGGAATCGATTTAGTTGTTCTCGTAGTGGCAGCCGATGAAGGTGTAATGCCACAGACTCGGGAACACCTGGATATATTGGGATTTTTAGGAATCAAAAACGGAATCATTGCCATTTCAAAGATTGACAGAGTCGATGATGAGTTTATCGATCTCGTGAAGGATGACATTTTAGGAGAATTACAAGGAACGGTATTTGAAAATTCACCATTTGTATTGGTGGATAGCCTATCGAAAAAAGGGATAGAAGAACTAAAACAATTAATTATTAAAACTCTTAAGGAACAAGCGATGCGAGACGCAATGGGGGCATTCCGACTTCCGATTGATCAAGTCTTTACCGTTAAAGGGCAAGGAACGGTTGTTCGTGGAACAGTTTATGAAGGAAGCGTTGAAGAAGGACAGTATTTAAAAATTATGCCTAAGGGAATTGAAGTGCGCGCTCGGCAGTTACAAGTTCATCACCAGCCGGCAATGATGGCTTTTGCTGGGCAACGGGTTGCGGTTAACATTTCAGGGGTCTCAAAAGAAGAACTTGAACGTGGGGATGTATTGGTTTCATCAGAACATTTTATCGTAACCAATACCATTGATGTTGCTATTCGAGTGGTTGAAGACCTTGATTATATGGTCAAACAGCGAATGCCGATCAAATTACATATCGGTACGACTGAGGTAATGGGGCGGATTGTTTTTTTTGACCGAAATGAGTTAAAGGAAGAAAACGGGGAAATTCTCTGTCAATTACGCCTTGAGGAAGATATTGTAACCAAGAGAGGCGATCGGTTTATTATTCGTAGACCAAGCCCACAAGAAACGATTGGCGGTGGTTGGGTTATCGACCCTCGAGGAAATAAATATCGGTTTGGCGAAAAAACAATTGAAGAATTGGAAAAAAAGAAGGTTGGAACGCCAAGCGAACGAATTACCGCGGCTTTGTATGAAGCAAAAAGTTTGCCTCTAATTGAAATTATCAAACGGACATCATTAGACGAAAATACAGTAAGAGAACAACTATCTGGGGTAGAGTACATTTTTTATAATGGTAAAGAATACACTCTTCTGATGTTAGTGAATCAAATAGAAACTGAAATAGTAGATAGGTTAGAAAATTTTCATCAGGAATACCCGATGAAACAAGGGGTAAATAAAGCTGAATTATTACAAACGATGCAGACTCGCTTTCCAAAGGGACTTATTGATTTTGTTGTCGAAACTAGTATTGAAAAAGGTACTTTTGCTCGAAAGGGACAGTTTGTCTATTTAGCTAGCTTCCGACCACATGTTTCAAAAAACTGGCAAAAGCGGGTTGAAAATTTGTTAGATGACCTTCGTAAAGACGGTTTAAAAACACTCTATTTTGCTGATTATTTGAAAAAGTCCGGCATACCAGACTCCATAGTTCACGATTTGAAAAAATTCCTAGAGGAACAAGAGCTAGTTGTACCTCTTGATGAGCAATATTTTTATCATCGCGAAATATTTGAATCGGCAGTTCAAAAATTAAAAAGTGGCACCGGTGCTGAGTTTGAAGTAGGAGATGCCAAAGATATTTTAGACCTATCCAGGAAATATATGATCCCTTTCTTAGAGAGGTTAGATGCAAAGGGAATAACCAAACGGGTTGAAAATAAACGGGTGTGGCTTAATATATCTGAATAATATCTGAGTGAGGGGAAAAAAATGAATCCTTTTGTTTATGCCTGTATTGCCCCACATGGTGGGGAAATTATTCCTGAATTAAAAGGGGAAATTCCGGAAAGAATGTCAAAAACACGAGATAGTCTAATTCGTTTAGGAATTGAAATGGAAGAGGCAAATCCAGACACAATTATTGTTCTAACTCCACATGGAACCCGCATAAATGGACAATTTTCGATATCTGATTCTGAAAGAATACTAGGGGTTGTAGAGGAGAACGAAGCTACTTTTGCATTGGAAAGAAATATAGATAGAGAGCTAGCTCGACAAATCGCGAAGTTGGCCCAAGATCACGATTTACCTGTTGGAACTATCAACTATGCAACAGCGGCTGGTCCACTGTCCTGCTTACCACTTGATTGGGGTGCGATTGTTCCATTACGATTTATGCCTAATGTGCCAATTGTCGTGATTACTCCATCTAGAGAATTAGCTTACGACAAACACATACAATTCGGCCGATCCTTAAGAGAAGCGGTTCAAGCTTCCGATAAACGAATTGGTCTCATTGCCAGCTGTGACTGGTCACATACACATGATGAAAACGGTCCATATGGATATCATCCTGCTGCTAAAGAACTAGACCACGAGGTAGTATCTCTAATCAAGGATAACCAATTAGAAAAAATGGCGTTATTTGCAGATGATTTTGTTGAAGCAGCGAAACCAGATGGAATTTGGCAGACATTAATTCTAGCAGGAGCCATTTTAACAGATGAGCGAAAAATAGAAGTTCTCTCTTACGAAGCCCCGACTTACTTTGGCTTGATTTGTGCAGCCATCAAATAATACTACCTAAATACTCCATTTGGGGTATTTTTTTTGTGAAAAATAAATCTGAAAGGGAATGATAGGAGAAAAGGGGGCGAAAATATGTCTACAGGGCAATCGGTGTCGTTTATAACCCTGAACAGGAGCATCTTGGAAACTATGTACCAACAGTGATGTCTGAACGCTATAATGCCTATTTTTATGTGGACGAAACAAGAGCATTAACGCCAATTAAGGTAGAGAGTATATCTTTTTATTGAGAATTTAGGTAAGCTAATAAATGGATTTAAAAATTTATTTAGATATAATATTAAGTGATACTTCTATATTTAAAAGAAGGGAAAGATGAATCGATGTTTGATGTAGCTATAATTGGCGCAGGGGCAGCAGGTGCAAGTGCCGCTATTTTTACAGCAAAGGCTGGAAAAAATACATTGTTACTTGATAGTGATCAAAGCATGACTAAACGTGCTTGGATTGAAAACCATTATGGGGTTGCAGAAATTAGTGGACCAGATTTAGTTGGAATCGGTATTAACCAAGCAACAAAATTCGGTGCTGAGCATGTCCATGGAAAAGTAGTTGGCATTGATAAAACGGACAATGGCTTCTCTATCCAAACTGAAGAAGGGAATACATATGAAGCCAAACATGTCATTCTCGCAACAGGTGCACTTACCACATTAGCTGAAAGTGTTGGTTTAATAACAAAAGATGGCACGGAACCAAGAATTAAAACAGTATTTGAAGTAGACGCACAAGGAAAGACAAATGTAGCAGGTATCTGGGCTGCTGGTACATGTGCTGGAGTGAGCGTGCACACCATCATTACTGCTGGAGATGGAGCGAAGGTAGCAATCAATATCATTAGCGAACTAAATGGTGAAAGATACGTCGATCACGATGTGTTAAAATCCTAATTTATATTCTGGTGGCATTTAGCTACCGGATTTCTTATTCTTGATAAACTAGAAAATGGGAAGAACTATCGATAGGATTAGGCATCTCGATAGTTTTCTTTTTGCTTTCTTTTGTCGTATAATTAAGAGGTATGTTTTTACATAACTTGACGATTGAAAGGAGTTCATTACATATGAGCAAATACGCTGTTATCGATTTAGAAAAAGGCGGACAAGTAAAGATTGAATTATATCCAAACGAAGCACCTGGGACAGTAGAGAACTTTGAATCTTTAATTAATAAAGGTTTTTATAACGGATTAACGTTCCACCGAGTAATCCCTGGATTCGTGGCACAAGGAGGCTGTCCTGAAGGTCGTGGGACTGGTGGTCCTGGGTACTCAATTAAATGTGAAACACAAGGAAATCCACATAAGCACGACCGTGGTGCTCTTTCAATGGCTCACGCTGGAAAAGACACTGGCGGTAGCCAATTCTTTATCGTATATGAGCCACAACCACATTTAAATGGAGTTCATACCGTATTCGGTAAAGTGGTTGAAGGTATGGAATACGTTGACGACATTAAGCAAGGCGATAAAATGAAAGAAGTTCGTGTTATTGAAGGCTAATCATAAACATTAAAAGAGAGCAGATTTGGCTCTCTTTTTATTGTTATTTTTATGATTGAATATTTTGTGGTAAGATAAGGTGAGTTTAGAATATGAAGGTAGGGTTACTGTTTGAATAAAACTTTTTCATCACTCGGTGTATCAGAATCATTGTCCGAAATATTAAAATCGCTAGGAATTTCCATACCAACCCCTATACAAGAGCAGGCTATCCCACTAGTATTAGGCGGCAGCGATGTGATTGCTCAGTCACAAACGGGTACAGGGAAAACCTATGCGTTTATTTTACCTATATTAGAAAAAATCAACACGGAGGACTCCCATATTCAGGCTCTTATCGTTACGCCTACAAGGGAGCTAGCACTACAGATTACGAATGAAATTAAAAAATTAATTGAAGAGCGGGATGACATCCGTGTGCTGGCCATTTATGGTGGACAGGATGTAGAAGCACAGCTCAAGAAGCTGAAAAATGGTCGTCATATTGTCATCGGTACACCAGGTCGATTACTTGACCATATTCGTCGCGAGACAGTTGACTTTTCAAATACAAAATTTCTTGTTTTGGACGAAGCTGATCAAATGCTTCATATCGGCTTTTTACCTGAAGTTGAGCAAATTATTAACGAAACTCCTGCTAGTAGACAGACGATGTTGTTTTCAGCGACGATGCCTGATGAAATTCGAAAATTAGCCCGTCGCCATATGAAAAACCCGCAAAATATTCAAGTTGAAAAAACACAGGCACCTTTAGAAAATATAAAGCAGATTGCCATCAGCACGGTCGATCGGGCAAAACAAGGCGATTTGATTGAATTACTACAAATGTATCGCCCGTATCTAGGGGTCATATTTTGCCGGACAAAACGAAGGGTAACAAAGCTTTATGAAGCTTTAAAGGCTAATGGTTTTAATTGTGATGAACTTCATGGTGATTTATCACAAGCAAAACGGGAACAAGTAATGAAACGATTCCGTAAAGCCGAAATTCAATATTTAATTGCAACCGATGTTGCTTCCCGAGGGCTGGATGTCGAGGGTGTAACCCATGTGTTTAACTACGATATTCCCGAAGATGTTGAGAGTTATATCCATCGCATTGGTAGGACTGGAAGAGCCGGTGGAGAAGGGTTAGCGATAACTCTATATGCACCAAAGGATAAAGAAGAGCTTTTAAAGATTGAAAAAGAATTAAATATGACAATTCCTAAAAAGAACCTTGGCAATGAGAAAAAGCAACAGGGGTTTGACCAAGGCGAAACATCGACAGACGGTCAGGCACGTAAAAAAGCAAGAAGAGGTAAAAATGAACGAAATGCCGAGCGCCGAAGTGATGCTAAAACAGAGGCTAGAGGATCATCATCAATGGGTAGGAAACCTCAAAGGGACAATAAACTAACAGCAAAACGTAATGAATCTAGGAATGCAAATTTAACCTCAGGTCGGAAGTTTTCTAATCAGGGGAAAAATACAAAAAGTAGTCCTAATCGTTCTAAAAAACGTTCATTCTAAAAAAGAGCATCTTTTCTTCCTTAGAAAAGATGTTTTTTTCCTGACGAATTAACAGGAATAATTATTAAAAGCAAAAATCTATACAAATCGACAATTTTTTCGGTATAATAAAATCAACATAAAAAAATTAAATCAGCATAAAACAGGTGCTATGCCTTTTAAGAAGGTATTAGCTTAATAGGGAAGTTTGGTATAAGCCAACGCGGTCCCGCCACTGTAAATGAGAGCAACCTATAGAAAGTCACTGTCTGTAAGGATGGGAAGACATAGGAAGCGATGATCATGAGCCAGGAAACCTGCCTGTTTTGATTGCACCAAGTGCCTACGCGGATAGGAGGGTGTTAAGCTATAGCGTTCTTTGACGTATTAAGAGCTTAACCAAAACTCCTCCTTCATAGGGGGATTTTTTTATGTCTATTTCATGGAATGGAGAGAAGAAACAATGATTAGAACACGAACAAAAAATCTGTTCATGCTGTTTGTACTCCTGTTTGCCATGTTGGCAAACTTGATTCCAGTACCAACATACGCTGCGGAACAACCTGAAGGAACCGTTTCGGTAATAGGGGATGAGGCTACAGGAATTTTACTCGATAAGAAAATTTATTCTTATAGTGAAAAACTAACGGCTTTTGATGCTCTTATAAACACCGTAGGAGCAACAAATCTAGAATTCTCTGAATCTGCTTATGGAAAGATGATTTCAGGAATAAATGGGCTGCAAGCAAAAGGGAACTATTTTTGGGCTTTTTACATAAATGGCATTTCTGCGCAAGTAGGAGCTGACCAGTATATTGTCCAAAAGGGTGATCAGTTAAGCTTTCGTTATCTTGACTGGACAGTGGTTTCAGACCAAAATGTTGCATTGAAAGTAGTTGGAAAGGATGGAACGGTTACAAATGAAATCGCTAGTATTTCGTTTGTGGAAGAACCGACTGCCTTTCATTTGCTACAGGCCATCTACGGGGACAAATTAAAGTTTAGTGATTCCCAATATGGTAAAATGATTACTTCCATTGATGGTCTAAATTCAGAAGGTACGTATTATTGGGCTTTTTATGTAAACGGTGAAATGGCTACAGTTGGCGCAGATAGTTACAAGCTAAAAGCAGGCGACAAAATTAGCTTCCATTACGAATCTTGGGAATCACCTGGTGAGGAACCCAAAGAAGAATCAAATGAAGGAACGAACCCTGAAACGCCGGTTTCAAATAATAATGTGCCAATTGCAGTGGAAACCATTCAAAAAGCTGTTGATTTAGCAAGTCAATATGTGACAAAAAATCAAGTTGGTGAGTGGGAAGCAGTTGCTCTTAAGCAAGCGGGTAAAGCGATTCCTAACGAATATTTACAAAATACAGTCCAATTCATTAAAGAAAAGCAAGGAAGATTTTCAAAAATTACTGATTACGAACGTTTTACTCTTGGAATTTTAGCAGCCGGTGGAAACCCGACCAATGTCGAAGGGTATAATTTAATTGAACCCATCTATAATGGAAATGTAACGAAACAAGGATTAAATGGTGTATTCTATGCGTTGATTGCCTTAGACAGCGCCGCTTTTGAAATTCCATCTGATGCTAAGTGGACGAGAGAAATGCTTGTCAAACATTTATTAGAAAAACAAAATAGTGATAATGGCTGGTCATGGGACGGAAGTGCCACTAGTGATATCGATACAACCGCGATGGTAATCACAGCGTTAGCACCTTACAAAGAGCAAACTGAAGTTAAAGCGGTTATAGATGGAACGGTCCAATATTTATCCCATCAATTTCAGGCCGGAAAAATAAATAACAGCTCTACCGCAGCACAGGTAATTGTTGCCCTTTCAGCCATTGATGTTGATGCCAATAGTGCTGCTTTTACAAAAGATAATTTAAGTATAATGAACTATTTATTAACCTATCAAAATGCTGATGGTGGCTTTGATTGGCAAGGTGGAGAAACAAGCGATGTCATGTCAACGAGCCAAGGGATTCTGGGAGTTGTTGCCTATCAATTATTTTTAGATGGGAAAGGTTCTTTATATCAACTTTCATTAAATCCTGATGGAGCAACCCCTGTAGAATCTGAAAAAAATCAGGACAGTGGAACTACAGAGACTAACAAAGAAGAAGGATTACCACTTCCTAATACAGCAACAAATATGTACAATTATTTGGTCATCGGTGTCATACTTTTATTAGTAGGATTGACAGTTTCAATTAAACAAAGAAAGAAGGCATAATGATCAATGAAAATCAAAATATCCCTCTTGTTCATCGCAGGAGGGCTCTTTTTTATTAGTCTTGCTGGGTTCCAATATTACCAATCGAAAAAAAATAAAGCCGAAGCCATGGAAGTAGCAATAGAAGTCGTCAGAAAGAATCCACTAGCATCTCTAGCAGAAAGCTCCACAATCATTAAAAATGATGAAGTGATGGGCATTCTTCATTTACCCAAAATAAAAAAAGAACTTCCTATTATACGTGGAGTTTCCGAAGATGATTTGGAAAAGGGGGTAGGCTATTATGAAGGAACAGCCCTACCAAATCAAAACGACCAAATGGTTTTATCTGGTCATCGGGACACCGTGTTCAAAAGATTAGGGGAACTTCAAGTTGGTGATGAGCTAATCGTGGAAATGTCATCTGGAAAATATAGTTATATTATTGAGGAAACATTTATCGTGGAAGCTGATGATCTAACTGTGATAAAGTCGACTGCGCCAATTGAAAAATTAACTTTAACAACCTGCTATCCGTTTAACTTTGTCGGTAATGCTCCAAAGCGTTATATCGTCAATGCAATTAGAAAATAATCGGAGGTGAACGCATTGAATTACTTTAAAAAAACACTTGGCCTCTTGCTTACTTTCGTTTTAGTTTTTAGCTTAATAAGCTGTAGTTCAACTGAGTCTACGAAGGTAAAAACGAATAAGATGGAAGAAAACACTGAAAAAACTGTAACTGAGGTGGAACCACCTAAAACTACCGAAATAGAATCAACCATTCCTGAGGAAAACGTTGATATTGCCTCATCAGAGGAGAATACAGCGGATGAACAGTTAGATGTAAATAATGAAGATAAGAATCAGCCAGTGGCAACTGAACCTACTGTCCAGGAAAGGCAGGAGAACACGAAAAGCCAAACAGCAAATACAGTCTCCAAACCTACGAATAAAAAAGTGGATAGCCAAAATAAATCAAACGAAAAAACAAATACCGATAAGCCAACTACAACAGGAACAACCGCATCTACAAAACCGGCTAAGCCAACTGAAACTGTATCGATTTCCATTACAGGATCAAAAGATTATGGTGTCATTCTTAAAGAAATGAAGATCAATGTAACGGAGGAAGATACTGTTTTCACTATCCTTTTAAAAGCGGCTAAAAAGAAAAATATATATGTCGATTCTACTGGAAAAGGGGCAATGGCCTATATCGCAGGGATTGATAATCTTTATGAATTTGATTACGGACCAAAAAGCGGTTGGAATTTTAAACTAAACGGTGAAATCCTTAGTAAGAGTTCGGGTATCGTGAAGGTTAAGAAGGACGATGTGATTGAATGGGTGTACTTAGAAGATTTTACGGAGAATGGTGAATGAAAAGTCGGTTCAGTACGTTTCACCCGATGATTAATTTTAGTTATTACCTTGGTTCTATTTTCATCATCATGTTGTTTTTGCATCCGCTATTTTTACTTGTAGGAGTAGCTTTTCTTTTAATCATTCACTTTTTTCATGACCGCTTTCAAAGCCTAAAGCGTTGGTTACCTTTTATGGTGATTACTTGGTTGCTTATTTTCCTACTAAACCCGTTATTTAATGAACGGGGGCGTCACCTTTTATTTGAGGTGTTTGGGCATCGGGTAACATTAGAAGCAACTCTTTACGGGGGGATCTCGGCTTTTTCGATATTGGGTGTCATGATGCTTTTTGTATCCTATAATGAAATAATGACACCAAACAAGCTATTGTTTTTATTTGCGAAATTCTTGCCACAGTTTGCTATCCTTTTGATGCTTACGTTGCGTTTTATCCCATTGATGAGACGAAGATTAACGGAAATTTCCATGGTTCAACAAAGCAAAGGGATATCGGTGAAACAAGGTAGCTTTAAGGAGCGGATTAAAAAAGGGATGCATTACGTTCAAGTCCTGATTACCTTTTCATTGGAGGAAGCAATCCAAACAGCTGATTCGATGAAAGCGAGAGGGTATGGTCAAGGGAAACGAACATCCTATGAATATTACCGGATGCAAAATGCGGATAAATTTGCCTTATTCATATTGTTTATATTTTTTTTAGTTATTTTGATTGCTCGATTTTTCGGATACGGGACTCTGACCATCTATCCGTTATTAGAGCCGATTTACTTACAATCGCCTGAGATATTCGTTCTCATTTTATATGCGATATTTATTAGTTTTCCACTTTTTGTACAGCTAGGAGAGACCATTCGATGGCGTATATTGAACTAAAAGACATCACTTTCACCTATCCGACAACAGAGCAATTAGCGATACAAAATCTTTCTTTAGAGGTTGAAAAAGGTCAATTTGTTGTCCTTTTTGGCAGCTCTGGGTCGGGGAAAAGTACGTTGCTACGCTTGTTGAAAAAGGACATTCAGCCGCATGGAAGATTAGAAGGGAACATCAACATTGATGGAATAGATATTCTAAATAATGAACAGCAGAATAATCAGGTTGGCTTTGTTTTTCAAGATCCCGAAAATCAAGTTGTCGCTGATGATGTCCTCCATGAGATTGCCTTTGGACTTGAAAGTATTGGTCTTTCAACGAATGAAATGCGAAATCGAGTTGCTGAAATGGTTCATTATTTTGGCGCGGAGTCGTTACTTGAACGGAAAACACACGAGCTTTCCGGTGGAATGAAACAACAGATTAATCTTGCATCGGTGTTGTTAATGCAACCTGAGATTTTGCTACTTGACGAACCAACCGCCCAACTTGATCCTGTTAGTGCACGAGAATTTTTAGACATATTGGTTCGCCTGAATGAAGAATTTGGGATGACGATTATTTTAGCTGAGCATCGTTTAGAGGAGGTATTTACGATAGCTGACAAAATTGTCATGATGGATAATGGACAGATTCAGGCTCAAGGTGAGCCACATGCAGTATTAGAGAAAATTTGGGAGTCAGAAAGTCGACCTTTTGTCCCCAGTATACCATCTCTTTATCTAATGTCTTCTCAGAATGTGAACTCTAGTTCTATCCCCTTATCGGTAAAGGAGGGGAGAAACTGGATTCAAAATCAAACGATCAAGACACATCCAGTTAAAACGGAATACCGATTAAATCCAATTGAAAAACCTATGCTTGTAGTAAAGGATTTATTTTTTCGTTATCGAAAAGAGGAAGTAGATATATTAAAGGACTGTCACTTTACCTTGATGGAAGGTGAAGTATATGCCTTGCTTGGCGGAAATGGGTCTGGAAAGTCAACGTTTTTGAAGATTCTCGCTCATCTCCTTAAAGGGAATAAAGGAAAAATCCTACTCGATGGTAAGCAACTTAAGGCTTGGAAATTAAATGAACTTACCAAAAAGATAGGTTATTTACCACAGAACCCAAAGTTATTTTTTATTCATGATTCGTTAAAGCAAGAACTGGATGAAACAAGTAGGGTTTGGGGTATAGAGTCTAAGGAAGTAAAAGGTATACTAAACCGATTAAATATTTCCGATCTTTGGGATAAACACCCTTATGATTTAAGTGGTGGCGAGCTGCAAAAGGCTGCTCTCGCATGCATTCTATTAAGAAAACCAGATATCCTTTTATTAGATGAACCGACAAAGGGGCTAGACCCTATCTCTAAAAGAAATTTTGCTGAGATTTTATTAGAATTAAAACAAGAAGGAAAAACCATTTTAATGTCAACTCATGATATCGAATTTGCAGCAAGCTATGCGACGAAATGCGGGATGATGTTTCAAGGTAATATCTCCTCAGAAAATTCACCAAAGGAATTTTTTCAAGGAAATTTCTTTTATACAACAATGGTCCAACGATTATTTAGACATCTGCCCGATTCAAACGTAATAACCTTAGAGGAGGCAATGGATCTATGCAAATGAGTAAGAGGTTTGCAGCTATGATCATGTTTGTATTAATGGCTGCTCTTTCGTTGTTAGCATTGATATTAAGTGACAACTATTTAATCGTTAGTATGGGATTTGTTATACTGGCAATTGTTTTTTTTATCATGCGTTTTGAGAAAAGAAAGCTTGAAGCTAGGGAGTTAGTTCTCCTTGCTGTGTTGGCAGCCATAGCCTCAGTCGGAAGGGTCGTGTTTGCAGGTATCCCCAATGTGCAACCAACTACTTTTGTGATCATGATGGCAGGATTTGTCTTCGGGGCTGAAAGTGGTTTTATGATTGGTGTTGTTGCAGCACTTGCGTCCAATATGGTGTTAGGGCAAGGACCGTGGACACCATGGCAAATGCTGGCGTGGGGGTTGGTTGGTTTATCGGCAGGACTCCTAAATAAATCAGGACTAATCAAAAGCCTGATGGGTAAAATTGTTTTCGGTGTTGTATGGGGATTCCTCTTTGGTTTGATTATGAATGTATGGTCTTACCTAGCCTTATCACTGTGGAATACCCAATCGCTTATCACGTACTTTGCTAGCAGTTTGTTCTATGATTTAATGCACTCTATTTCCAATGTTATCTGCCTTCTTTTGTTTGGCGAAGCATGGTTGAAAATTTTAAATAGATTCAAGTTGAAATACGGCATACTTGAAAAATAAAAGATGATTGTGCTCGTTAGCTCAATCATCTTTTTTCATTAAATGGGAAAAAGTATTGCGATCAATTCGAACGAGGTCCCATGTTGTGACGATTCCAATTGGTTTTTGTTGCTGTAAGCCAAGTTCGGTAATGAGAATCGCTTTTAATTTCTTATTTTCCTCAAAGCTTTTTTCAAATAAAAACTCTAAGTCATAAATCGTGCTAGTTCTCGGTAAAAATTTGACACTATGCTCTTTTTCCAGTGGAATAAGGTCTGCGGCCGTTACACCGTTTAAATTTGCTTTTTTATCGACTAGATTGCGCGACAACCATTTCGCAATTCCGCCATCGGTTAATAAGCCTTTAAAAACATTCTCTTCATAAATCGGAAATTGAGAGTAGCCTTTTTCATCCATCATTTCTAGTATTTCCATTATTGATGTTTTCGGACTGTAGGTTTTAACGGGTTGGGAGGCAACTGAAAGTGCTAAAGGTGGTTTTAAAAGAATTTCACTAATTCGCTCAATTTCCTCGACAACCTTTTCATGAGGCTCAGCTATATAAAAATCTTCACGAATTTTCTTATGGACAATCGCATTTCGCAAATAACCAAATTGCTTTAAATTTTCATAATTATAGCGAACAACATTATGCAATCTCTTAGCGGAATATAAAAGATCCCCATATGGAGCATGAGCATGAGAGTCCATGACAAGTTCGCGTAACTTTTCGTGGATTCGATTAAAGGCAGCCTCAAATCTAGCAATTCTTTCTCCGTTTTGATTAATCGAATTCATCTATTTTTAAGCCTCCCTTTACTAATCTAATAATATATTAACACATTATATGTAGTGTAAACCTAGTAATTATTTTGTCTTTTATTTCTTCAATAAGCTTGATATAATTTTAATTTAAAGTTTATTGTAACGAGGGATATTGATGATCATTGATTTGTTAAACAATCTGGCTATAACAACTGCTTTATTGTTTGTTGCTGGAAAAATTTTCGAGAAAAAAGCACTCGACCATAATTCACCGATAATAATGAAAGTATTGGCAGGGGTAGGTGCCAGTTCATTAGCTATATTACTGATGTACAATACGATTAAGGCAACTGATTCAGTTATTGTAGATTTACGGCATTTGCCGATTATCGTTGCAGCCCTTTATGGTGGACCAATCTCAGCTATTGTTTCTGGAACAATTGTTGCAATTGTTCGATTTTTTATGATGGGGATAAGCTTAACATCTTTCATTGCAGCCAATGTCGCTTTGTTAATGGGGTTATTTTCCGCATATGTTTCCAAAACTAGACTATCTGCCAAGCAGAAATATATCGTAATGAATGTTTTTTGTGTAGCAGAATTATCAATTGCGATTTTCTTCTTAATTGATAATGTGGCTATTTCAATCGTTGTTTTTCTGTATTATTGGCCCATCTCGATATTTGCTGGGTTCTTTACTTATTTTGTTGCAGATTATATCAATAAATCAAATGAAAATACACGAAATTTAAAAGAGATTGAAAGAGATTTACGGGCAAAAAACTTAATGTTAGAACTTCTGTCAAATATGGATGGAGTCACACAAATTTATAATCGACGATATTTTGATAATTCTCTACAAAGCGAATGGCAAGAAGCGATGGAAAACAAGACGACATTGTCATTAATCATGTTTGATATCGACCATTTTAAGTCTTATAACGACACGTATGGTCACCAAATGGGGGATGAATGCTTAAAAGAAATTGCTAAAACAGCCCAATCTATTTTAAAACGCCCAAGTGATGTTGTTGCTAGATATGGAGGAGAAGAATTCGCTGTCATTCTCCCCAATACAAGTGAAAGGGCGGCAACAAAACTAGCTGAAAAAATCAGAAATTCTGTCGTACAATTAGAAATTCCTAGTATCAATTCTAAAGTTTTGCCGATTGTGACCCTCAGCATTGGGGTGTCATCAACTGTTCCAAATAAGGCCTTCACTCCGTTTCAATTAGTTGCCAACGCTGATGAAGCGCTCTATAAAGCAAAATCCGAAGGAAGAAATTGTGTCTGTTTGTATGATAAATCGTTACTAAGTGTGACCTAAGAAATGGAGTTGTCGTAGACAGCTTCTTTTTTATTTATGTCTTCTAACCTATTTTGCAGGAATTACCACTTTATTCCTCGAATATACATAAGCGAATCTATATTAGAAAAGGGGTAAGAGAATGATTCAGTTTAAAAAGCCTGATGTCGAACAATTTTTCCGTACATATGCGATTCAAAACTTTTCGGTTAACCATGATGAAACCCAGCTTATTTTTAGTACCAATTTAAGTGGGAAATTTAATCTCTGGGGGATGGATCTACCGAGTACATTTCCTTATCCGCTTACCTTTATTGATCAAAGTTGCCATGGTCTTGCCCTAGATAAACAAGGTCGATTCGTCATCGCTGCTTTTGACAATGATGGTGATGAAAATGCACAACTCTATGCACTTCCTCCTAAAGGAGGCGAATTAAAGCCACTCCGAGTAAAAGAGAATCATCGGTTTATGAATCCGTTTCTTTCAAAAGACGGCAATCGCTTATATTACACTTCAACAAAAGATGATCCTACCTACTTAAAGTCATATTGCTATCATATTGAAACAGAAGAAGAAACAGTTGTTGTCGAAGGTTCGACTGGTGCTACATACCTATTCATGACAAGCCCAGAAGAAAAGAGCTTTTTATATGGCAAACATTTTGCTAATACTTATTCTCTTGCTTATGTAAAACGTGGAGAGGAAGAAATTCTGCTTACACCTGAAACAGTTTCCCAACATACCGTATCGGATGCTGTTTTTGTCTCGGAGGATGAAGTCTATTTGACAACCAATTTTAATGAAGATATGTCTTACTTGGCAAAATTTAATCTAAATACAAAGGAATTTACTAAAGTTATCGGTAAAGATGGCGAAGATTTCTCTGATGTTAGGTATGATAAAGAGCGTAAAACCCTTTATATTGTCTCTTCTAGAGGAGTAGAAGACTATATCTATTGTTATCATTTACAAAGTGGTGAGCTATCAAAAATTGAATATCCAGCGAGTATCGTCGAAAAGCTAGTCGTCACTGAAAAAGGAAACCTTTATTTATTAGCCCGTTCAGCGACAACTCCTTTCAATGTTTATAAAAAAGATATCGAATTATCTAATTGGGATTCAATAACAAATTATGGTGTACCAGGGGTTGCGACAGAAGAATTGATTGAGCCGGAAGTGCTTACATATCCTTCTTTTGATGGTTTAGAGATTGAAGCTCTATTTTTCAAAGCAAAAGAAGAAACCACTAATGGCCATGTCATTTTATGGCCGCATGGTGGACCACAAGCTGCTGAGCGGAAACAGTTCCGTTCCTTATTTCAGTTCCTTGTTAATAGAGGCTATAGTATCTTCGCGCCAAATTTCCGTGGTTCTTCAGGCTATGGATTGAAATTCATGAAAAAGGTTGAAGGGGACTGGGGATATGGACCACGTTTAGATAATGTTGAAGGACTTGAATATATTATAAATAACGGTTATGCCGATCGTGATAAGATTCTCTTAATGGGTGGTAGCTACGGTGGATATATGGCGCTCTTATTGCACGGACGTCATGCAGATTATTTTAAAGCTGTTGTAGATATTTTTGGACCAAGTGACTTATTCTCCTTTATCGAATCAGTACCTGAGCACTGGAAACCGATTATGAACCAATGGGTAGGAGATCCTGTTAAAGATCGCGAAAAGCTAATCGATTACTCACCAATTACGCACTTAGACGGAATGGTGAAACCAATGCTTGTGATCCAAGGCGCAAAAGATCCTCGTGTTGTAAAAGCAGAATCCGACCAAATTGTCGCTGCATTAAAAGAAAAAGGGGCTGATGTAGAATACATCGTCTTAGATGATGAAGGTCACGGTTTTAGCAAAAAAGAAAATGAAATGAAGGTATATCGAGCCGTACTCGAATTCTTTGATCGATTTATTTAATAGTTAAAAAGCTTGTAGAATCCTCTTCTACAAGTTTTTTTAATAAAAAAAATGATACCCAGCATTAGGCTGGGTATCCATTATATGGGGGAGTATGTTAAATGGCTTTCCTTTAACATATGTTTATTCTAACGTACAAAAATGAACAAATTATGACCAAACTATGAAACGATTTTTAATTAATACAGGAACGGTCTTGAAAACGCTTCTTTTATTAATACGGTGTATAATCGACGTTAGGAGTATATTTATTTGCGGCATTCCATATTAAAAATTCATATATTCCTTGGGAATGTAGAGCACGAATTTGGTCTTCCACTTCTTTTTTACCATATACCTTATAATTACCACTACCTAACCAAGTAGCAGTAAAATCTTGAATCCAAGGTCTGGAGGTAGGTGGGTTGTCTAATTTATTTAAACGTCCTTTTTCAACCTTTGCATATTCTCTCACTAACCGATAGGGCTCGAGGTCAGGATTAGGAATACCAAAAATCGAAGACCAATGGCTTGGATAGATCATGGCTGAGATCACATCAACATTTTCGGCAATCAGGGAGAAATTTTGCCCAATACCCTTTGCCTCCGGAATAACGGTTGCATTTCCAAATGTATCCACCGAAACTTTTACTCCGTATGGCTTCAGTTTTTTAGCTGCATATTTCACAAACGCAGCAACTGCCTGAACTCTTTCTCTACCATCCCTTTCCTTTTGAAAAGTTCCCCGACTATACACTAAATCTTTCTCGAATGATTCGAATTTTTCTGGAAACCGGACGTAGTCGAATTGAATCTCTTGGAAACCTAATTTTGCCGCTTCAATGGCAATGCCGATATTATAATCCCAAACTTCTTTGAGAAATGGGTTAACAAAGGCATCTCCCCGGGAATTCTTCCAAATGCCCTTTTTGGTTTGAAACGACCAATGCGGTTTTGCTTTGGAGGCAACATTATCTTTAAATACAACTATTCTGGCAATGGTGTAAATTTGCTTTTCTTTTAAAGTTTTCATAAGGCTATTAGGGTCTTGAATATAAGGGTGGCCAATTTGATAGTATGGTGAGTTTTTCGATGGTAAAAAGGTCAGATGACCATGATCATCTTTAATATCAATCACCATGGCGTTTAAATCAGTTGAATGGACTAATTTTAGTAACTTAGAAAATTGTGGATTTTTTGTATTTGATGCATTTACATAAATTCCTCTAACTGGTTCATGAAACGGAAAGGTTCCACTTTGGGCGTAGATGATACCATCAGAGAAGAATAAGGAATGTGCTAGCAAGAACAAGATGAAAAGGGTTGTCTTTTTCAAGTACTCACTTCCTCGCTATTTTTAATCTTATCCTTCTCGTTCAAATAATAAGTTATTCATATGACCTTTAAGTGCCTCATGCATGTATTTTTAAAAGCACACATGAAAAATAAAAATCTTCACTTTGAACAGTGAAGATTTTTTCTAAAAGTATTGATATGTAAATTTAAACAATGTACAATTAAAAACGGTACTATTTTTATGTGTTTGCGGTGTTTATAATAACCCTATATTAACATTCTATCACATCGTTCTGTCGAAGTCAAATGTTTCACCAAAATTTTTCGGGGGTGCAGTTGGATGAGCGAAATAAAGAAACAAGAATGGGTAGAAGAGCAAAATCAAGTCGATCATTTGATTAAGGTGGTCAAACAAAAATCAGCTAAACTCCAGAAAAACAGTCAAAAGGTCTCAGTAGATGTTCAGGAAATTAAACAAACATTTTGGAACGATGTAACTGTTAATTTTGACGAGTTTGACGATATCCTTGAGACCCACTACAGCATTAGACAACAAGCCCAATTACTTTCCGAGCGGGAGAGAACTAGGGGGCAGATTGATAAACAGCTCAAAATAATGGAAAGGTTAAAGAAATCACCTTATTTTGGCAGAATTGACTTTTGGGAAAAAGGAGAGAAACAAGCTGAAAAAATTTATATTGGGATTGCATCGTTGATGGACCTGACGGATGAGAACTTTCTAATCTATGATTGGCGTGCCCCGATATCAAGTATGTATTACGATTATTCGCCAGGGATTGCCGAATATAAAACTCCAGGTGGAACTTTTCATGGGGAAATTCAATTAAAACGGCAATATATTATTAAAGATGCCAAGGTAAAGGCAATGTTTGATACGGGCGTAACGATTGGCGATGAAATGCTCCAAGAAGTGTTAGCAAATCAAGCAGATACGCAAATGAAAAGTATTGTTGCAACTATTCAAAAGGAACAGAATCGGATTATTCGAAATGAAAAAGCTAAACGGCTAATTGTCCAAGGAGTGGCGGGAAGTGGTAAAACATCAGCGGCCCTTCAAAGAGTTGCGTATTTGCTTTACCGGTATCGAGATACGTTGAATTCGGAAAATATTATGCTATTCTCTCCAAATATGCTATTTAATAGCTATGTCGCGACCGTCTTACCTGAACTTGGTGAAGAAAATATGAAACAAACCACTTTTCAGGAATACTTAAATTCAAGGATTAGCCGTGATTTTTACGTCGAAGATGCATACGACCAAATGGAATATTTATTAACCCAAACAAAAGATCAAGATTATTCAATAAGAATGGCAGGGATTCGTTTTAAGGCAAGTTATGAATTCAAACAATTGATCGATGATTATGAAAAAGAACTACAGAAAACAGGTTTGGTATTTATCGATATCGTGTTTAAAAAGAAAATGATTGTTCCGAAAGGGAAAATAGAGGAATATTTTTATTCACTTGATCCAAGTATATCTATCCCAAATAAGATTGAATTAGTAAAGGATATGCTAAGGAAAGAATTAAAAATGGCGATGAAAAGGGAGAAAACAGAGCAGTGGGTTGAGGAAGAAATCCAGTTTCTAGATAAAGAAGATTATCTTGAAGCATTTAAGAAACTGCAGGAAAAAGAGCAGTTCTCTGAGAGTTCTTTTGATGATTTTGACCGAGAAGAAGCTTTTTTAGCCGAAATGGTTGTGAAAAAACGCTTTAAACCATTGTTCGCTCTGGTTAAAAAACTGGGGTTTGTCAATCTCGCAGCTATTTATAAAAACATATTTAGAAAGAGAGTCGATATCCCAGACTGGGGGAAAATGGGCGAATACACAATTCGTAAGTTAAATGAAATGCAAATGAATTATGAAGATGCCAGTCCATTTGTTTATTTACAGGCCCTTATTTTAGGACGGAATTCTGATACTTCGATACGACATGTTTTTATTGATGAGGCACAAGACTATTCACCGCTCCAATTTTCTTATATTGAACAGCTTTTCCCTTATAGTAAAATGACTTTACTAGGGGATATTAACCAGGCGATCTATTCTGGTGTTACAAAGGCTGACACTGTATTAGGAAAGAGTCAAAAGGATGAAGCGGGAATGGAGAAAATAATATTAACGAAAACCTACCGTTCAACGAAAGAAATTGTTGAATTTTCAAGAGCATTAATTGAAAACGGGGAGCTAATCGAACCGTTTAATCGCTCAGGTAATAAGCCATCACTTACCATCAAAACGGATTATTGGGAAATAGAAAAAGACATTCTTGATAGGGTTAGTCAATTAAAAAATGCTGGTTATCATACAATTGCAATTATTTGTAAAACGGCAAAAGAAAGCAAATTGGCGTTTGACTTATTAAAGAATGAGATTCCTGTAAGGTTGATTGAAAAAGGGGCACTTACCTTTGAATCCGGAATCATTATTATTCCAAGTTATTTGGCAAAAGGAATTGAATTTGATGCAGTCCTCATTTTTGATTCTTCCCAATATACAAGAATGGAAGAAAGTAAATTGTTTTATACTACCTGTACTAGAGCGATGCATGAATTACACCTATACTCTATTAGTAAGAAAAATCCGATTTTGGATGCCATTCCATGTGAAACATACAATATTTTATAAATAATTTTGATGTATAGATATTAGCGGACAACCATTAACACTGACCAACATAAGTTAGTAGTAAGGTTTTTACTAACTATTTGGAGGGAAGAACATGATAAACTGGAAAGTCCGTTTTAAAAATCGAACATGGATGTTGGCGTTTGTTTCCCAAGTGTTGATTTTGGCAGAAATTTCTCTTGCATTGCTCAATACCTTTGGAATTATCAACTTTAACCTGGCAGAAGAGATTAAACAAGAGGTGCTTGCAATCGTGAATACGGTGTTTGTCTTAATGTCAATGCTTGGAGTAGTTCAAGATCCAACTACAAAAGGTATAGGGGACAGTGAGCGCGCTAAAGGATATACCGAGCCTAAATAATATAAAAAAAGAAGACCCGCTGAGGTCTTCTTTTTGTTTCAGAACTCCTTACCATCTGTGCGCCTTTGCGTTACTTCTCAAGATAATATTGTTTTGTGACATTTCTGTATGTCCATTAACTTGTGATTTTTGACGCTTAGGTCTTGTCCAATTATGGTGAAACCTCTGAGATTGTGGATCTAAATGATCTTGATAACTCATTCGAAAATCACCTCATCGTTTGGATTGGAATTCTGAAACCTGCGATATTACAAGGAATATCACTTAAAGTATTTGATATTTCCTACAAAATCATTCCTAGATATCGGACCAATAATAGCCACTAGGAAAATTCAGAATCCTTGAAATATTCTCCTTCTCAGCCTATAATCCAAATATACTTAGAAAAAAAGGAGACAGCTATGATTCGGCGATTTTTTTCGTATTATAAACCACATAAAAAATTATTTATTTTAGATTTTTCTAGTGCAGTGGTTGTTGCCATACTAGAACTGGCCTTTCCATTGGCCGTATCCTGGTTTATTGATACACTGCTTCCGGAAGGCAATTGGTCTACAATTGTATCAGTTAGTGCTGGCTTATTACTGGTTTATATTGTCAGTATGCTACTTCAATTTGTTGTCAATTATTGGGGACATAAACTAGGAATCAATATTGAAACCGATATGAGGCAACAGTTATTTCAGCATATTCAAAAGCAAAGCTTTCGGTTTTTTGACAATACAAAAACCGGCCATATTATGAGCCGGATTACCAATGATTTATTTGACTTGGGTGAACTAGCCCATCATGGTCCAGAGGATCTGTTTATTTCAATGATGACCTTCATTGGTGCTTTTTGGATCATGATGACAATTAATGTAAAATTAGCACTTGTCACGATTATCATCGTTCCGTTTTTAATTTGGTTAATTACAGTTTGTAATTTTAAAATGAATACCGCTTGGGCTCGGATGTATAGCAACATTGCCGATGTGAATGCAAGGGTAGAGGATAGTGTTTCGGGCATTCGAGTCGTTCAATCTTTTACCAATGAAGAATTTGAAATTTCTCGCTTTAAAACCAATAATCAAAAATTTCGATTGGCAAAATTATCCGCCTATAAAGTCATGTCATTTAGCTTGTCCGGAATCTTTATGATGACGAGGCTAATGATATTGGTTGTATTAGTATATGGGGCCTGGTTAAGTTTTTCTGGTCAAATGACTTATGGGGAATTAGTTGGGTTCATTCTATAT
The DNA here is from genome assembly GCF_054786815.1 of Pseudoneobacillus rhizolycopersici. NCBI lineage: Bacteria > Bacillati > Bacillota > Bacilli > Caryophanales > Bacillaceae > Pseudoneobacillus > Pseudoneobacillus rhizolycopersici. The sequence continues at coordinate 141,441 of NZ_JBTOOE010000006.1, read as the reverse complement.
GTCAATGTTTTATTTAAACCGATTGATAAAATAAGTGCCCTAATGGAACTTTACCCTAAAGGGATGGCAGGATTTAAGCGATTTACAGAGCTAATTGATACAGACCCAGATGTAAAAGATGTGGAAGATGCTATTGAAGTAAATTCTTTAACAGGGGATATTGTTTTTAATCATGTTAGCTTTAGTTATGATGATCATAAACCGGTTTTAAAGGAAATCGACCTGCATATTCCAGCAGGAGAAACGGTTGCATTTGTAGGTCCATCCGGAGCTGGAAAAACGACAATATGTTCATTAATCCCTCGATTTTATGACGTGAACTCAGGTAGCATTACCATTGACGGAATGGACATACGTGACTTGACTCGCAAATCACTTCGTTCCCAAATAGGAATTGTTCAGCAGGATGTATTTTTGTTTACTGGTACATTACGTGAAAATATTGCATATGGAATGTTGGATGCGACAGATGAACAAATAAGAGAGGCAGCAAGAAGGGCGCATTTAGAGGATTTCATCGCCTCACTGCCTGATGGTTATGAGACTCAAATCGGTGAAAGAGGTCTAAAGTTATCAGGTGGACAGAAGCAAAGATTAGCGATTGCCAGAATGTTCTTGAAAAATCCGCCAATCTTAATTTTGGATGAGGCCACTTCTGCCCTTGATACTGAAACTGAATCCATTATCCAAGCCGCCTTAACGGAACTATCCAAAAATAGAACGACATTGGTCATTGCTCATCGATTAGCCACGATTCGAACCGCTAATCGAATTCTTGTTGTGACAGAAGATGGTATTGCAGAAGAAGGAAATCATGATGAGCTAATTGCTCGAGGTGGAATTTTTGCCAATCTTCATCGAGTACAATACCAAAGATAATCGAACGCCAAGACAGTAGTGTCTTGGCGTTTTTTAACCTTTATGATGTATAGGCAATTCAATTGAGACTGTCGTTCCTTTGTTTTGTACAGATTGGAATCGAATGGAACCATCATGGGCTTGGACAATTTTAAAGCTGACGGTTAACCCTAAGCCAGTTCCTTTTTCTTTTGAAGAATAAAAGGGTTCCCCGATTTTTTCAAGCCTTTCCTCCGAAATACCGGAACCAAAATCCTCGATGATAATCGTTGCATTTTTTTGGTTCTCTTTTAAATAAACATTAACACTACTACCTTTTTCAGATGCTTCTATCGCATTTTTAATAATATTTATGAACATCTGTTTTAATTGATTTGGTTCGCAATCAATCCAAATTTCATGGTCGGAAGTTGTAAAGTTAATTTGAATGTCACAAAGGCTAGCTTCCGGATTTAACAATGAAATGACATCAAACAATATTCTACGGAGGTCTTCCTTAGAAAACTTAATATCCTGGGGTTTTGCAAGTAACAATAGTTCACTAACAATATGATTAATCCGATTCAACTCATCTAACATAATCTGATAATAAAATGGGTGCTTCGGGTCCTCCTTTTGCAACAACTGTACGAAACCCTTAAGAGAGGTTAACGGGTTGCGAATTTCATGAGCGACACTTGCTGCTAATTCCCCAACAACAGATAGCTTTTCTGTATTCCTTAGGCGCTCTTCAGCTTCCCTTAAAGCGGTAATATCTCTGCCGATAATGACTAAACCTTTCCTCGTTCCATCCGGATAAAAAAGTGGAACTTTTACAGTATCGAAAGTTTTTGTTTTTCCATTGGGTAAAGGAATAACCTCTTCAACACGACAAATTTTTCCTTTCTTCCAAGTTTCTTCATCAGAAATTTCACATGACCTTAATGCTTCTGAATAAAACGGACTATACTCGGCAAGTTCGGAGTCCTTTTTTCCTCGATAATCGACATGATCAATTTGGAATAGCCTTAATCCGAAATGGTTTGCCTCAATCCAGCGGCCTTCACCGTCCTTAAAGTTGACAAAATCAACCATTGAATTAATTAAGGTTGATAGTCGTTTTTTGTCTTCTTGAGAAGAAGTTAATTCTTCTTGTTTTTTAATAAAAATATAAAAGAAACTGCCAGTGATGAGGATATAGACGATTTCTTTAGCCCTTGAAATGAGCCAGATATGATGACTAAAAAGTAATTCCTCAATCACATAATTAGAGGCGAAGATCCATAGAAAGCTTATGGAAAAATATAAGATTAACAGCGTTTTTTTCTTCATATATAGACTCCTGACTATTTGGAGATTTTTAATCATGTATCATACTAAAGATTATAGTACAGGAAACTGTGGAAAGGGTATATTTGGGTTAACTGTGATACTAGAAACTTAACCATATTAATTGAGCTATTGGATTATTTCACTAACTTTTTTCAGAATCTGACTGATTGTTTTCCCTACCTCGTACATCCCTTTGTCGAAGTTTTCCTTCCATTTTGGCGATTCAGTCTTGATTTTTTCCTCCAATAGGGATGTATTTTCTTTAAGTTCTTCCTTTATCTTTTTTACTCTTTTTTCCAAAACAAGTCTGGTTTCCTCTAGTTCCCCGTTATTTGCCAATCTTTCATTAATCGAGGCTGTTGGAAAATTTTTATTAGCCATATGAGGCTGTATCTCCTGCATAACTGCTCTGAAAATAGGCACTACATTTTCTGAGCTGCTGCTTGAAAGATAATGGGTACGATCGGTTTTATCATAGCCAAGCCAAATTGCGCCAACAATAGTAGGGGTATATCCAACAAACCATTGATCCTTCGCACCGTTAATATCATTGTAAGGAAGTTGGGTGGTTCCTGTTTTTCCAGCGATAGGCAAACCCTTGATTTGCGCTGCTTTTCCTGTACCTGACTCGACAACATTTAGAAGCATCGAAGTCATTTCGTTTGCTACCGTTTTAGATGTGACCTTCACCGTTTTGCCTTTATGTTCAGCAATAAGATCTCCAGTAGGACCAACGATTTTAGTAATAAGATGACTACTCGCACGTTTACCGCCATTCGGAAAGGTTGAATAAGCTTCTGCTAATTGAAGTGGGGAGATACCGTGATGCATTCCCCCTAATGCAAGCGCAAGATGTTCGTCTTCTTTTTCAACTGGAATCCCAAATCTTTTCAGTGATTCCGTTCCTTTTTTTAATCCGATTTGATCTAATAGCCAAACCGTTGGGACATTGAGAGATGCTTCAACGGCTTTATACATCGGGACTTCACCTTGGAATTTTTTGTTGGCGTTTTCTGGTTTATAATGATCGAATGAAATAGGCTCGTCAATCAGTTTAGAGGTTGGATGATAACCTTCCTCTAATGCAGGTGTGTAAACGACAAGTGGCTTAATAGTTGAACCCGGTTGTGCTTTTAAATGAGTAGCTCGATTAAAACCACGAAAAACCGTTTCGTCTCGTCCCCCGATTAACCCAATCACTCCACCGTTTCCTGGGTTCATAAAGACGGCACCACTTTGAACAATACTCCCGTCGCGCCCTCTAGGGAATCGGGAGTCGTTTTTATACACTTTTTCAAGGGCAGATTGTACATGTTGGTCCATTTCGGTATATATTTTATACCCACGAGTCAATATTTCTTCTTGGGTCAATCCGTATTTGCTAACAGCCTCATCTATAACTGCATCCACATAATAAGGATATTTTCGCTCAATAAAACTTCCGCCGCCATCCTTCAGGTTTATTTTTTCGTTCAAGGCGGTTTGATACTCTTTTTTCGAAATCATCTTTTTTTCCATCATTTTTGCTAAAACAACATTTCGTCGTTTAAGGGCTCGATCATAATGATGGTAGGGGTTAAGGGAATTTGGAGCCTGTAACAGTGCAGCTAATGTCGCCGCTTCGCTAATGCTAATGTCAGTAATGTCCTTGGCAAAATACTTTTTTGAAGCCTGGCCAATCCCCCATGAGCTACTTCCGAAATAAACTTGGTTCAAATACATTTGAAGAATCTCTTCTTTTTTATAGACTTTTTCTATTTTTACAGCTAAAAATAATTCTTCTATTTTTCGTTTATATGTTTTTTCTTGTGAAAGAAGCGCATTTTTCGTTAACTGCTGAGTTATTGTACTTCCACCACCAGTGATTCTTCCCGAGACCAGGTTACTGAAAAAAGCCCGGGTGATTCCTTTGAGGTCAAATCCATTATGTTCGTAGAAACGTTCATCCTCAATGGCGACAACAGCGTCTCCAACATGCTTCGGTAGCACTTCAAAAGTGACCCCCTTGGTACGGTTGGTCAGAACATTTGAGGCAACCTGTTCTTCACGGTCATAGACGATGGTTGGTTGACTTAAGCCTTCCTTTAGGGATTCCACATTCACTCTGCTGGCAGTCCAAACGAAGAATAACAAAATGGATAAAAAGGTAGTTAAGGTCATTAGTAAAAAAAATTGTGTAAGGTGTTTCTTTTTCCAAAAATGAATAAGTTTTTCCTTTAATATTTTTAATCGGTTCATCTATTATCGCCTACATTCATTGCGTTTTTATTCCATTTATTATAGACATATTCTTAGCAAATAGCTAAAGATATGTATCTTATAACCGGCATTATTACCTTTTTTTGTAAAGGAATAATAAACATATTCTTTTTGGATAAAATGTAAATATCTTACAATTAAAACTGATATAAAAGGGTGTATAGCTTGAATGCGATATATGCATTGGCATGGTTGGCAATATTATTTAAATGGGGGGATTGGCATAATTGGAGAAAGTATTATTCTACGATCCTTTTCTTTATGTTAGGGGACTTTATTTATTTATACCTACTATCCGATAGGTATCCGATGTGGTCCTATAATCCGCAAGGTTACGATAGGGAATTAGGGCTAACGAATTCTCATATTTCGTTATCGATTATGTTAATTAAGTATCCGGCTACTATTTTAGTTTATTTAGGTAAGTTTCCTTCCCAAGGTGCTATAAAGAAAATCCTCTACATTAGTTTTTGGATTCTGTTTTACGGTCTAAATGAGATGATAGATGTAAAAGGTAACTTGATAAAATATGATAACGGTTGGAGTCTTTGGTGGTCTATCCTTTTTAACATAGCCATGTTTATCATTTTGCGTATACATCATTTAAGACCTCCGTTAGCATGGGCGCTTTCCATATTGTTTGTTGTATTTTTGTGGAAAGTGTTCGAAGTGCCCTCAACTGTTTTTAGGTAAAAAGGATAGGTGGACGAAAAATTCTATCATCCTTTTCATTTTATGGTATATCCCCCCAATATGTACTATGATTAGTCTAACGATTAGAGGTAACTTTAGAGGAGGTGGTGAGGTGGAAAAACATATTATTGAAATTATTAAGAGAATTGAAATCGACTATGACGTAAAAATTCTTTTTGCTTGTGAATCAGGAAGCCGAGCCTGGGGATTCCCTTCAAAAGACAGTGATTATGATGTTCGGTTTATTTATGTCCATAAACAAGACTGGTATTTGTCGATTGATCAAAAGCGAGATGTTCTCGAGATTCCAAAAAATGATGCTGTTTCCATCCCAATTCATGAGCTATTAGATGTAAGCGGGTGGGAGCTGACAAAGGCATTAAGACTATTTCGAAAATCAAACCCACCTTTGTTAGAGTGGTTAAATTCAGGAATGATTTATTATCAAGCCTTTTCAACTGCCGAAAAAATGAAAACGATAGCTTCTAGAATTTTTGCACCAAACTCTAGTATTTATCATTATCTTAATATGGCAAAGGGAAATTATCGGCAATATCTTCAAGGGCAGGATGTCAAAATCAAAAAGTACTTCTATGTGCTACGGCCAATATTAGCTGCCAAATGGATTGAAAAATACCAGTCAATTCCGCCAGTCCAATTCCAAGTATTAGTAGAGGACATCGTTGCGGAAGGGGAAGTTAAAAAGGCGATACATCAATTACTGAAGCGGAAGATGGCTAGTGATGAGCTAAATCTCGAGTCAAGAATAGAGGCGATTAATAACTATTTGGATGAGGAAATTATTCATTTAGAGAAATACGCAAATACCTTAATGACTAAAATAAATGACCCAACTGATCAACTCGATCAATTGTTTAGAGAAGCATTAGATGAGGTTTGGGGATAGGGGAGAAACAGATGTTGGAGTTTCTGAAATTTGATCGTGGAAATATAGATGAATTGGTAGCTTTTTTAACTGCTGAGACCTGGCCCTTTCACGGACAACCAAATCCTACCGAATCATCTATCCGTTCCTCCTTTGAAAAAGGTTTTTATACGGAAGATGGCAGTCAAACGTTTTGGGTGTTAAAGAATGGACAGAAAATAGGAATGGTCCGTTTATTTGATTTGGAAGATCCGACTTGTTTGTTTGATATTCGATTAAAAGAACAATCACGCGGTAGTGGTAAAGGTGCTCAGGTGGTTAAATGGTTAACAGATTTTGTCTTTACTCATTTCCCAGAGATGATTCGCGTTGAGGGGCATACAAGATCAGACAATTATGCCATGCGGAAAACGTTTTTTAAAAGTGGCTTTGTGAAAGAGGCCTATCATCGAAACGCTTGGCCACAAGAGGGGAAATTATATGATTCGGTTGGTTATGCGATAACTCGGACGGATTGGGAGAATAAAACAATCACGGAGATTAAGGAAACATTTGCTTACTAAGTAGTATTTATGATAGTGTATTTTAGATAGAATGATTCGATTAGAAATAGGAAGTGACATGAATGATTAAGATTGAAATACCAAATCCTGATGTAGTCATTACAAAAAGTAAAACGGTTGGCGAAGATATGGAAGGTGAATTAAGTAGCGTGTATGGATTTACCGATTATCGTAATATTCCAAGAGATAAAGGCGGCATTTTTATGTTTTATAATATAGATGAACAGCTTTTATATGTTGGAAAGGCTAGAAAATTAAGACAACGAATTAAAAAGAATTTTGAAGATAATCTCTCGCCAATCAAAAAATACAGAGATGAAGTTTATAAAATTGCTGTTTGTGTTGTCGATGATCCAATGGAAAGAGAAATTTATGAAACTTATATTATTAACACCCTTGAAGCAAAATACAATATTGATAAAGTGTTTTATAAATAAAAACCATGTGGCAACACATGGTTTTTTTTAATCCTATTGTTCTATTTTCCTTTTTAATTGAACATACCATTCCTCTGAAAATCCACCATTTTTCCCATTAATGAAAATATCTTTGTCACCAACCTGGATATAGAGAATGGGAGAAATTCCTTTTTTGATAAATAATAGACTGCTGCCATAATCTTCAACAGAGAAGACACCTTTGGCAATCGTTCCGGTACCAAATCCATTTTGCTTATTTTTGATGGCAGGCATTTCTTCAAGTAATTCTAGCTTTTTAATATCTGCAATTTTCCACTCATCACCGTACATGCCAGTAATTTCGAAACGGTCTTCCTTTACAATTAATTCATTGTCACGGTATCCGAATGAGTAAAGAATGGATATACCCGTAATGACAACAATAAATATGGTAATGTTCATGGTAAAAGTGCTTTTTCGTTTATGGGGTATTTCATATTTTGAGAGATAAACAAGACCGCCTAATAAAGATAGTAGCATAAAACCAAATTGGACTTCGATTGCATAAGCAATAGTCGTGAAAGTTAAAGGAAAGAGAATAATCATGCCGATTCCTGTAAAAAGAAACAGCTTACCGACCTTTTGTGGAAATCCATTTGCAATAAGTTGATTTTGTTCCTCCGTAGGTCTTGTGGCAAAACCGGAAATGATCCCATACGCTTCTTTTTTTAAAATCGCCCAACCTAGAATGAGAAATAATAGTGAAATGATACCTTGGATAGTCATTAAGAATACCATTTAGTCATTGGCCCCCTTTAATGGCATTATTTGCCCCTATTATAATATGTAATTGGTAAATCAGCCAATTAAACGGTAATTCGTGAACTTTTTGTGTCTATAGTCTGTTAATTCTGACAAAATAGCATTATAATGTTTAGTAATTAGTTTTAAATGGAGGAATGCCTGATGGGGAAGATCCTTATGTACTTCTACTTTTTCATTGCCTTATATTGCCTTACCAGTGTGTTTTTGTCGATTAAAGCACAAACATATCAGCTCACAGTTTTGATGATATTCCTAACATTCATTAATTTATTGTTATTTTCGTTGTTTCGTAAAGATATGAAACGTAAACAGTTTAGTAATCTAGTCATACTAAAATAAATGCGGCAGCCAAAGGGTTGACCGCCATTTTTTTCTTCTAAATGGGAATGCGCTGATGAAAAAACAGGATTGATAAAGGTTATGAAAGGGTAAGATAAATTCGCCAACAGTTCGATTTTATTGTTAAAATAGTTAAAAATAACGAGATAAGGAATGTATGTTGTAATAATTTAGAGGAGGTACAGAAGATGGAAAAGGACTTCGTTGTCAATAAGCTAAAAAATCACCTACCAACGATTCTTGGTAGCGAAAACTTCGCAAAATTCGCTGTACTTCTCCCGCTTGTTTATAAAGACGACGAGATGCATGTCCTATTTGAGGTACGTTCTCTAAAGTTAAGAAGACAGCCGGGTGAAATTTGTTTTCCGGGTGGAAGAATGGATCGTGATGATAAAGATGAAAGAAGCACAGCTGTTCGTGAAACAGTTGAGGAGTTAGGCATTGGTGAAGAAGATATCACGAATGTTTTCCCGCTCAATTATTTATTTTCCCCTTTTGGAATGATTATTTATCCATTTGCTGGGTTTATCCACGATATTGACGAAATCGAACCCAATCCAGCCGAGGTAGAGGAGGTTTTTACTGTCCCAATCACATTTTTCATAAATAGTCAGCCAAAAATTTATAAGGTGGATTTCAAGGCAGAGCCGGAAGAAAACTTCCCTTACGACCTGATCATTGGCGGTGAAAATTATAATTGGCGGACAAGACATATAGAGGAATATTTTTATATATACGAGGACAAGGTAATTTGGGGACTTACCGCAAGGATTCTTGCACATTTTATTGAAGTAATCAATCAAGAGTAGAAGTTGGGGATAACATCGATAAAGATCGAGTTATTCCCGAACTCAGTGAGCCGAGAGGAGTTTGGGAATAACAACATCAAAGTCATTCTAAAAATAGATGAGACAGTAACTAGTTTGGGAATTATATTTCTTCTTCCTCATCTTCTACATCCTCTTCAACCGTTTCTACTTTTATACTCTCTAACTTTTGATAGGCTTTTGCAATTTTTCTTGCCGCTCCAATTATTTCATCAATAATCTCCAAAAACACTTCATAATCGACCTCGTTTTTACAACAATCCTGAATGGCTCCAATTAAGTCGTTGTAAAATCTCTTATATTCTTGAACATATTGTTGATTATCCATCTCTCTAATGGTTGTACCTTCTATGTTAATGGCATGGAAAATGAGGCTTGATATGGTTTCGATGGTGGACTCAGCCTGTTGCTTTTCTTTTTCGCTATTGTCTTCTTCAACATGAAAATAATAGACATGGCAAAGTGTTACGTAATAACTATAAAGCGGATCTTCAGCATTGGTCTGGATATATTTTAAGTTTGCCATGTTTGAATCTTCTCCTTTTGTATATTTTATACCTTCTAAAAGAGTTTAATGTATTTAGAGGAAAAAGTAACAACGATTGTTTTGATGGTGAACAATTGTTTGGTAAAATGAAAATTTTTTCAAATAAATTAAAATTCAAAAATGATATTAAACAATATTGCGATGTAAACGGATTCATATTATACTAAAGATGCACAAACGTTCATATAACGTTTAACAAAATATCAGGAGGAGACATGGTATTTGGACGATGAAAAGTTAAGCAAGTTGATAGAAGTCGCTAAATTGTACTATCAATTTGACTTAAGTCAGCAAAAAATTGCCGAAAAGTTAGGAATTTCGCGACCATCTGTTTCAAGAATGCTTCAGCAGGCCAAGGAGCAAGGGATTGTTCAAATTAAAATATTTGATCAGTCCGAAGGCACCGAAAGATTAGCAAAAACGGTAAAAGAAACCTTTAACTTAAAACATTGCATCGTAGTACCTGTTCCGGACAATAAAGAAGAAGTAGTGAAGCTAGAACTCGGAAAGGCTGCAGCCGTTTTTCTAGGAGAAATTGTAGCAGATGGTGACATCATCGGGACCACTTGGGGGACAACCCTTTTTGAAATGGCACAGCATGTCAAACCTAAGAACGTGCGTGATGTGTCGGTTGTTCAATTGAATGGCGGTGTTAGCTACTCAGAAACGAATACATATGCTGCTGAGATCCTAAATTATTTAAGCTCGGCTTTTCAAACTTCACCACATTTTCTACCATTGCCAGCAGTAGTAGATCATCCGGTTGTTGCAAATGCAATCCTGTCTGATCGTCACATTAAAAGGGTGTTAAATCTTGGGAAACAGGCAAATATTGCCTTATTCACGGTTGGAGAATTTACGAAGGAATCCACTCTCTTTAAGGCAGGTTATTTTTCCAGTGAAGATTTTGATGAACTAAAAGCCCAAAATGCTGTTGGTGATATATGTTCAAGAATCTTTAATATTAATGGGGAAATTTGTAATAAGGAATTGGACGAGCGTACGATTGGAATTAACCTATTGGATTTAAGTCATAAGTCCTACAGTGTTTGTATTGCAGGCGGAATGGAGAAGGTCGATGCAATTAATGGTGCATTAAGAGGCGGATTTACCAATGTACTGATTACCGATCAACACACTGCTCAAATATTGCTCACCCTAAATGAGGAGGGAATAGAGTAGTGGAAGAAAAAGAATTAATCCATTTGATAAAAGAAGTAACGATGAAAGTTTTAGCTAGTATTCCCAATAATCGTGAGATTCCGATTGCGGTTTCGAATCGCCATATTCACCTCTCTAGGGAACATCTTGAAAGATTGTTCGGACATGGATACCAACTTCATAAGCTTAAAGATTTATCACAGCCTGGCCAGTTTGCTGCCAAAGAAACGGTCACTTTAATTGGTCCAAAAGGGAAATTAGAAAAGGTAAGGATTCTTGGTCCGGCGCGTGGAGATACACAAATCGAGGTTTCATTATTTGATGGATATACGTTAGGTATCACACCACCGATTAGAGATTCCGGGGATATTGTTGGAACACCGTCGGTAACTATTCAAGGCCCTAGGGGGCAACTCACTGTACAGCAGGGCTTGATTTGCGCTGCAAGACATATTCATATGCATACTGATGATGCAGCTCGTTTTCATGTCTCGAACGGTCAACGTGTTCAAGTGAAGGTGGGCGGACAACGAGGAGTTATTTTTGACCAAGTGTTAGTTCGTGTTTCTCCTAGATACAAACTTGAAATGCATATTGATGTCGACGAAGCAAATGCAGCGCAAATCAAAAATGGCCAGATTGGCGAGCTGTTAGGGGGGGATGATCATGAAAGAAAAAATTGAAATGATAGTCAGAAAAGTAGTGATGGATTATTTCAATAAAGAGAAAAACTCACCAAAACATAAGCAAGTTCTTGTCATTCTTGATCAACAACCTGCAATGGACGCCGATGTGATTTGGAAGAAATTGAAATCCATTTCTAGTCACTTTAATACTACCATTCTAGTTACTGAAAAATGGACAAAGGTTCCAGATGATATAAATTTTGTTAAACAAATCCCGCTTAATGAGGATCATCTAGTAGATATAGGGGCAGAAATGGTGAGAGCAGATGTACTCCTTTATGCGACTGCTAATCATTCTACCTTAGCAAAACTTGCAATGACAATGGATGATAGTTTATCATTGTGGATTACCATACAAATGCAATTTGATGGAAAACCAATTATCTTGGCAAAGGATTTTTTACAAAAAAGCGGTACAAAGTTAATTACGACTCCCTTTTCTGTTTCAAAGAGAATTGATACCTATATTAGCCAACTTAGGGACGATAAAGTTCAATTACTACCATTAGCCAATGTTTCTAAGTGGCTAGATTCTTATTTTGATAGTTTTACAGATAAGCGCCATGTTGTTTTAGTAAAGCATATTGAAGCGGCAGCTAGTCTTGGGAAATCTGAATTAGTCGTACCAAAAAATAGTTTAATTACTCCAATGTGTAAAGATTTTGCAAGAGAATTAGGGGTTAAAATTTCGCAAAAGGAGTAAAAAGATGATTATTGGAAAAGTAATTGGAAGCGTGGTTTCCTCTGCCAAAGCGGAAAAACTGTTGGGCAAAAAATTATTAGTAGTTCAGCCACTTGACCTCATTTCCATCCAACCTGATGGCAAACCTGTGATCGCAATTGACACAGTTGGTTCCGGGAAGGGTGAAGTGGTGATGGTGGTTAGCGGTAGCTCCGCCAGACAAACGGCTGTCACCAATGGGACACCTGTTGACGCTGCCATCATAGGCGTAGTGGACCAAGTGGAAATCGAAGGTAAACTCACTTTTGAAAAGATGTAAAAGGGGGGATTAGGCTGTGCAAATAAGTGAAAAAGAGATTGAGAAATTAGTAGAGAGAGTACTTGCTACTATGACGAGTCAGAATAGTGGACAAGTCGTTGTGACATCTTCAGAAATGGCATTGGGAGATGGCGTTTTTACCACTGTAGAGGATGCTGTTAAGGCAGCTAAGGTTGCTGAGACAAAGATGCGTAAAGTAACGCTTGAAGCTAGAAGAAAAATGATTAGAGCAATGCGCGAAGTGAGTATCCAGCACGCGGAAGAGCTAGCAAGAATGGCTGTTGCGGAAACCGGTTTAGGACGTCTAGAAGACAAAGTGAACAAAAATTTATTAGCGGCAAACAAAACGCCCGGAACAGAAGATTTAGTGAGTACTACTTATACAGGTGACGATGGCATGACGCTAGTAGAATACGCACCATTTGGGATCGTTGGGTCTATCACACCTTCAACCAATCCGGCCGCGACCATCATCAATAATAGTATCTCATTAGTAGCGGCTGGGAATGTGGTTGTGTATAATCCCCACCCAAGTGCGAAAAAGGTTTCATTACACGCGATGAAACTATTAAATCGGGCAATTGTTGCAGCAGGTGGACCAGAAAATGTTCTAACAGCTGTGGCAACTCCGAACCTTGAAACGAGTAATCAAGTCATGAACCATCCTGAAATCCGCGTGTTAGTGGTAACTGGTGGTGGGATTGTGGTTAAAGCGGCAATGAAGACGGGTAAAAAAGTCATTGCTGCAGGACCGGGTAATCCTCCTGTTGTGGTTGATGAAACAGCAAATCTAGCAAAAGCCGGTAAGGATATCGTTAATGGCGCTAGTTTTGACAACAATGTTCTTTGTACAGCTGAAAAAGAAGTATTTGTTGTTGAAAAGGTGGCTAGTGCGCTTAAGCAAGAAATGCTGAAAAATGGTGCTGTGGAACTAAAAGGGTTCGAACTTGAGAAACTATTAAAAGTCATCCTAGTTGAAAAAGACGGAAAATATTATCCGAACCGTGATTTTATCGGCAAAAATGCTGAGGTTCTTTTAGCCGCGATAGGTAAAAAAGTAGATTCAACAGTACGACTAGTGATTGCCGAAACTTCCTTTGACCATCCGTTAATTTGGACGGAGATGCTAATGCCAATTTTACCAATTGTGAAGGTTCCGGATGTTGACACTGCCATTCAAATGGCGGTTAAAGCAGAAAAAGGTAATCGTCATACGGCCATTATGCATTCACAAAATGTCACAAATTTAACGAAGATGGCTCGAGAAATTCAAGCGACTATTTTTGTGAAAAATGGTCCTTCTTATTCAGGACTAGGCTTTGGTGCCGAAGGATTTACAACCTTAACCATCGCCGGACCAACAGGAGAAGGTTTAACTTCCGCTAGAACGTTTAGCCGTCAAAGGCGCTGTGTCCTAGTGGACGGATTTAGGATCGTTTAAGGAGGTTTGTTGTAGATGTCTGAGAAAGCGGGCAACACAAACCAGGATAAACAAGGGAAAAAGCCGAGGCGAAAAGCTTCTGCTTCTAATAAAAATAGGTCGGCTGATAGTCCGATACAAGGAGGAACTTCCATGAGAGAAGCACTAGGAATGATCGAAACAAAAGGATTAGTTGGCGCAATTGAAGCAGCAGATGCAATGGTTAAAGCAGCAAATGTTACGCTTGTCGGGAAAGAGCAAATTGGGGCTGGCCTAGTGAGCGTAATGGTTCGCGGTGACGTTGGTGCGGTAAAGGCAGCTACAGAAGCAGGAGCGGAAGCAGCTAGCCGTGTTGGTACATTAGTCTCAGTACATGTAATTCCAAGACCAAATGGCGAAGTGGAAGGAATCTTACCGAAGGCTTAAGTAGGTGTTAATAAATGTCTCAAACTAGACTTGAGAATTATATAGAACAGATCGTTAGACAAGTTGTAACGAACACATTGCAAAACAATCTGGCAAACTTTGATAAAATCAAGCCTGTAGTTGTAGCGAACTGGAAAATGAATATGACTCTGGATTCAATTGCTAAGTTTGTAAATGATTATGGGAATGAAGAATTTGCAGCTGAAGTGGTCGTTTGTCCGCCTGCACCTTACTTATATGTTTTGGATACAATGAAAAATCAACTTCAGGCTTCTTTCTCCATAGGAGCACAAAATGTCCATTCGGAAAATGGGGGAGCCTTTACGGGGGATGTTTCCGCAACACAATTAACGGATGTAGGTTGTGAGTACGTTATCATTGGACATTCAGAGCGAAGAGCAATTGGCGAAAGCAATGAGTTTATTCATCTAAAGGTCAAACAAGCCTTAACTTCGGGTCTGAAACCGATTCTTTGTGTCGGAGAAACAGAAACAGAGCGAAACTTAGGCAAAACAAATGAAGTTGTTGAGGAACAGGTATTTAGTGCTCTCAATAACTTATCAGATATATCTCGTGTCATCATTGCGTATGAACCAGTTTGGGCAATCGGTACAGGGAAATCTGCAACACCTGAGATGGCTCAGGAGGTTCATCAATTTATACGTTCTGTTTTAAAAAAACATTTTGGGCCAACAGCTGACAGAATTCCACTTCTATATGGAGGGTCAGCAAAACCGGATAACGCAAATGATCTCAGTGCCATGCCAGATATCAATGGTTTGTTAGTTGGCGGGGCAAGCCTTAAGGCTGATGATTTTACCAGAATCATAAAGGCATTTGGATAAGGGGGGAGAACAATGAAAAAAGTTGCGATTGGTAGTGACCACGGTGGATTTGAGTTAAAGGAAGCCGTAAAAAAACAGCTGACTAGTCTTGGCTACCAATATATCGATTTTGGATGTCATAACAAAGAAGCAGTTGACTATCCTGATGTTGCATTTCTTGTAGGCGAGTGTGTTGCCACTCATGATGACTATGTCGGAATTATGATCGATGGGGCGGGTATTGGCAGCGGTATGACGTTGAATAAAATACCAGGTGTCCGTGCAGGAGTCTGCTGGGATCTCTCCTCTGTCATGAATAGCCGTCTTCATAATAATGCTAACGTCCTTTCTATTGGCGGACAACTTTTAGGACAAGCCTTGGCGTTGCAAATGGTAAAAACGTGGCTAGAAACCCCATTTGAAGGTGGTCGCCACGATAAGCGGGTAACAAAAATAATGGAAATTGAAAGTCGTTTCATTAAGCGCGAAAGTAGGTAATCGGATGTTTATTGGAAAAGTCATTGGAAATGTTGTATGCACCCAAAAGGATGAGAGTTTGGTCGGTTTGAAATTACTTGTGGTTCAACCATTAACTGATGACTTAAAACCTAAAGGAAAACCGATTATCGCCATTGATACGATTCGCCAGTCCGGCCAAGGGGACATCGTCTATATGGGAAAAAGTAGGGAATCATCCCTGCCACTAGGTAAAGAACTAACAGCGTCAGATGCAGGGATTTTAGGAATTATTGAACACTATAACATTCAAAAAATGGAGGAATAACTCATGAATAACGCATTAGGAATGATCGAAACAAAAGGTTTAGTAGGTGCAGTTGAAGCAGCAGACGCCATGACAAAGGCGGCAAACGTAACGCTTGTTGGTAAGGTGAATGTAGGTGGAGGGTTAATTTGTGTAATGGTTCGCGGGGATGTTGGTGCTGTTAAAGCAGCAACAGAAGCTGGTGCGGATGCAGCGGCTCGCGTTGGAGAATTACTTTCTGTTCATGTCATTCCAAGACCACATTCCGATATCGAGAAAATTTTACCTCAACAAGCTTAATTATGAAGCTCGCTAGGGTAATTGGAAATATTGTTTCTACCATTAAAACAGCTAGCCACAGTGGCCAAAAGTTGATGGTGGTAGAACCGGTTGATACAACGGGAAAAGCAATTGGAGACTCGTTTGTGGCTGTAGATGCAGCCCAAGCGGGTATTGGTGATATTGTTATTATCATCGAAGAGGGCGGTTCGGCAAGGGAAATATTAAAAAAGCCGGACGCCGCTGTCGATGCGATTATCGTAGGCATAGTAGACTACTTAGAATAATGGAAAAGCTCCAATGGATGGAGCAAAAAACAACGGAGGTGAGTTCAGTTGGACATGGAATTATTGGTAAAACAAATTACAGAACAAGTAATGGCACAAATTTCAAATGCGGGTGCTGGGAATAAGCCGGCCCAAGTGGCAAGTTCAGCACCGTCCTACTTTGAAAACAAAGTCATTACAGGACCACAGGTTGCCCGACTGATTGATCATACATTATTAAAACCGGATAGTACAAAGGATCAAATCGTTCAGATTTGTAAGGAAGCTATCGAATATAATTTTGCAACTGTTTGTGTTAATCCTTTCTGGGTCAGCACGGCTGCGCAAGTTTTAAAAGGAAGCAAGGTCGGAATCACGACAGTGGTTGGCTTTCCATTAGGCTCAACAAGTACGTTTTCTAAAGTATCTGAAGCACGCGATGCAATTGCTGATGGTGCGACTGAAATCGATATGGTTATTAACATTGGAGCATTAAAATCAGGAGATTACGAAACGGTTAAAAAGGATATCGAAGGTGTTGTCCTAGCTTGTAAAGGTCAAGCAGTTGTGAAGGTAATCATTGAAACTGGTTTCTTAACGGACGAGGAAAAGAAAAAAGCTTGTATGCTCTCAAAAATGGCAGGAGCAGATTTTGTTAAGACTTCAACTGGATTCGGACCTGGTGTTGCCACTCCTGAAGATATCGCTTTAATGCGTGAAACAGTTGGTCCGGATATGGGCGTGAAAGCATCAGCTGGTGTTCGTGATTTGGATACCGCTCGTAAGCTGGTTGCAGCTGGGGCTACTCGAATTGGCGCAAGTGCTGGAATCGCGATTGTTAAAGGTGAGCAAGGTAAAGGTAGTTATTAATAGTGGATATAATCGGCCCTAAGGTGTTCTTTAGGGCCATAAATATTTTACTATCTAAATATTGGTGATATTGAAATTTTAGTTATTTTTTCGTATAATAGATTTAGTAACCGCTTACATCATAGAAAGGTGTGAAAGAATGACAATCGCACAACAAGTCGTAAATATGAGAAAATTAAAAGGCCTTGAGATAGAAGAGTTTGCTTTAATAGTAGGACTAGATAGTAAAACAATCAGTCAATTGGAACAAGGATTAATCGACCCTACCATTTCTACATTAGAAAAAATAACAAGCACTTTTAACTGGAGCTTTAAAATCGGAGATGTGTCGATTTAAGTGAATACATAATTTGGGGAGGCTAACAGTTGTTAGCTCCCTTTAATTTTTTCCAACGCATTTAAGCAAGATGATGAATTTTTTGATATAATGAATGAGACCTTATAGGTGTGTGGAATTTAATTTTGAAGGAGTGATTGTCTATAGTGCGGTTAGTAAAATCAATACCAAATATGTTTACGCTTGGGAACCTTTATTGCGGATTTTTATCTATTGGATTTGCCGCAAATGGTCAATATAAGAATGCAGCGATACTGATCATCATTGGGATGATGTTAGATAGTATGGATGGCCGTTTAGCCAGAATGTTAAAGGTGAATGGGGCATTAGGCAAAGAGCTTGATTCACTTGCGGATGTTGTGACATTTGGAGTAGCGCCTTCTTTTTTAGTGTATTATACATACTTTTATCAATTCGGTATATTAGGATTAGCAGTTGCTGGAGTATTTCCATTGTTTGGTGCCTATCGACTAGCCAGATTTAACATAAGTACGGACAAAACATCTTTAAATTATTTTATCGGAGTACCAATTACTGCGGCAGGGGGAATTCTAGCGATTCTTACCCTTTTTGGAGATAAAATTCCTAATATTATTACAACAGTAGTGTTTACTGGTCTATGCTTTTTAATGGTTAGCCGGATTCGAATTCCAAGCTTTAAAGAAATTCCGCTGCCTAAATACGGGACAATTGTGACCCTATTTGTAGCTTCACTCATTTTTGTGATCATTTATAAAGAAACAAAGGAGCAATTTCCCTATTTAATTTATATTGCGATTCCATTGTATATTGCTTATTTACTATACCGTTTTGTAAAAGGAAAAAATAAAAAAGAAATCGATTGAAAAGTGAGCTCCCTAAAAAGCTCACTTTTCTTTTTGGAAAAAATTCATAAAAAACTGCAACAAACTGGAAAGTCGTTCGACTAATAGATAGTTAACTAACCCGGGGGAGCTTTAACGATGTCAAACACCAGAATCAGTGAATGGTTTCAGGATTACAGTAACGATATTTACCAATTCTTAATTTATTACCTTGGAACAAGTGATGTCGAAGATATAGTCCAAGAGGTTTTTTTTAGAGCGATTAAAAAAATGAATGCCTTTGAAGAAAAATCAAGCCCAAAGACTTGGCTATTTAGTATCGCTAGACATGTAGCTATAGACGAAATACGCCGAAAACAAAGAATGAGAGTAAAGAGCTTGATTTTGATGGAGAAGCAAGCAGAGATTGAGATCAACACACCGGAACATCTCCTTCAATTAAGTGAATCGAAAAAGGAATTATTGGAAGCCATTCGCACATTAAAAACCAATTATCGCGATGTCATCGTATTACGGGGGATAAAAGAATTATCCATTGAGGAGACGGCCAAAATTTTAAACTGGAAAGAGGATAAGGTCAGACTTACCTTTCACCGAGCCCTAAAAGCTTTGCAAAAAGAGAAAGAGAGGTTCATGTAATGGATAACGGGAAACAATCTAACATATTGAATGAACTTGCTGAGCTACCGAAACCAATCATGGATAAAGAGATTCAAGAGCAAATGCTTCTCAAGATTGAGGCCTTTTCTGCCAAAAATGAAAAGAAGAAAAAGTGGGGAATTTTCATGAAGAAAATACATGTTGGAATGGCAACTGTGGTGGCTGTATTAGTGATATCGATTATTTCTGTTAGTATTTTAATAAAAAATGTTCCAATTCAAAATCAACAATCTGATCAACCTATAGTAACACCGGGTAATCAAGATATGCCTGGAATAGAGCAGGTTTTCGATTCGATTGACGATCATCTACCGGAGCACCAGGTGGCTATGGATGATCTCTATTTTACGATACCAGAGAAAAGAGAGAACGTGTTTATTGATCGACGGGTTGAGGGGAAATTCACGATTGTCGATATACGTGATAAACAAACGAATAAACTTCAGTACCGTTTTGGTGAGACAACAGGTGATTCCACAGAAAAGATGGTGTTCCGCGAAATCCAGGTGCCAAACATGAAGACGGCCATTCGTTTGATCGTATATGTAGAAATGGATAAGGAAAATGGGATGATAACAAAAATAACTAATCAAAAAGTTAGCTATGAGCCTCAACCATACCGAATTGATTTAGAAAAACTATATGCATGGTCCAGAACTGACCGATTTCCGGTAGAACTAGTTTCAGTACAGGCGCATATACAACTAGCCATAAAGAATGATACTGTTGACCCAGCTAAAATAATGGAAACAGAGATGATTGAAACAGGACATGAAATTGGCGTTATTAAACAAGACTGATTGAGTGGAAAAGAACATCCCGACATGAGATGTTCTTTTTTAGCGCTCCGAAATTTTTTTCTGGTATTATTCCTTATCGGTAGCATATAATGAAGTTTGCTATTGTGATATTTTAAGAAGGAGTATTCCTATGAAACAAACCTTTACGTTAATGGAAAAAATAAAACTTTTGTTGATTTTGTTAATTCCAATCTTAATCACCCAGCTTGGAATGTTTTCAATGGTGTTCTTTAACATCCTTATGTCCGGTAAATACGATGCTTCAGATTTGGCAGGAGTCGGGGTTGGCTCAGCCATTTGGAATCCGGTTTTTACTGGTTTAAGTGGGATTCTTCTTGCGGTTTCTCCAATTGCAGCGCAGCGATTTGGCGAAAAGAAACATAAAGAAGTTTCTGAGGTTCTCTCACATGGGGTATATTTAGCATTCGGAATTGCTCTCATTGTGATCCTTGTCGGTGCATTTTTATTAAACCCAATTCTATCGGTTATGAATTTGGCACCAAGTGTAGCGGAGACTGCTCACGATTATTTGGTAGGATTAAGCTTTGGAATTATTCCTTTATTTGTTTTTAACGTGTTAAGATCGTTTATTTACGCACTAGGGAAAACGCGAGTAGTTATGTTTATTTTACTTAGTTCCTTACCTGTCAATTTCTTTTTTAACTATGTGCTGATTTTTGGTAAATTCGGTTTTCCAGAGCTAGGTGGTTCCGGTGCCGGGTATGCTACTTCGATTACCTACTGGCTAATTGCTGGGATGACAGCATTTATCATCAAAACGAAGGAACCATTTTCTGCTTATGTCGGGATTTCCTATTTTAAGCGTTTTTCATTTAAAGAGGCATTGGAAATTTTAAAAATTGGTGTGCCAATGGGTCTATCAATCTTTTTTGAAACGAGTATGTTTGCTGTAGTAACCATACTTATCAGTAAGTTTGATATTACCACGATTGCGGCCTATCAAACGGCGTTAAACATTGTTGCTTTTTTATATATGATTCCATTAAGTATATCGTTGGCTCAAACGGTTTTAGTGGGTTATGAGGTAGGAGCTGGACGGTATAAAGATGCGAAAGCTTATAGTTGGCTCGGGATTTATCTCTCGATCATCATAGCCGTTGTGGCTGGGGTGTTTGTTGTCCTATTCCGCTATGGGATTGCTGGATTCTATTCGAATGATTCAGCCGTCATCTCTTTAGTAGGGACATTTTTAATTTATGCGTTATTTTTTATGATTTCAGATGCAATTCAAGCGACAGCTCTAGCAGCATTACGAGGCTACAAAGATGTGAACATTGCCTTTGTCATGACTTTAATTGCCTATTGGTTAATCTGTCTACCAGTTGGTTATCTTTTAGCTCACTTTACTGGACTTGGGGCAGCGGGATATTGGATAGGCCTAACCGCAGGACTATTAGCCGCTGGAATCTGCTTATCGTTAAGACTCATCTACATTCAAAAACGGAAATTCAATCCACTCATGTTGAAAGAAGTGGTATAAAATAGGTGATTGGTGCCTGTCACCAATCGCCTATTTTTTTACAAATTTATTGTGCAGTTTGGTAAAGAGGAGGGCTGCGAGTATGGATCCGATGAGTAGGAATGTCATGTCCCATTGGGCGTCCCATTTATCTCCTTGCATGCCCATGAAGTCTTTGGTGGCATTGGTTCCGCCAGCTATTTTTGTGCTTCCCCATTCAATGATTTCGTAAAGTGCCCCAATCGAGAGGGTGATACATAAGGCGATGAACGTGGTGATTTTACTTATCGTTAAAGTGGTTTTTCTTATTAAAAGCTCTCTAATAACAATAACCATAAGCCCCTTTAGAAAGTGCCCGAATCGATCGTAATGATTGCGGCTAAGATCATAATGATCCCTAATCCAATTAAATAGCGGGACTTTTGAATAAGAATAATGGCCACCGATAAAAGTTAATATCGATAAGAGGGTAATAATCGCATAGGAAAGGGTAGTCAGGCGGAATTTATGATAGGTGAAGATCACAATGAAAAAAACGGTGATGGCAGGTAAGGATTCCAATAGCCAAACAATATAGCCTTTCTCCGGCTTGATTAATGACCAAATGAGAAAGCCGAGAAACAGGAATAACAAAAAGAGATGAGACCATTTCTTTTGAGCCATTTATTAACACTCCTAAACCATGATAGCTATAGTATGGTTAAATTTTTAGTAAAAAATTTAGTATTTGTTCTTTTCTTGGCATGTTTTGGCGTGTTTAATATATAATCATTATGATGAATACAGATAGAGGAACTAACAGGAGGCATTATGTCAAAAAAAACGATTTGTTTTACAGGTGGCGGGTCAGCAGGTCATGTTACACCAAACATCGCTATCATAAATGAATTAGATAAACAAAAATGGGATATTAAATATATTGGTTCAAAAAAGGGTATTGAAAAAGAATTAATTCAGAAATTAAATATTCCATACTTTGAAATTAGCAGTGGAAAATTAAGAAGATATATTGATTTTGAAAATGTGAAGGATATTTTTCGGGTATTAAAAGGCTGCTTGGATGCTAGGAAAATTTTAAAAAAGCAGCGTCCTAGCTTAGTATTTTCTAAAGGCGGGTTTGTTTCCGTGCCTGTCATTATAGCGGCAAAATCACTGGGAATTCCGATTTTTATTCATGAAAGTGATTTAACTCCGGGGTTGGCGAATAAAATTTCTCAGCGCTTCGCAACGAAGATTTTTACTTCGTTCGAGGAGACGGCCAAGTATTTTCCAAAAAGCCATACCCGAGTTATCGGTTCGCCGATTCGTAAAGAAATATTGGTCGGTTCAGCAGAAAAGGGTCGCCGTTTTCTTGGATTCCACAACGTGCTTCCTATATTAACGATCATGGGTGGTAGTTTAGGGGCGAAAAAAATTAATGAATCCGTCCGTGAGTCGATTGGTGAATTGACAAAGAAATACCAAATTGTTCACTTATGTGGCAAAGGGAATGTGGACGAATCTTTAGTAGGGATTGAAGGTTATAAACAGTTTGAATATGTCCATGATGAACTTCCAGATATTTTAGCTGCCACGAATACGGTGATTACCCGTGGCGGCTCTAATGCGATTTTTGAATTTTTGGCATTAAAAATTCCAATGTTGATCATCCCCTTAAGCAAAGCACAAAGCAGAGGAGACCAAATTTTAAATGCCCGCAGTTTTGCTGAAAAGGGCTATTCATTAACCTTGGAAGAGGAGCAATTGGATAAGGATTCGTTAAAAGAAGCGTTAGAAAAATTAGAGACAAATAGAGAGAGCTATAAATCGGCGATGGAGTCTTCAGCCCAAGGGCAAGCCATCGAATCGATCATTGAGGAGATAAACAAAATCGTTCATTAAAGGGGAAAATCGGATGCTTTTAACAGGTAACGCTTCTTTGGGTTGGAATTTGTTTAGCGAATGTAAGGACAAGAAAAAAGTTGTTTTAGTAGAAAATGGTGTGTCAAATGTAATAGGCTCTACCTCTGAGAAAGTTGTCATTGATTACGATAAGGACTTGCTGTATCGAGAGCAGAAACTTCAGTTTCTTGATCCAAAAAGGGGTGATCGAACGGTTTGTTTAACGTTGCGCTTATCTACATTCGAACCGCTACTGTGTACGGATAGGGGACAGAAAAATGTAACAGTGACCTATTTGGAGAATGTAGTAGAAGTTGTAGCGGATGATGACGTCGTTCGCCGTTTTGACCTTGAAAATGGGGTATTTGATTTATTTTCAGTGGAGTTGGTGTTACGGATGTTGCCGCTGGAAATTGGTTATCAGAATGAAATAAAAATGTTTAACCACATGATTGGGAGTACTGTTGGAGTTAATCTAGAGGTAACTAGCCTTGATCGAGTGTTTGATGGCGAACAGGAATTGGATGCTTTTCGAATTCCCATTGATATCGGCGGACTTGTACAAACGTATTGGATAAGTAAAGATACAAAAGAATTGCTGAAACAATCTGTTATGCTTAGCGAAGGGGTATTTTTTGATTTTATTCGATAATATAAACTTGTTATTTGTAAAAAAAAGCTGCCAACATGGGCAGCTTTTTGTATGTGTACATCTAATTTTGGCGAAATATTAACACAACCAGTATAGGCAGAAGCTATTATATATGTCATAATATGGACATATTTGAAAATATAGTCAAAGGGAGAGGTTTCATGAAAAAATTTGGAGTTGGCTTAGTCATATTAATGGCCTTCTTGTTAGCTGTTTCCGCACTCATTCGTTATCTGGCGTTAGATCCGGTTTCGACAAATAAAACGCTAATTGAACAAGGGATGGACTTGTATGATTTTCATTACAAGCCTTGGAATATCGTGTTAATTCTACACATCGTTACAGCATCGCTAGCACTTGTCATTGGTCCGTTTCAATTTTTTAAAAAGCTACGCAATCAACGAAAAACATTACACCGCAATTTAGGGAAAATCTATGTGGCTACCATACTAATAAGCGGGCTAACTGGTATTTATCTATCTTTTTACGCATTTGGTGGGTTCCTTTCAAAGGTTGGATTTTTCGCACTCTCAATCGCTTGGCTTGTAACAACCTATTTGGCATATAAATATGTTCGAAAAAAACAATTCAAGCTTCATGAAAATTGGATGTATCGAAGCTACGCCGTTACGTTTGTCGCCATCACCTTCCGCATTTGGTCAGCGGTAATCGGCTATTCATTCGATAATTTTAAGTTAGGCTATAGTATGGCGATATGGGTAGGTTTAATCGGGAATATGTTGGTAATGGAATATTGGTTAAGGAAATCGAAACGGGTAAAGAAAAATTCGTCGGTTTTAACAGCCTAAGGAAAAAGGTCGTCTATTAGACGGTCTTTTTTGATTGAAAAAACAGTAATGGGTTCATTTTTTAGGTTCACATGTTATAATCATAGGCAGAAAGATTGGATGAAAGGGTAGTTGTAAAATCATGGTTCGTGAACGAAAGTTTTCGCAGGAAAGGCTTTTTCAAGCGACAAAAGTATTACTTTTAGAGTATGGCCTGGAAGGGTTTACCTTTGCTTATTTAGCCGAACGGTTAGAAGTGGCTAGAGGGACATTGTATAAATATTACGAAAATAAAGAAGAGCTTGTGACCGATTTTATGATCTTTGAAATGAATCGATATTTAGCCGACTTAGCAAAAATACAGGAATTTCCGGATTTTACCTCTAAAATGGATTTTCTTTTTGACTGGATGTTTAAAGATCCAGATATCCCTAGACTAATTGAAATGGGGATGCAAGTTCAAGTAGGTGAAAATCAAAAGGTACTAGCCAATAAGGAGATATTGGATGCCCTTCATTTAAAAATGTATCAACAATTACAAAACTTCATCCACCAAGGAAGAGAGGAAAAGTTACTAAAAGGGAATCTTCCAGATAGTCTTTTGCTAGGGATGATTTTTCAAACGATAAAAATCCCAAATCATTTTGGTATTCCACGGTCAGAATGGATCCAAGCGATCAAGGAAATCATAACGTGCGGAATGTTCATAAAAAGATAATTGACACTTGTGTCACATTCGTAGATAATCAATGTGACGGTAGTGTCAATTTATTTTTTGCCCAAAGTGACGTTTGTGTCACTTTGGGGTGGAGAAAGGATAGATAGTATGGAAAAATGGATGAGGAGAATAACAGACAAGGTCACAACCAAAAAGGGTATGTGGATAACCTTATCAATTTGGTTGATTGTTACTGTTTTATTAGCTGTATTAGCTCCTAGTGCAAAGGAATATGAGGTAACTAGCATTGATTCCTTATCAAAGGATACCCAGTCTGTTATAGCACAAAGCAAAGTCGATCAATATTTTAAGGAAAACGACGGCATTCCAGCCATTTTAGTCTTTCAAGCTGAAGAGGGTAAAATTAATCTATCCCAGTTAACTGAATTTTTTAAGGGCATGGAAGATGGAAAAATGGAAGGCATTAAGGAAATGGTTCCAATCTTGCAAATGCCTCTTCAAGTTGTAAAAAATTTCTTGTCCGAAGACGAATCGACCATCATTATTCCGTTAACGTTCAAAACGAACCTAGAAAACAAGGAAATTAGAACTCAACTAGAAAATATGTATGATTTAGCGAAAGTCTCAACCGATTATTCCCTATATGTGACAGGTCCGGCCGGAATTGGTGTGGATTCCTTAAATCTATTTTCTCGAGCGGATGTCGTGCTTATATTATCAACTGTTGGCTTAATTTTAATATTGCTAATTGTTATCTATCGTTCACCATTATTAGCACTTATTCCATTATTAGCGGCAGCCTTTGTTTATGAGGTTGTGAATCAAATCCTAGGTTTGATGGGAAAAGCAGGATTGATGTTGAGTAATCAGACACTTTCGATTATGACGATTTTATTATTTGCTGCCGTCATTGATTACTCATTATTTGTATTTTCGCGTTTTCGAGAAGAGTTAAAAACTCATGATAATAAATTTGCTGCGATGCAACAGGCGATGAGAGAAACTGGAATGCCGGTATTCTTCTCAGGTGGAACCGTTCTTGCTGCGATGTTAGTCTTGTTTTTTGCCGAGTTTGGTGATTACCGTAATTTTGCCCCGATCTTTGGAACAACGATGGTAGTGATTATGGTGGCTTCGGTTACTTTAGTACCAGCACTATTTACGCTATTTGGTAGAAAATCATTTTGGCCAAAAATTCCCCGTGTTGGTGATGAGAAGGTTGCAAGCCATTCTATTTGGAGTAAAGTCGGACGTTTTGTCGTTAGAAAACCCGTACTTTCGGTCGCTGTGATCAGCATCATCTTACTTGTATCGGCAAGTAACATGTTTAATCTCAAGTATGAATTCGATACGATGAAGTCCTTTCCAGAGGACATGCCATCTCGACAAGGATATGAAATACTAGAAGATAAGTTTGCAAAAGGAGATTTAGCACCTACAACGGTCTTGTTAGAAGCAAATGAAACAGTCACTTCCGAGCAACAAGAGGAGCTTAGAAAAATCTTAGCTGAGCAGTCGCTTGTAAGCAGTGTCCGGTTTAGTGATTCTGCCAATGATGGAAAGGTGATTGCCTATAGCCTTACATTTACAGAAAGTCCATACTCGGTCGAAGCAATGGATGCTCTTGAAAAGATGCGAGAGAATTCTAAAAAAATAGCATCTGATAGTGCTATAAATGGGGAACTTTATTTTGCCGGTGAAACAGCTAAAAAAGTCGATGATCGGGCTGTCAATAATCGAGACCTTATCGTCATTGTCATAATCGAGTCGTTGTTAATTTTTGCGATGTTAATTTTCTTAACCAAATCCTTCAAAATGCCAATTTATATGATGGGAACAATATTAATCTCGTTTTTGGCTGCTGTCGGGCTAGGAATGTTCTTAAGTAAATTATTTTTTGATATCGATACAATCAGTAACCGAGTTCCCATCTACTCTTTTGTATTCCTAGTAGCTCTTGGCATTGATTATAACATCATTTTGATTTCAAGGTTTATCGAGGAACGGAGACAGCACTCTGTGAAAAAAGCAGTGGAAAACGCTGTAGCTGCAACAGGGGGAGTCATTTCTTCTGCAGGGATCTTGCTTGCGGCGACCTTTGCCGTTCTAATGACACAGCCAGTGCAAATTTTGTTTGTGTTTGGATTTATTGTGGCAGTAGGGATACTTCTAGATACATTTTTAATCCGTGGAATATTACTGCCTGCGTTAATAGTGTTGTTTGAAAGAGATAAGCAGAAAGAATCGGTAAAATAAGGATTAGTAAAAGGAAAAGGATAGCCTGAACCATATAGGTTCATAGGCTATCCTTTTTATGTTCTTAACTCTTTACTTCCGTTTTACAATATAAATCAACAAAATGGGCTGGATTTAATTTTTCTCCGGTTACGCGGGCAATTTTTTCATTCCAGCTATATAGGGCTGCAGGCTTGAAGAATTGTTGAATCAACATATCACCGGTAGCCTTCGTGAAAATTTCCGGTGATATTTCCGTTTCAATATAACGTTGCAGTTGTGCTGCCATCAGTTCTCCTAATAGATAATTCTGATAATACACTGGTGCAAGAGTGAAGTGAATCTTTGCTGCCCAGTCTGGATTATCAGTGGAATCAGGTGGGGTCACTAACTGTACCTCATTTACAATTTTCCACCATAAAGAATTGAGATCTTGATCAGGATTTTCATATAATTCTTTTTCAAATAAAACAAAAGTAATAATCCAGCGGCCAGAGATTAACATTTGTAGCTGTTGATATTTCTGTAACTCAGGTGCTAGTTCATTTACCTTCGCTTCGTCCATTTGTAAAAATCTCTTCAACCAGCGTGGGTCTTTCCCCATTTTTCCAAAAAGCATCGCAATCGCTTCGGTTGTTAATGTATGGCTAACAGTACGTAAGCTGAATGGGAAGGAAGGGTCCACATATTTAAAGTAAGCAGCATGACCGAATTCGTGTAAATTCGTTTCCATCCAATAGGCACTTTCTGTAAGGTTGCAAAGGACACGTACATCACCTTCACGGTCTAAATCTGAGCAGAAGGCTGTTGGGTTCTTCTTTTCACGAGGGAAAAGGTCACTTTTCTCGTAAAGATCTTCAATTTCAATTCCCATAGAAGAAAATGTATCAGTTGTCAGCTGTACAAGATCTTTTCCTTTGTAATATGGATCTAGATTAGTAATGTCAGAAGGTGGAGCCTCTTGGAAAAACGGATCAACATAATGCCAAGGGCGAATATCCTCAGCTGAAATACCGAATTTAGCAGCTAAACGCTCGTCTAATTCCTGTTTCATCGAACGATAGGTTTCATCAGATTTTTCAATTAAGTCCTTAAAGATGGAAAATACTTCATCTCGATCAAGCTCTTGTAGGGCAAACGCCATCTGATGATGGTTTTCGTAGCCTAAAGATCTTGCTGCTTCATTACGCTTTCTAACCAATTCAAGAAGTCCTTTTTCTACTACTTTACCAACCTCTTTGCTAGCAAACCAAACCTTTTTACGTAGTTCCAAGTCCGTACTATTGACTAAAATCTCACGAATGTCATTAGCTGAGTATTTTTTGCCGTCCACTTCTGGAGTAAAAGTATTAAATTGTAGGTTTAACTCAGAAGAACGCTTGGCTAAATCAGCAATCACTTCTTCCGGCAATTGATTTTCTTTCATTGCATTGACCAGAAGTTGTAGCTGTCGCTTTTGGATATCCGTTAAGGCTTCAGAGCTTAAATACTGCTGTGCCTGTTCGTAGGCTTCCTTATCTGCAAAAAGTAAATCAAATTTTGTTGCTGCTTCGCCAAGCTTTGTTGCCCACTCAGGGTCTCCAGTGGTTTGGGCCATCCAGCTTGAATGAGTAACATCCTTTAATAAAGCTTGCATTTTATCATTATATTGCTGTAGAAACTGTTCAACTACTGCCATTTGTATCGCTACCTTTCTATGAAAAGAATCATTATAAGAATTCGCTGTTTTGATAGAGAAACCTGCTTGATGAGTCAAATTTTTCAAGAAAATAGACTGGACAATGCAAAATTTTCCAGTCTATTTTCACAAGAATTATTTTAAAAATGACTTGATTTTAGGGAAAAGCTTTACGGCCGTACTGTAAAATACTTGTTCATGAAACTCTTCCGGAATTAATTTTTTGATAAAATCAATGTATGGCGCAATTGGAATCAGTGGCCAATCTGTTCCAAAAAGTAATTTATCATAGGAATCGGCAAATACAAGAGCATGGCGTAAATGATCTAGGAAACGACCTTCGCTCTTACTTAATAGATCCTTTTCGGTTCCGACAATCAGACCGGAAAGGTCCGCATACACATTTGGGTTTTTATAAATAATCTCGGCACCTGTTAAAGTCCAAGGATCTCCAAAATGGGCCATCATAAAGTTTACATTGCGGTGCTTAACGGCGACCTCATCAATAGCCAATGGGTGGGAGTACTTTAGAAACCCGCGTTCTGAGTACGTATCACCTGTGTGAAAAACGACAGGCAGCTTGTATTTTGCAGCAAGCTCATACACAGGCTGATATACATCATCATAAGCATAAAAAGGATAATAACCGAGATAAATTTTAATCCCGACAACGTTTGGTTTTTGAACTTCATCTTCCAATCGGGCTAATGCTTCTTCCCCTAGGTCATAAGGATTGACCCCAGCACAATAAACGATATTGGCTGGAATCTCAACTTCCAGGTCAAGGCCCATCGGTGTCACCGCTTCGTAATCTGGAAATCCCATTTTTGGAGTTTCAGTAACCCCCATCCCGATGCCTAATACGACGTTTGCTTCAGCGTATTCTTTTATTATCCCTTTGTTTGAATAATCCACAAAGGAGAGCTTTTCAGCTGTTTCATAAAATGACTCTATGTTAGATAAATGCATATGGGCATCGATGATTTTCATAAGGCACTCCTTGTTTTCTAAAATTGAACTCTTCTTAGCTTTTGCAAGAGATTTTTACTCAACAGGCGTTGATCAAATAATAGGAAAAGCGGTGCAGTCTTAAACACATTTTGTTCAGGAAGCGCCGTTTGGGTTGCCAGCACTTGAAGGGCATGTTTATTCGTATAGGCCTCCGTGTGATGGGTATAAAGACTTGAAACAAGATAAAGTTTTTCAGGTCTAGAATCCATTGTAAAATAGTTACCTGTATCTAAATACATCGGTAGTTCTTCAATCCCGGCCTTGAACTTATTCATCCTCTCAGAAAGATCGCCATTAACGGAAATATTTGAAAGCTCATCACCGCCGAGGAAGAAGTCGGTATTCCATGTTTCATCATTAAGATTTTTTCCACCATCGTGTTTGACTTCAAGGAAGGTAGCAAGTACTGGCACACCTGGAAGCATCAGGTAGTATTGCGTAAATTCGACACCCTTCCAGCCGGAGTGTTCTTTCATTTCGGTATGAATGGCGAGGCCACTCCAGTTGTTTCCATTAAGGTCTTGAAGCTCGATTGACTGTGTAGAATGTTTTTCCTTCATTAATGAGAAGGTGTTTAGGCTAGCTGGAACTGTTTTCATACCGCCAGCCCATGGATTCCACCAGCTTTTTGC
The DNA here is from genome assembly GCF_054786815.1 of Pseudoneobacillus rhizolycopersici. Lineage (NCBI taxonomy): Bacteria > Bacillati > Bacillota > Bacilli > Caryophanales > Bacillaceae > Pseudoneobacillus > Pseudoneobacillus rhizolycopersici. Next base: position 110,582 of record NZ_JBTOOE010000006.1, on the reverse strand, counting down.
TGTCTTATTCGGAAAAGAAGTATCTAGCCATTCTGAGTCGTTAACTCTAATCGAATATAGACCAGGATAGAAGTCAGGGGCCGATTTAATTTTTATAATGCCATTATTGACTTCATAGGTTGTCATCTCATTTTCCGTATTAAGAATCGTGACAGGCTCCTTTTGGCTAGGGACAAGGATTAATTCTTCCAAATGAGTATGATGGCTTTCAGATATAAATGTTCCTTCTATTATTGAGACTGGCTCAGCGTGAAGAATCTTACTGGAAAATGGATGCTCTGTGCGTTCATCATCACGTTTTAACTCGGTTTGGTAGTGTTCTTTTTCATTTACAAATAATTCTAATTGGCCATTTAAATAGCTGTTTCTGAACGTTTTTAAGGCAAGAGATAGCTCAGAGTCGGAGTCAACAATAAGTTTATCACTCTTGATGAAATTTTCTGAACCGACGTTAGCTTTATTGATCGTAACTGACTTGTTGGCGAACGCTTGGAATTCTTCCCATTCATTAAAGGCACCAACAGAAATGGTAATCATTTCTGACGACTTTTTAACTCCAGGTTCTAAATCTTCAAATCGGTCTTCAATGACAAATTGCCAGCCTTCCGGAGTAGCATTGTTCTTATTAGACCAAGTGACTCCGATTGGATACGGTGTATTTTCTGAGAAGTACCAATTCCCGGTAATACTAGTTGGCTTCAGGTCTCCAAATTCTAGAATCCGTTTTGCGTTGAATTGGACAATGCCAGCTTCTAATGGAAAATAAGAATCCACAAGCTCATGGAATAGGGAAGAGCTCATGTGTATATCCTCATGGACAACATTCCCAACGTTTTCAATACTAATCCACCTATGAACAATCCCATCACCAAATACCTGAAAGGTTTGAGTTAACTCTAAACCCTTTTTATCATTTGAATCTTGAACAATTTTAAAAAGGATGGCGCTATCATCAGTTTCCCAGGTAACCTGACTTGGTTTTATCTTTGAAAATTCATTTGAAAATGGCTTTCCTAATTTTGGCGGAAAAAGGGCAATAGGTTGATTTTTCAAGTTGTTTTTTGAAACAGTCATTAATAAATCCCGTTTCCTAACCTTTATTTGCGTTAAACCGTTGAAAGCAAACCAATGCTCTTTTGATTCACCTCCAAATTTTTCACCGAAGCCTTTAAAGGCTGCGCTGATTTGTTGTTGGAATGAAAGTAAGGTGTTATCCGCTTTTCTTGCAGTTAGATGGATGGTCCGATGATAAAAACCATATTTTAGGATCGTTAACGGAATGGTGATTGTTTTTCTTTGTCCTGCTTCTAATTCGACATAAATCGTATCCTGTTCTAACCTGACTAACTCGTTTTCCGGAAGTTGAATCGTAAAATCACAATGTTCTTTTAAGTTATTTTTTACTTCCAGTTGGATGGATGTGTTTTGATTTAGATAGCTAAGATTGCTGCTATATGTGGCAGTCAGTGTAGCCGGAGGAACCGGGAACACTCCTAACCGAAGTTCGCATTCCTGATCATTCACCCAAACAGTTACCGATAGATAAGGATGTGTCTTCCAATTGCTTGGTTCATCCCCGGGCTTAACAATAATCTGACCAGAGATCACAGCCTGATCTTCAACGGTTTGCTCCGTGTCAACGGCGTATTGGACTCGGGCGTCGCTTTTGCCAAAAGCTTTAAATGACATAGGCGCATCCGTTTTATTAATAAGCTTAATGTCAAATGTTCTACTTTCTTGTTCGATCATTTCATGTTCGCCTAGTTTAAGTTCCAAAAGAAATTCATCGGTTTCAATTAAGTTCATTCCACGACCGGTTCTTTCAAATTGTACTCTGGCAAACATGTTATCTTTTTGCCAACTATACTCATAATTAGTAAAGCCATTTTCTTTGTGTCCATCAGGCTTTACCTCGATTTGGCGCACGCTTGAGCTGTACCAGTCAAGATTCCTAAAGACCGATTTTAAAAGCGGTGTATTTAGAACGGTCGGGATAAAGTTCATTAAATGGGTGGAGTCATCACGATCCTCCCAAAAGAATCCGCATTTTTTATATAGCGGTACCGCTTTCGTGTTTCCTGGCCAAGTGTAGAGATCAAGGCGTGGCCAGCCAAGTTCAATGGTTTTTTCAAGTGCTTTTAATACAAGCATTTTTCCGATTTTTTTTCCGTGGTAATCCGAACGGACATTAAGGAGCGGGATGTAAAGGGAACCGGTATCCTCCTTGTATTCCGAAAGGCTGCAATAACCGACCACTTCTTCCCCGTCAATGGCAAGGTAAAGCTCGATATTCTCCGAGTGGGCTTCCTTCGTTTTGACTTGTTCTTCGGTCATGACGCGTGTATCACCGCCCCAACCGTCACGACTTAAATTCCACATCTTTGCAATTTCTTTTGCCAATCCCTCGTGGTATTGGACAACTTGGATTCCTTTTGTAGCTTGGGTCATAAAAAATTCTCCTCCAACTAGGTGACTAAGTCCCTTTTATTCGTGTTAAGTTGATTCTTTTGGTTATCCATTTCGCGCATCCTCCTTTAGGTAGTTTAGGAATGTTTTTCCATGCACTCCATTATTAATCGTAAAGCGAAAGGTGAAAGTTGTAAAGGAATTTGCAAATATCTTATAAACAGAATATTTTAAAAGTTTGTTGGAAAATATCTCTAGGTCATTTATACTATGAAGTGATATTCTATTAGATTGATTGGGGGAGAAATAATGAAAGACATACAATGGGGTTCACCAGCAAGCCTCGCTTGCCTAGGAGTATTTCTTGGAGGGCTAGGAATCTTCTTCTACGCCATCTGGAACACATTCCTCTAAAAACAAAAAACACTTTAACACATTAAAGCAAGTGGGGACTGTCCCCACTTGCTTTAAAGCGTTAAAGTGAGGGTTTTGGTTAGGGTGTTTGTGTTTCCTTTGAAGTAGAAGAAGTGAGGGGTGTTTTCGTCGTCAAAGATCATTAGGTATGCTTGGTCGTTTTTGGGCAGTACGATGACAACTTCGTCAACTAATTCGTTTATCCATTCGTTTTTAACTCTAATGGCTGGTTCTAACGGGATTCTAACCATATACCCAGACGTTGGGATCGGGTTTATTTTGACAAATATTCGGTTTATGCCATTAAGATAATCATTTGCGGCTTTTTGAAATGTAGGGCTATGGGGCACTGTTTGAATAACAGCGTCCTTTTGGACATCAAAAAGTTCAACAAATTTAACGGAATCACCATCTGATATAGATGGGTTCAAAAAGCTCATGATAAGTAATAAGACGATGAATTTATGAACCAAAATAATCACCAACCTTAATAGATAGTTTGTATTATTGACGAAGGATTATGATGGGTCTTTTTGGAACGGATAAAAAAACGGCTAGAGTTCATATTAGTGATGAAAGGGGCTAAAAATATGAGCGACTGGAATGAACAAGCAGCACCAAATAATAATCTAACTGCAGCGACAATCCAAACTTCAAAATTAGTTAGAAAAAAGGGGCAAACTACAACGGAATTTTCGACGGACCTGACTAAATCCCATTTCGAAGGAAGGCAAAATGGACGGTGAAGACTTAGCGAAACACTTAAAAAGTATGCAGCCAGGAATGTAAAAAGAGCCAGGTAAGCCCTAGCTCTTTTATTTCTTCACTAATTTAGATGGATTGTTAATTTTGTATGGAACAGAATCTTCCAGTAATAATGCCGCATCCTCAACATTCTTCCCTTTAGGCAAGCTTTTTTTGACGATTTTCCCATCGAATTCGAGCTGGTTCCCAGTCGCTAACTCAAATTTTTTTAAAGTTTTACTGTGAGCACACCAAGCAAGACCAACCTCTATTGGTTCATCACCTTCAATAACAACGTTATCTAGGACAACAACTTCATCGTTTTCTTCATTAAAATGGTTCCAGCTTAGGGCAAACTGTTTAACAATCCCCGTAAAATGGACTTTATCTTCAGGGAGCACAAGTTTCGTTTTACTTTCTTTTTTCCCTTTAAATGCTTTTGGTTTGGCCGTTTCTTTTGTCTCAGCGACAACTATTTCAGGCGAGTTTTCTATTGAAGTACTATGATCATTTAGAGCGTTTTCTTCTACCATTGTAGGTTCAGTGGTATTGTCGAGCGTTTCAGGGGCTAGTTGGACCGTAAGCTCTTTGCCGAAACTGGATGCTTGCATCTCTTTTAAGTATGCTGGATGGATACATGAAAGCATTCCATCAGGAAATTCAATCACTAAGGTATTAAATTCAGCGGAGGACCCAAATCGTTCATAACCAATAATTTTTACCATTCTCTGCTGAAATTTATCCTTATACCAAAATTCTTTTTTCGCGGAAAGTCCCCATTCTTTTAGTTTCTCTGCATAATGGGATTCGTTTTGAAAATGCTCATATTCACCTTTAGGTGGGATGTAACTCAAAAATTCGTTTAATGATAATTGGACCGTCATCTTCACACGCCCTTTCTTCTCTTATTTCTGTCATTAGTTTGCCAGTAAGCAGAATCAATTGCAACATTTCTACCCCTATATCTCAAAAATATAAAATGCATTCACTTTTGGGTAATAGGAAATTTTTAAAAGAGCCATACATTTATGATTTATGATAAAATGAAATAACGTAAAAATAACTGAATATATGAAGCTAAAGGTGATTAAAGATGGAAATCAAAAAAAATACGGGGTTACCGTTTCGCTTAAATATCCTTTTTTTAGTTGTGTTTATTTGTTTTAGTATTCTAGTCATAAAATTAGGAACCTTGCAAATAGTCAAAGGGGAGGATTTTCGAAAGGAGATTAGTAGAACAGAGAATCATATTATTCGAGAATCCGTTCCTAGGGGGAAAATATATGACCGGAATGGTCGAATTGTTGTTGATAACACGGGTAAAAACGCGATTTCCTATACGAAGTCTCAAGATACTAAGCAAAATGAAATTTTAGCAACGGCTAAAAAACTGGCAAAATTAATTACCGTAAAAGCAGACAAATTGACCGAACGAGATTTAAAAGATTTTTGGATTCTAACTCGTCCTGATGAAGCGAAAAAGAAGCTAACAAAAGCTGAGCTTAGCAACAAAAAGCTCTCGAATCAGGACCTATATAAGCTGCAATTGAAACGAATTAAGGAAAGTGAACTCTTAACTATTACACCTGCTGAAAGGGAAATAGCCGCGATCTATAGTAAAATGGCTGCAGGTTATGCTTTGACGACACAAATTGTAAAAAATGAAAATGTTACTCCTCAAGAAGTGGCTGTTGTCAGCGAAAACTTAGAGAATCTTCCTGGTGTTGATGTTTTTACAGATTGGCAAAGAATTTATCCAAATGGTGATACATTTCGCTCGATTTTAGGGAACATTACTTCAGATCAGGAAGGATTACCGGCTGATTTATTAGATTACTATCTATCAAGAGATTATAGTCGAAATGACCGCGTCGGAAAAAGTCAAATCGAATTGCAATACGAAGATGTGTTAAGTGGTCAAAAAGCGAAGACCGAATACGAAGTAGATTCTTCTGGCAAAGTGGAACAAGCAAAGGTGATCTCTGAAGGTCAACGTGGCAAAGATTTAGTTTTAACAATCGATTTAGAATTACAAAAACAAGTAGAAGATATTATTGAGAAACAGCTAGTGGATGGTAAAAAAAATGGCGGTGGACCATTCCTTGATCGTGCGTTCGTTGTCATGACCAATCCAAGAACAGGCGAAATCCTTTCTATGTCAGGTAAAAAATTAACATTTAAAGATGGTAAATATGAGGTTCAGGACTATGCATTAGGAACATTTACTTCGGCCTATGAAATGGGCTCGGTGGTGAAAGGGGCAACGGTTTTAACTGGATACCAGACTGGAGTCATTCAACCGAATACGTATATGGTTGACCAACCGATTCATCTTGCCAGCACACCTGTGAAAAGTTCATGGCGGACAATGGGAAGAATTAATGATTTAGAAGCTTTAAAACGGTCTTCCAATGTCTATATGTTTAAAACGGCAATCCGCTCTTTGGGCTCAGAGTATTATCATATGATGAAACTGCCTTTAAATTATAAAGCGTTTGACACCTATCGTTACTATTTCAATCAGTTTGGACTAGGTGTTAAAACAGGGATTGACTTACCTAATGAAGCTTCAGGACTTGCTCCAGGAAATAGTCCAAACTTCTTATTAGACTATGCAATCGGTCAGTATGATACTTATACACCGATGCAGTTGGCTCAATATGTCTCTACCATCGCTAATGACGGTTATCGTGCGAAATTGCAATTAGTTAGGGAAATTAGAGAACCAAATTTAGATAGTGAATTAGGGAAAATTGTCGACTCATTTGAACCAGCGATTTTAAATCGTGTCGATATGAAAGATGAGTATATTAAGAGGGTTCAAGAGGGCTTTAGACAGGTATATCAGGAGAGCGGCGGAACAGCGACCGGCTCTTTTGGCTATAGACCATATTCTGACTACAACCTTGCAGGAAAAACAGGTACTGCCCAATCCTTCTATTATGATTCAGAAACGAAAAAGCTCCATACTAATGAACCGACCTTCAATTTAACGTTAGTTGGATATGCACCATTTAATAATCCAGAGGTTGCTTTTTCAGTTGTGGTACCTTATGTAAAAACGGATAAACATCCAATTAGTAAATTAATTGGTCAAGATATTATCAAAGCTTATTTTGATTTAAAAAAACAGTCTGAGGCACAAGTAGAACAGCCTAAGGATGACCAGGTATCAACAACAGAAAATGGTCAGTGAAAAAAAGGTCAACTAGACAAAAAATCTGGTTGGCCTTTTATCTATATCCGTACTTTTTAAGGAGAGTCTAACTTTCGATTTCCTTTAACAAATCCGCTGAATCAATTCAATCGAGTTGTTTTTCGGTGAGTTGACAAGGGGGCTAACTTCATAGGTTTCCATTAGGCTTTCGTTTAGTGGTGCAAGTAAGGGATTCAATAATCGAGTATCAGTTATCGTAGGGTCTAACCAAACCTTTTCATCCTCCTGCCGTAAAATCACAGGCATTCGATTATGAATATCGCGAACTAACTCATTTGGTGCAGTCGTTATAACGGTACACGAAAAAACTGGCTTGCCGTCTGGTGCTACCCATTTTTCCCACAATCCCGCCATAGCAAAAGGTTCATCGGATCTTAATTTAATCCGCATCGGTGTTTTGGTTTGATCCCCATCCCGTTTCCATTCATAAAAACTGTCAGCAATAATTAAACAGCGTTTTCTTTGGTAGGCTGTTCGAAAGCTTGGTTTATCCATTAAGGTTTCCGACCGTGCATTAATCATTTTATGGCCGATAGACCTATCGGTAGCCCAAGGAGGAATGAGCCCCCAGCGCAAATAGCCCATCTTGTTGTGCCTACCATTATTGATAACTGCGATGACGGATTGAGAAGGGGCAACATTGTAACTTGGCAGGTAATTCTCTTGTTCAAGGAAAGATTCTATTTCAAACCGATCCAATAATTCATCAATCGTAACAGTCAACGTAAATCTACCGCACATAATTTCACCTCAAAATATTATTAACTAATTTTAGCAAAAAATGGGGCCAGTCTGCTATGATAGAAAATGGTAAAAATATGATATACCACGGAGGCAATATGAGGAAAATTTTAATCATCATTGGAATATTCGCCTTACTTCCATTAGTAGGATTTGGCATCTATTTTTTTGACCTTCTATATTACCAAGCCAAAACTGGCAGTGCTGAAAAGTCAGCATTATCGTATATGGAAAAAAAGTATAACGAGAAATTTGTAGTTGACTTGGCAGACTATTCAAAAGCTTTGGGGGATGATACAGGTTGGTTCACCATCGATGTCCATCCAGTTAAAAAACCGGAAATATCCATCCGTTTATCAGCCAATGAGAACTTTCAGATTGATCATGATGACTATAGTGAAATGAAGTGGCGAAATGATGCGATATTGGAATATCGAAAGTTACTGCAGCCATTTTTTCCGAACTTGGCCGATATGTATGTGAATCCAACTATCCCAGAAAGTATCAGAGATCAGTATGGATTAAGCGATACCTATCAAACCATTTTAAGTCATGCTTCTAATCAAGTTTCTGAATATGTTCATATCGTTACCTTCGCAAATTCGACTAAATTCACGGAAGAAGTGGAATGGGAAAAACTTTATGGGCTCTCTAGTGTCTTAATGCAAAGGCAGATCAAAGAATGGACGATTCAGCTTATCTATTACCCTGAAAAATTATTGAAAAATTTCCAATCCATGAAAGACCCTCACCAATTTGAAAATGAATATTGGCGCGACCGTCTTTTATTCTGTCGTTTCTCAAGCGATCAGGTGCATGACCTAAACAGTGCCTCAGGCATAGCGGAGTTTTGTCGAAAATAAATGGTAGAATACCAGTATGCTTGGACAGTAGTAGGTAAAGAGATTATTTTTTTACCTAAATAGTGGATAGTTCTCCTATCTTCGTCCAAAATAGGATATATTGAATGTATAAAGGGCGAATGAATGATGATTCGAACAATAGCGGTTACAACAGATTTGAAATTATTAACAAATATTCCTTTAGAGAGATTGTCCAAACCCGATATTCAATGGTATTGGGTTGATTTTGATGCACCGACAGACGATGAAGTTCAATTGTTGAAAACATTTTTCCATTTTCATCCATTGGCTATAGAGGATTGTTTACACTTGTTACAGAGGCCGAAACTAGATTATTATGATGGTTATGATTTTTTCGTTCTTCATAGAATGAATCCAAGCACGTTAGTTCCTGAGGAAATCGATATTTTCCTTGGACATAATTTTATTGTCAGCTTTCATCTTTTGCCTTCATTGGAGCTAGAAATGGTTCGCCAGAAATTAAATTCTGAAAAGGTAAGTGCCGAACAAGGCTCTAAGTATGTTTTTTATCACATCATGGATAAAATTGTCGATGAATATTTTCCGACCGTATATAAAATTGAAGACAATTTGAATGATTTAGAAACAAAGGATGCAGATGAAAATCTTATTGAAGAGGTATACGGAATTAGAAGCCAATTGCTGAAATTAAGACGAACGGTGTTTCCGATGCGGGAGCTCATGTATCGGATACTAAACTCTGAGAGACTAATCATTCCAAAAGAGGACCGCGTCTATTTTATGGACGTTTATGATCATTTATTAAAGCTTTCTGAGATGATTGAATCAAACCGTGAAATGACAGCGGACATTCGCGACAGTTATATTTCGATTAACTCCAATCGGATGAATGCCATCATGAAGACGTTAACGGTCATGACCTCAGTTTTTATACCATTAACTTTCATCGCGAGTATTTACGGAATGAATTTTAATTATATGCCAGAGTTGACTTATAAATGGGGTTATTTTGGAGTTCTAGTGGTAATGTTAATTGTCGGTACATCCATGATAATCTGGTTATGGAGAAAAGGGTGGTTCAAATGAATAAACACACTTGCTGGAGGTGGTTAATTGATGGGGAAAGTGATCGTATATACGACAAATGATTGCATTGAATGTACAATGGTGAAACGCGTTCTAACCGACGAAGGTATCCCCTTTGAATTAAGAAATATTTCACTTAATCCTGAATTTCAAAAAGATGTTGAGAAGTATGGTTTCTTAGGTGTCCCTGTTACGGTGTATGAGGGTAAAGCCGTTAAAGGTTTTACGAATGAATTAAAGGACTTAATGGAATTGGTAAAAGGACAGTAGTGATAAAAACGTGAAATGGATCGGCCGACAAGCCGTTTCATTTCACGTTTTTTATTTTTCATGAATAAATCATTATTACTGCTTTTTTGTTTCGGCTGGTGTAAAATGTTTCTCATAGGAAACTTTTCTGAGTTAGGGCATATTATACTTTTAATGAAATAAAATAGATTGATTCTAAAGGGGTAGGTATGGATGGCCGAAAATTTATTACTTGCATTTGGATTAACTTTATTTGCCGGCCTTGCAACAGGAATTGGCAGTGTGCTTGCTTTTTTTACATCAAGAACAAATACGAAATTTTTATCGATTAGCTTAGGTTTTTCCGCAGGTGTTATGATTTACGTTTCGATGATAGAAATTTTCTTTAAAGCGAAGGTCGCTTTAGTTGATTCCCTTGGGAATGTAGCTGGAAACTGGTTGACTGTTGGTGGATTTTTCGCAGGCATGTTGTTAATTGCCTCTATTGATAAATTTATTCCGAAACAAGGCAATCCGCATGAGCTAAAAAAAGTAGAAGATATGAAGGGTTTGGGAACAGGAGGAAAAGAACCTGACCTTCTGAAAATGGGAATGTTTACTGCATTAGCGATTGGGATTCATAATTTTCCCGAGGGAATTGCCACTTTTACTGCGGCGTTAACAGATCCTGGACTTGGTATTGCTATCGCTGTGGCGATTGCGATTCACAATATTCCAGAAGGAATTGCTGTATCTGTCCCTGTCTACTTTGCCACTGGAGACAAGAAAAAGGCGTTCAAACTTTCTTTTCTATCAGGTTTATCTGAACCGATTGGTGCACTTGTTGCTTGGCTTTTCTTAATGCCGTTTTTAAACGATGTCATGTTTGGAATCATTTTTGCAGCCGTTGCTGGAATCATGGTATTCATTTCTCTTGATGAACTTTTACCAGCAGCCAAAAAGTACGATGAAGCCCATTTATCGATCTACGGGTTAATTGGTGGAATGGCTGTTATGGCGATTAGCTTGCTTTTATTTATTTAATGTTTGCGAAGTGGGTGATACCTTAGAGATGGTATCATCCATTTTTATTAGGTTGCTAGCAACTTTAGAAAAGAGATAAAATAGATTATGAGATTAAACTAATTAAAATAATATATAAAAGAGGAGGGAATAGCATGTCATTTACATTTATCCATGCCGCCGATATTCATCTTGATAGCCCGCTCTCTGGTTTGGAGCAATACGATGGTGCTCCTGCAGAGAAGATTCGTAGTGCTACTCGTGATGCCTTTAAAAATCTAGTTGATGTGGCCATTGAAAAAAAGGTCGCATTTGTGATAATTGCCGGGGATCTGTACGACGGTGATTGGAAGGACTATAATTCTGGGTTGTTTTTTGCGAATCAAATGGTACGACTGCAAAAAGAACAAATCAAAGTGTTCCTCATCCGTGGCAATCATGATGCTGCAAGCTTAATTACAAGAGAACTGAAACTTCCGAATAATGTCTTCGAATTATCTACCAAGCAACCCGAATCATATTTTCTAGAGGAACTAGGTGTGGCGATACATGGACAAGGCTTTGCTACCCGCTCTGTAGAGGATAACCTGGTCAAAAACTATCCAAATCGAAAAGAGGGATACCTGAATATCGGAATTCTTCATACTAGTGCGACAGGAAGGGAAGGGCATGAAAATTATGCTCCATGCTCGATTGAAGACATGAAGGAAAAAGGATATGACTACTGGGCTTTAGGACATATTCACCTTCGTGAATTACTACATGAACAGGATCCTATAGTACTATTTCCAGGCAATATTCAAGGACGACACATCAAGGAAACTGGGGATAAAGGCTGTACGTTAGTTACTGTTAGGGATGGTATGATTCAAAGTCTTTCCCATCTTTCCCTAGATGTTTTGCGCTGGCAGATTTGTGAAGTGGATGCGCAAATGGCGAATAGTATAGATGAATTATTGGATTATTCCCGTGAAGCACTCCAACAAATTTACCGAGCAGCAGAAGGTAGGTTTTTAGCAGTAAGGTTTAACATTCAAGGAGCTACAAAAATTCACCAAGAGCTAATCGTCAATAAGGACCATTTCGTTAATAATATTCGAGCCCTTTCAAGCGAGGTAGGCATGGGAGATATCTGGGTCGAAAAAGTAAAAATAGAAACTACAAGACTGATAAATATTGAAGAATTAAAAGAGCAACATACCCCAATTGCAATAATATTAGATTTTATTGAAAAGGTAGAAACGGACGAAGAATTGTTATCGGAGCTTTTAGAAGAATTTGAAGATATTGGACAAGTTTTGCCAGTAGAATTAAAAAATAAAGAGGATGGCTTTCATTTCCGTGACAAGAAACTAATTAAACAGCGACTAGCTGAAGTAGAAGATTTAATTTTATATTATTTAACGAGAGCTGAGGTGAATAGTTAATGCGATTTGATTTCCTAAATTTACGAGCGGTTGGTCACTTTACCGATTATGAAATAACCTTTGATCAAGCCAAAAATTTTCATCTTATTTATGGTCCGAATGAAGCGGGTAAAAGTACTTCTTTAAGGTCAATTACCCATTTCTTGTACGGATTCCCAACCCAAACGGGGGATTCCTTTCTCCATGGAAATAGCAAATTGCGAATTGAAGGGAAATTAAGAAATTTAAATGGCGATATCCTTCATTACACTCGTCGTAAAGGGCGTACCAATACGGTCCTTGATGAGAACGGGAATGCTATGAAAGAAGAACTTGTAACCCATTTTTTAAACGGTATATCCGAAAATCAATTTCTTAATATGTTTGCGTTGGATCATGTCCGCTTACGTGAAGGTGGCGAGGCCTTACTTCAAAGTGGTGGAAATTTAGGTGAAAGTCTTTTCTCAGCAGCATCCGGTATTACCTTATTAAGCAAAGTGTTTGAGAATTTAGAGAAGAAATCTGGGGAAATCTACAAGAAAAAGGCATCTAATCCAGCGTTAAATAAATTAATTAAAGAAGAACGGGACTTGGCTAAGAAGATTTCCCAATATCAACTAAAACTTCAGAATTGGAAAGACCTTGAAGAAACATATGAACAAGGCAAAAAGGATATTGAACGTTTACTGAGTGACCTTAAGAAATTAAGAAGTGAGCAGGAAAAGTTGAATCGAATGAAGTTAACTCTTCCCAAAATTGCTATGCTAAAGGATGTTCAAAATAGATTAATTGATCTAGCGGATGTGCCAAATTTGACAGATCATTTCCAAGAACTTCGGAAAACAGCGCAGCAAAACCTTGAGGAATCAATATGGAAAAAGAAAAAAGCGGAAGAGGAAATGAGGGATTTAGATAGGAATTTAAAGGAAATATCCCTTCCAACTGGCGTATTAGAGCAGGAATCCTCCATTGACCGTTTATATCGTGAGCTTCAATCATATGAAAATGTATCTGAACAAATTCCCAAATTATTCGGTGAAAAAAATCAGCTAGAGGCACAGGTTTTATCCTTTTTAAAGGAAATGAACTATGGCACTGATTTAGGTACAATCGAATATTTCCGTTTGTCTGCTGAAAAGAAAGACACCATTCGGTCACTTCTTAAACAATTGCCATTACTTGAGCAAGCACTGTCCAGTTTAAAACAAGAAAAGGCTGAAAACGGTGAGCAATTAGAGAAAATTCAAGCAGAGTTCGATCGTTTGACAGAGATACCTAATATTCATGAATTAGAATTGATGATCAATATAGTAAAAAAAGCGGGAGCAATGGATGATAAAATCAAATTACTTCGTCAAGAATGTGCACAGAAGGAACAGTTTTTGATAGAGGAAATAAATCGCCTGCCACAATGGGAAGGTAATTTTCAACAGTTAATGGAGCTCCATGTTCCAGTATTGATAGAGACGATTAAAAAATACGAAACAGAAATGAGTCAACTCCATGCCAAGTTGCAAAGGATTTCTGAACTAAAAAGAAGTCAGCTCGAGGCAATAGAAAATTCCGAAGCAAGAATTCGGGAGCTTGAATCATTATCAGAAATCCCTTCTGAGGATAACTTAAAAATGGTGCGAAACCATCGAAATAAAGGTTGGCAACTAATTCGTTCCAAATTATCTGGAAATCACCATGAAAATAATGATGAATATACAAATGGTAAAGCACTTGAAACGGTTTACGAAGAAAGTGTTGGTCTTGCTGATACGATTGCTGATAAAATGCGGATTGAATCGGCTAAGGTTGGTGAAAAAAATAAGTTAATGGCGGATATACGCAATGCAGAAATAAAGTTTCAAGAGCTGGATCTCGAAGAAAGGTCTACAGAAAATGAATTGGCCAATTTGGATGTAGCATGGATGGAGCTATGGAAACCAACCTCAATCAAGCCTCTTTCGCCAGTGGAAATGAAAGAATGGCTAGGTATGTACCAGCAAATGCGAGTAAGTGCAGCGGAGTTAAAAAATAAACAATTGTTATTAGGTGAACTGGAAGAAAGTAGGCAGAATTACTATCAATCCCTTAAAACGGCGTTGTTACCATTTATTAGTCTTTCTGAAAGTTTAAATTTGGACGAGCTGTTAATCCTCGCTGAAAAGTATCAAAAGCAAGTTCAAGAATCAATGTTTAAACGGAGAAACATAGAGGAAGGATTGGCAGAAAAAAGAAAAAAGGATAGGCAAATGGAAGGGAAGATTCTTGAAGCTCAAGAAAGGCTTATTCGCTGGAAAGCCAATTGGTCAGAAGTGATTCAAGGTACTACTTTCTCGGAAAATACTTCTCCTGAAGTGGTAGAAAACTTATTGGCGAAGTTTGAAATAGGAATCGCTTCGTACGATGCACTGACCTTTAAGTTGAAGGAACAAACAACAGCTACTAATTTAATGGCTATGTTTGAAGAGAGAGCAAAAAGCGTGCTAGAAAATACCAATTTAATGTTGGAATCCGATAATATTGTGTATATCGTAAAACAATTATATAAGATATTACAGCAAGCCAAGAAGGATAGCCAAACAATTAATAATATACAAACCCAATTGAAGAAGCTCCAACAAAACATTAAGGAATTTACCCATGAAATTGACAGTGCTGAGGAAACGATAAGTAATTTAATGAAGCAACTGGATTGTCAAACAATCGAAGAATTAATCGATACAGAAAATGATTATAATTTGAAGAAAACCTATGAAGCTAGTGTTGCAAACTTAGAGGAAGAATTACTGTTACTGGGGAATGGCCTGTCATTACAAGAACTACTAGCTGAATCGAAAGAAATAGAGCTAGATTCAATTGAAGGAGATTTAGCAGAAATTAAGCGAAAGTTACAAGATCTCGAAACCAGCCGGTCCCATTTAGAGCAAGAGCATGGAGGTGTAAAAAAAGAGTACGAGGAAGTTATCCTAGGTGCAAACACATCATCGGTTCTTGCTCTGCAAGAGAAAGAGAGCGTACTAGCCCAATTAGCTCATTTGACAGAACAATATATCGGGTTAAAACTAGCAGCATCCCTGTTGCACAGAGGAATTGAGCATTATCGAAATCAAAATCAAGATCCGATATTACAGCGAGCAAGTGAACTTTTTGGACGATTAACACTCGGATCATTTTCCCGATTAATGGTTGATTATGATGAAAAAGATCAGCCGGTTTTAATGGGTATTCGCCATAATGGCGAAAAGGTTCCAATGGAAGGTATGAGTGACGGTACGACAGATCAATTGTATTTAGCGTTACGGATTGCTAGTATTGAAAAATATACCAATGAAAATGAACCACTGCCGTTTATTGTAGATGACATTCTTGTTCACTTTGACGATTTGCGTTCAAAAGAGACATTAAAAATAATACTAGAATTATCGGAGAAGACGCAGGTTATTTTCTTTACCCATCATGCCAGACTTGTAGATATTATGACTGATATTGCGTTAGATCATGATTACCAATCGATAGAATTGGTAACCCAAAGCTCGGTCTTAGTATAATAAATAATAATACTATCTCTATAGTAATATAAAAAACACCTTCAGTTTTTGGAACTGAAGGTGTTTTTTCTTGAGGTTTACGAAGTATTCTGCAAAAAGGAATTGCCATACTTTTAATAATTATTCACCAATTTAGGCGAAAAACTCTAACAGTAAAGAAGAATTTTTCATTTATCGAATTAGGATTTGTTTAGAAAAAATACATATTTCTTGATTGGCGTTGTTAACTTTTTTCAAAATATTAGCTTTCTATTAGTGGTTTAAAGACAGGGACGGGAAGGACAAGTTTAGTAGGATTTTCAAGCCATCCCCCAAGAATATGTGGTGATATCTATACCATTGTAAGATTTAATGGGATAACTTAATTTCGATTTTGGTTAAAAAAGATATCACGAAATCTGTAATCCAAAGTCCAGTTAGGATTTTACGATTACCCTAGGTCCATTTGTCAATGAAAATATTTTCTAAATTTTTAAAAAATTGTATTGTCAAGACAACGGAAAGAATTTATATTATTGCTAAGATTCAAAAAAGTAAGAAAATATAAAAAATGGTAGGAGTGGGGTCAAGATGGTAAGAAAAAAGGTTTTATCTCTTTTTGCAACTGCTACTCTAGCAGTAGGTTTACTGGCAGCCTGCAGCGGCGGTGGAGAAAAGACATCCACTGATGGAAAAAAGGATGGAGGAGGAAGCAATGTCATTAAAGTTGCTACGCAATCTCCACTATCTGGAGGAAGTGCGACGCTAGGTGAAGCTATTAAGCTTGGAGCCCAACTAGCTTTGGAAGAGCAGAAGGACAAATTTAAGGATTTAGGCTTTGATCTCCAACTTGTTCCTTACGATGATCAAGGAGATCCGAAAAAGGGTGTTGCCAATGCAGAGTTACTAGGAGCTGATAAAGCAATAGTGGCTGTGGTTGGACATCTAAATTCAGGGGTTGCGATACCATCTTCTGTTACTTATGAAAAGTATAGTATCCCAATGGTATCTCCGGCTAATACAGCAACAGAAGTAACGGACCGCGGATTAAAAGCGGTAAACCGGATCTGTGCAAGAGATGACTTCCAAGGACCTGCAGGTGCTGAATTTGCCGTCAAAACACTAGGAGCAAAGAAAATCTTTGTTGTTCAAGACAAAACAGCTTATGGTACTGGTTTAGCTGAAGCCTTTAAGGCAGCGGCTGAAGGGTTTGGCGCTGAAATTGTCGGCTTTGAAGGTATTACAGTTGGTGAAAAAGACTATAACGGTGTACTAAACCAAGTGGTTGCACAGAAACCAGATTTAGTGTACTTCGGTGGCTTATATTCTGAGGGTGGATTACTCATTAAACAAGGCCGTGAGAAGGGGATTGATGTTCCGTTTATGGGCGGAGACGGTTTAGATTCCTCGACATTAGTTGAAATCGCCGGCGATGCGGTGAAGAACGTATTCATCACTTCTGTTGCAGGGGACACAATGGCAACTCAAGCAGGTCAAGACTTCGCTGCAAAATATAAACAGAAATATAATAAAAACGTAGAATCCTATTCTGCATATGGTTACGATTCCATGGGTGTTGTGCTGAAAGGAATCGAGGATGCAATCAATGGTAATGATGGAAAGCTTCCTTCTCGTGAGCAGGTAAGAGATGCAGTTCGTGGAGTGACAGATTTCCAAGGTGTTGTAACGACTGTTTCATTTGATGAAAAAGGAGATAACAAAAACGCTCAAGTTTTCATTTATGAATTTGATCAAGCGGCTTATCCTCCAAAACAAAATTCAGTTATCAGCAAAAATTAATTTAGCAAAAAAGAGGGTATGGCAAAGTCATACCCTCTTTTTAAAAAGTAAGGAAGGTGCACTTCATGCTGACAGAAGTACTACACACGTTACCGCAAGTATTAATTGATGGATTAGCACTTGGTGCCATTTATGCAATTGTTGCTCTAGGTTATACGATGGTTTACGGTATTTTAGAGCTAATCAATTTCGCCCATGGTGAAATTTTTATGACAGGTGCTTTTATCGGGACAGCCATTTTAATTACTTTTACTGGTTTGGGTTGGATGGCCGTTATGCCTGCATTACTTGCCCTAATTCTTGTGCTTGTGATTACTTCACTTTTAACCGGTTTTATTGGGATGGGAATCGAAAGAGTAGCTTATCGCCCCCTACGAAAAGCACCAAAATTAATTACCTTGATTACAGCGATTGGGGTATCGTTTTTACTCCAGGATCTTGTTCGTTTCATTACTGAGGTAAAACGCGGCAACTATATTTTAACTGGGCCAAGCATGTTTACTAATCGGGTTGAAGTCAAAGCCTCCTCGATTTTATCTGTTTTTAATGATGCCTCATTTAAACAATCCATTCTTATTGTTTTTGTCGTGGCAGTTCTGATGATGATTACACTTGACTTTTTTATTAATAAAACAAAATGGGGTACAGCGATGCGGGCAGTAGCCCAGGATCGCGATACTGCTGCTCTAATGGGGGTCAATGTTAACAAGGTCATTGGTCTCGTATTTTTCATTGGATCCTCTTTAGGGGGAGCAACTGGTGTTTTATTTGCGATTCAATACGGGACAATTGATCCATATATTGGATTCATTTTAGGATTGAAAGCCTTTACAGCAGCAGTATTGGGTGGAATTGGAAATATCAGGGGAGCGATGTTTGGAGGAATGTTATTAGGTGTTCTCGAAATGTTTGCCTCTGCGAATTTAACGATATTATCCAATGGTGTATTTGGTGCAGAGTATAAAGACGTGTTTGCCTTTGCGATATTAATTCTTGTGTTACTTTTTAAACCTGAGGGCATCTTTGGTAGAGCCGTAACGGAGAAAGTGTAGGTGACGATAATGAAATTCATGAGGAATTTATGGAGTAAAAACAGATTACTAACAAAGTATTTCGATAAAGTCAAAAATAATAAATTAGCCCAGGGTTCATTGATTGCTGCCTATATACTTGTCACTACACTCAGTCTTTATTTTTCCCAAAAGTCGGTCATTGCCTTCTTGTTATTGTTAGCCTCTTTATTATTACTGCATTTCACTAAACTGGGAATGAAGCTGAAATGGGGTGTGGCAGGTTTAGTTTTAGTCGTATTACTACCGGTATCAGCTAGTCAAGGGGTTGCTTATCAATCCTATATGGAAGTAGGTACCTTAGTCGGGATTTATGTCGCTATGGCATTAGGGCTTAATATAGTCGTTGGTTTAGCTGGTCTACTCGATTTAGGATTTGTCGCATTTTTTGCAGTTGGTGCTTACACCTATAGTATTTTCGCAACGGCACAGGCTGGGAAATTCCTAAGTTTCGGGACATTTCCACTAGGCGGCGAAAGTTTCTGGATATTTATTTTATTAGGAGGATTTGTCGCAGCTATTTTTGGGATTCTTTTGGGAATACCGGTATTACGAGTAAAGGGTGACTATTTAGCCATCGTAACGTTAGGGTTCGGTGAAATTATTCGTATTGTTTTTAATAATTTGGACAGACCTGTTAACATTACGAATGGTGCGATGGGGATTTCTTCCATCACTCCGCCTAAACTGTTTGGATTTACCTTCACGTTCCCTAGCCAGTTTTATTATATTTCGTTATTCATATTAATTTTAGTTATTTTTGTGGTGAAGCGTTTAGAGTATTCAAAAATTGGCCGCTCTTGGAAGGCTGTACGTGAAAATGAAATTGCTGCGCAATCGATGGGAATTCATCTTGTACGGACAAAGTTAATGGCTTTTGCTGTTGGTGCATCATTTTCAGGAATGATGGGTGTTGTTTTCGCCGCGAAGCAGACCTTTGTTGATCCTACAAGCTTTACCTTGTTAGAATCCATAACGATATTGGTAATGGTTATATTAGGTGGAATGGGTTCTGTTCCTGGGGTTATTTTAGGAGCAGCGATAATGACGATTTTGAATATGCAGGTTTTGACAGAGCTGACCAACTGGTTAAATCAGCTAAGCTTGAATGGCGTCGTTCAAATTCCTGATGCGTTATCACCTTCCAAAATGCAACGCTTGATTTTCGGGGGTATATTAATTTTATTTGCCCTTTATCGACCACAGGGTCTGATACCGGCGAAGAATCCTACCTTCGATGCAGAGAAGTTGAAGGCAGGACAAACGCCAAATGAACCTGAAATTCAAAACGTTGGCCTTCAGAAGGAGAGTGCGGGTTATGTCAATCTTGACAGTTAAAAACTTAACAAAACGGTTTGACGGACTTGTCGCGAACCAGGATATTACATTTGATGTTGATAAGGGATCAATAACGGCTGTGATAGGACCTAATGGTGCAGGTAAAACGACTTTTTTTAATATGGTAACAGGTGTGTATAAACCAACGGAGGGTTCCATTCTATTAGATAATAATTCGATCGTTGGTTTAAAACCGCATGCGATCTCACGAAAAGGAATTGCCCGAACCTTCCAAAACATTCGCTTATTCGGGAATATTTCAGTATTAGAAAATGTTATGGTCGGGTTGCATAACCAATTAAAGGTTGGTCTTCTTGGAATTATTCTTAATTTGCCATCTAGTAAAAAAGTAGAAAGGGCTGCTCAAGAAGAGGCCTATCGGTTATTGGAATACGTAGGTCTCGCTGAATTTCTTAACGAACAAGCCCAGAACCTCTCTTATGGGGCTCAACGGCGATTAGAGATTGCTAGGGCACTTGCCACTAAGCCAAGGATTTTATTATTAGACGAACCGGCAGCAGGTATGAATCCTCGTGAAACAAAAGAACTTACTGATCTCATTTTTAAAATGAGAGAAGAATTAAATCTTACGATTATCTTAATCGAGCATGATATGAAACTAGTGATGGAAATATCGGAGCATATCATCGTCTTGGATCATGGTGAGAAAATCGCTGAAGGTACTCCGGAAGATATTCGTCATAATCCAAAAGTGATTGAAGCGTACTTAGGTAGTGGTGCTGCTTCGACAGTTTCGTAAGGAGGGGATAAGCGGTGCATATTTTAGAACTGAAAGACATTCATGCCTATTATGGAGGAATTCAGGCGTTAAAGGGAATTAATTTATATGTGGATAAGGGAGAAATTGTGACCCTCATCGGAAGTAATGGAGCCGGTAAATCGACGACACTTAAGACAATTAGTGCTCAAGTAAAACCGAAACAAGGAAATATCTATTTAAATGGAAAAGATATTACAAGTGCGTTACCACATGAAACGGCAGCCTCAGGGGTAGCACAAGTTCCTGAAGGACGGAGAATTTTCCCGAGATTGACGGTTAAGGAAAATCTTGAAATGGGTGCCTTTACGGTCAAGGATAAAAAACTAATAACTGAAAGAATGGAAAAGGTGTTTCACTATTTTCCTCGAATCAAAGAACGTCTGCATCAACGCGGCGGTACGATGAGTGGTGGGGAGCAGCAAATGTTGGCGATGGGGCGAGCACTAATGAGCGGACCCAACGTCCTCATGCTCGATGAGCCATCGATGGGTCTTGCACCTATTATCGTTGAACAGATTTTTTCGATTATTAAAGAATTAAATGAATCTGGGATGACGATTCTCTTGGTAGAGCAAAATGCCTATCAGGCGTTACAAATTGCTAGCCGTGGCTACGTCATCCAAACAGGAGAAATCACGATGAGCGGACCAAGCTCCATTCTCCTACACGATGAACAAATTCGAGAAGCATACCTCGCATAAACCAGTCAGGCGCATATTGTGCCTGACCTTTTCACTTTAACACTTTAAAGCATGTGGGGACTGTCCCCACATGCTTTAAAGTGTTAAAGTGTTTTTTGGGTTGACAGGGATTTGTTAGTTATGATATTAAAAATGTATTGGGTTTATTAGCACTCTATTAAGATGAGTGCTAATATAACGATATATATTTTTAGTTAAGGAGAGGTTCTTAATGGTGAAGACTGAGTTTAAAGCCGAGTCCAAACGTTTGTTAGAAATGATGATTAACTCGATTTATTCCAAGCGTGAAGTGTTTTTACGTGAGTTAATTTCCAATGCAAGTGATGCAATTGACAAAATTTATTACAAAGCATTAACCGATGAAAATCTGACGTTTGATAAAGACAGCTACTATATTAAGATTGTGGCTGATAAAGAAAATCGCCAATTAAAGATAATTGACACTGGTATTGGTATGACGAAGGAAGAGCTTGAAACAAATCTTGGAACGATTGCCAAGAGTGGCTCTTTAGCATTCAAAAATGAAACCGAACTGAAGGACGGCCATGATATCATTGGTCAATTTGGGGTTGGTTTCTACGCTGCCTTTATGGTGGCTGATGTCGTAACGGTAATTAGTAAAGCACTTGGCAGTGACGAGGCTTATAAGTGGGAGTCTTCAGGAGCTGATGGATATACGATAGAACCTGTTTCTAAGGATTCGGTTGGTACAGAAATCATCTTAAAAATTAAGGAAAACACAGAAGATGAGAAATACGATGAATTTTTAGAGGAGTATGGATTAAAGTCAATCATTAAAAAATACTCCGATTTCATTCGTTACCCAATCAAAATGGATGTTACAGGAAGAAGATTAAAAGAAGGCAGCGAAGATGAATGGGAAGATTACGAAGAAGAAAAAACCATCAACAGCATGGTACCAATTTGGCGCAAAAATAAAAGCGAATTGACAACAGAAGATTATCAGAAATTCTATGAAGAAAAACATTACGGTTTTGATAAGCCACTAAAGCACATTCATATCAGTGTAGATGGAACAATCCGTTATAATGCCATTCTTTATATTCCTGAGAAAATTCCGTTCGATTATTACTCCAAGGAATTTGAAAAGGGCTTAGAACTATATTCCAACGGCGTGTTAATTATGAATAAATGTGCTGACTTACTTCCTGACTATTTCAGTTTTGTAAAAGGGATGGTCGACTCCGAGGATCTGTCCTTAAACATTTCTCGTGAAATCCTGCAGCATGACCGCCAACTAAAGTTAATTGCCAAAAACATTAACAAAAAGATAAAGAGTGAACTTCTAAGTTTGTTAAAAAATGAACGCGAGAAATATGAAGAGTTCTTCCAATCATTTGGCAGACAATTAAAATATGGTGTTTATAGCGATTTCGGTATGAACAAGGAAGAACTTCAAGATTTACTAATGTTCTATTCTTCTAAAGAAAAGAAAGTGGTCACTTTAGATGAATATGTGTCAAGAATGCCAGAGGATCAAAAGTACATTTACTACGCTTCCGGTGAATCTTATGAGCGAATTGATAAGCTGCCACAAGCTGAGCTTGTATCAGACAAAGGCTTCGAAATCCTATATTTCACTGACGATATCGATGAATTTGCGATAAGAATGTTAATGAACTATAAAGAGAAGGAATTTAAATCAGTATCAAGCGGTGACCTTGGAATCGAGGTTGATGAAAATCAAGAAAAATCCGAATCAGTCGAAAACGAGCATAAGGAACTGTTTACAGAAATGAAATCTCTACTTACCGGAAAAGTAAAGGATGTCAAGGTTTCAAAACGTTTAAAATCACATCCGGTTTGCTTATCCTCTGACGGTGAACTAACCATCGAGATGGAAAAAGTTCTAAGCATGATGCCTGACAACCAAAATGTAAAGGCGGAAAAAATCTTAGAAATTAATCCGAATCATGAAGTATTCAAATCATTACAAGCAGCATTCGAAACCGACAAAGATAAATTAGGTCTATACACAAATTTATTATACAACCAAGCTTTACTCATTGAAGGTCTACCACTACAAGACCCAGTCGAATTTACTAACAACATCTGCAAAATCATGAAATAACATTAACACTTTAAAGCGCTGGGGGGACAGTCCCTCAGCACTTTAACGCGTTAAAGGGTGTGGGGACAGTCCCCATGTACTTTAACGCGTTAAAGTGGTGTGGTGGTTTAGATTTCGATGATGATGGGTAGGATCATTGGTTTGCGTTTGGTTTGATTGTAGAGGTAGCCTCCGATTTCTTTTTTTATAGATTGTTTGATGATATTCCATTGGCGGACATTCTCTGACTGCAGATTGTTCACTGTCTTTTTCACTAAACGATTGACTTCTCTAATAAGATCTTCTGATTCTTTAACAAACACAAATCCACGGGTAACTGTATCTGGTCCTTGGATGATTTTTCTTTCTGTCTTACTTAAGGTAAGGACAATCACTAACATGCCATCCTCAGATAACTGTCTTCGATCACGTAAGATGATATCACCTACGTCCCCAACACCTATACCATCTACATAAGTGTCACCTGCTGGTACGGACCTCGTTTGGCGAGCAACTGAATTTTCAAAATCAACAACATCGCCATTCCGCAAAATAAAGGTATTCCCTTTATCCACACCAACGGCCTCAGCTAGTAGTCGATGATGATGTAGCATTCGATATTCTCCATGAATAGGGATGAAATAGGTAGGATTCATTAATGTGAGCATCAGTTTCAAATCCTCTTGATACCCGTGCCCAGACACATGCATCCCTGTTGCGCCACCTGAACCATAGATAACTTTAGCTCCTAATTGGAAAAGGTTATCGATGATCCGAGCAACATCTTTTTCATTCCCTGGAATAGGGGAGGCAGCCAAAATCACTGTATCACCGGGGTAGATCGAAACATCTCGATAATTTCCACTGGAAAGACGTGCAAGGGCTGCCATCGGTTCCCCTTGACTACCTGTACAAAGAACAGTTACCTTTTCGGGAGGGAGTCGATCAATTTCAAGGGTGTCGATTAACATCCCCTCCGGAATTTGCAAATACCCGCGTTCCATCGCTACATCCACTACATTAACCATACTACGCCCAAGTAAAGCTAGCTTGCGATTCGTTTTGAGAGAGGCATCTACGACTTGCTGAACACGATTTACATTGGAAGCAAAAGTGGATAGAAATATCTTCCCTTCAGCCTTAATAAAGGCCTCCAAAATATGATCCCCAACTTTTCGTTCTGATGGTGTTAACCCCGGGCGTTCAGCGTTGGTGCTCTCAGAAAGAAGCGCTAACACTCCATTTTTTCCGATTTCAGCCATTTTATGAATTTCCGCATATTGATCATTAGCCGGGGTTAAGTCAAACTTAAAATCCCCCGTGTGAACCACAACTCCCTGTGGGGTATGAAAAACAATCCCTAAGCAATCAGGGATACTATGGCTTGTTTTAAAAAAAGAGACCTTCGTCGCACCAAAATCAAGTACAGAGTCTGAGTGAACAGTGATAAGTTTTGCATCTGCCATCAGTCGATGCTCTTCTAATTTTAATTCGATTAACCCCAACGTAAAGGCTGTCGCATAAATAGGAACATTAATCTTCTTGATAAAATAGGAAATTCCACCGATATGGTCCTCATGGCCATGGGTAACGATTAAAGCTCGAATTTTTTCCTTGTTTTCCTCCAAATACGTGATATCGGGAATAATCAAGTCGATTCCTAAAAGGCTTTCATCCGGAAACTTTCCCCCACTGTCAATGACAAATAGATCATCTTCATTTTGGATGACATACATATTTTTACCAATTTCATTAATTCCGCCTAAAGAAAATATAGATAATAGGCCAGCATTTCTTTCCAAATTAATCCCCTCCACACATAAAATGAGTATTCTTATTCTCACCATTTTAAAAAATTTATATGAAAAATAGATTGAACGAAATTTTTCCTAACGTCATGATATAAATATTTTCCTTGAAAATGAATTGAATTATTTAAAACAAGGTGCAATAATAGTTAAAAATTGTTAATAGAGATAAAAATAATAGAACGACAGGGAGAGATCATGATGATAGAAACAGAAAGATTAATTCTTCGACCACTTCATTTAGACGATGCAGATATGATTGAAAGTTTAGCCAGTGAGTATGAAGTGGCCAAAACAACCTTAACGATTCCGCATCCTTATCCTAAAGGAGCGGCAGAAGATTTTATTAAAAGTGTATTAGAGTCAGAGAAAACAGGAAGAATCTTGATTTACGCGATGATAGAAAAGGAAACAGAGCAGTTTCTCGGTATTATGAATGTAAGTATTCAATCTCAATACAAACGGGGAGAGTTAGCTTACTGGGTAGGAAAACCGTTTTGGGGAAAAGGATATGGAACAGAGGCAGCGAAGGCTCTGCTTACTTACTGTTTTGAAAAACTTGAATTAAATAAAGTATTTGCAGCAGCTTTCACCGATAATCCGGGGTCTTGGAGAGTCATGGAAAAAATCGGCCTAAGCTATGAAGGAACATTAAAGCAGCACGTCGCTAGAGACGGTGAGTTTAAGGATTTATGCTACTACGGAATACTAAAGGAAAATTTCTATAAGTAGCATTAGAATGGCTTGAAGACATACTTCAAGCCATTTTTTTATTTTACTAATATTATTTTCTAAAAATAAGTAGAGTGGAATAACATTCAAAGAATATTGATAGTATTTATTTCGCAACTCTAAAAATACTATATTAATAATTACGAATATAAATAATTTTCTAAATATTATTGACATTACACTATATACAAGTTAAATTTAGTGTTAAATAGCAGAACGAAAAAACCGCATCTCGGTGAAAAAGTGTCATACGTATGAAAGATAAACAAGGGGGATTTATGACAATGATTGTCCACGACATTGAAATCGCTTCCAGAGAGGAAATAGAAGTGCTTCAATTGAAACGTTTGAAGGAAACGGTCAAAAGGGTTTATGAGAAGGTCCCATTTTATCGACAGAAGTTTGATGAGCTAGGGGTAAAGCCTGAAGACATCCACTCTATTCGTGATATGATCAAGCTTCCTTTTACGGTGAAAAAGGATCTAAGGGACCATTATCCTTTTGGTTTGTTCGCCGTCAATCAGGATGAGGTAGCCCGTATCCATGCTTCATCAGGTACTAGTGGGAAGCCGACGGTTGTTGGATATACAAAAAACGATATTCATCATTGGGCCCAAATAGTGGCCCGTGCGATTGCGATTGCCGGTGGGAACCCTGGTGAGATTCTACATAATGCTTATGGATATGGTCTATTTACAGGAGGACTTGGCCTTCACTATGGCGGGGAAGCGCTTGGCATGGCCACAGTGCCCATCTCAGGTGGAAATACAGATCGACAAATTACTTTAATTGAAGATTTTAAACCAACTGTCATTTGTTGTACTCCTTCCTATCTATTAAATATTGCCGAACGAATGGAGAAACTTGGGAAAAATCCGCGAGAAACTTCTTTGAAATTCGGTGTATTAGGCGCAGAGCCTTGGTCGGAAGAAATGCGTCGTACGATTGAAGAGAAATTTGCCATAAAGGCATGCGATATTTATGGCCTAAGTGAGGTTATGGGTCCAGGTGTGGCTATGGAATGTCATGAAGCACAAGAAGGCTTGCATTTGGCAGAAGATCATTTTCTTGTTGAAGTCCTTGATCCGAAAACTCAATTACCAGTACCTGATGGGGAAGATGGCGAACTTGTTTTTACCAGTTTAACAAAAGAGGCATTTCCAATCATTCGTTACCGATCTGGTGATATCGCTTCGATGACAAGACAGAAATGTAAGTGTGGCCGAACCACAATTCGGATGTCTCGGGTAAAGGGACGTATTGATGACATGTTAATCATTCGTGGTGTCAATGTGTTTCCCTCAGAAATCGAGCATTATCTATTAACAGTAAAAGAAATCGAGCCACATTATCAGCTTCATTTATTTAAAAAGGCAAACATGTTGCAGATTGAATTGCAGGTCGAAGTAACCGAAGACGTGTATAACGAAGTTCATGCTGATATGCATCATGAAAAAATAAACCAACTGAAACGAGAAATTGAATACCTAATTAAAAGCAATTGTTTAGTAACCGTCGAAGTCAATATCCTACAGCCAGATTCAATTCCAAGATCGGAAGGGAAGGCCGTACGGATTGTCAATCATATTAGTGAAACGACAGAAGTATAACAACTATGGGGGTTATCGTTATTTTATAGTAATACAATAACACCTCAAGCGAAATAGGTGATGAAATGAACGATTCAATCCAATTTATAATATCTGGCCTCACCATCGGTAGCATTTATGCGATCGTGGCATTGGGATTCGTAACCATTTATAGTGTCACAAAGGTTATTAATCTAGCACAAGGTGAATTTGTCATGCTCGGTGGAATGGTTATGTTTTCTTTATTAAAGTTTGGCCTTCCATATATGCTTGCCTTTTTCTTAACGATTATCATCGTCATGATTGTTGGCTGGCTATTAGAATTAATCGTGATTCGTCGGGCTAGAGGAGCAAATCCACTAAGTTTAATTATTTTAACGATTGGGACGGCAATATTTATCGAAGGGATGGCTGGAATCATTTGGGGTAAAAATTCTGTCAAGGTTGATTCATTTACAGGAGATGAACCTGTCCGAATTTTCGGTGCCACTATTACCCCACAAAGCATATGGGTAATGGTGTTTATGATCATTGTCGTATTGATTCTTTATGTCTTAATTGAAAAAACAATGCTTGGAAAAGCATTTCGTGCTTGTTCGGTCAATCCGGTTGCTGCTCGATTAATGGCGATAAGTCCGAAAAAAATGGCTTCGTTTTCTTTTACACTTAGTGCAGGTCTTGGGGCACTAGCTGGACTTGTCATCGCACCAATTCTGTTTCCATCCTATGATATGGGAATGATGCTTGGGATTAAAGGATTTTCGGCAAGCATCTTGGGTGGTTTAGGTAGTGCGCCAGGTGCTGTGGTCGGGGGCTTACTATTAGGATTGATTGAGTCATTAGGAGCTGGCTACATCAGTTCGGGAATGAAGGATGCGATTGCCTTCGGGGTTGTCCTCATCATCTTACTGATCAGACCTTTTGGCTTATTGGGTGAGAAAAATGTAGGTAAGGGAGGGCTGTAAATGGTTCGTAAAGGTGTGAGTCCGTTTAGTTGGATAGGTGTAATCGCATTTTCTGTTTTCATTGTAGCCCTACCCTTTATTCTTTCTAGCTCGTTCTATTTAACAAAAGCAACATTTGCAGGAATATATACGATTATCGCCGTTGGGCTTGGTTTATTAATGGGATTCGCTGGTCAAATCTCTCTCGGTCAGGCCGCCTTTTATGGAGTGGGGGCTTATTCGACAGCCGTCCTCTCATCAACCTATAACTGGAATCCATGGTTAACCTTATTGATTTCATTAGCAGTACCAGCCTTAATTGCCTATATATTAGGTCATACGATGGCTAGACTTCACGGCTATTATTTAGCGATGGCGACATTGGCGTTTGGTATTGTTATTCATGTTCTTATGATTGAATGGAAAACCGTTACAAAAGGCGCTTCTGGATTTTATGGAATTCCAAAAATTGAATTGTTTGGTTTTACTTTTAGACAAGGACTCTCCTACTATTATTTAGTTTGGGCTTTTGCCGTCCTTGTCATATTAATAGCACTTAATATCATCCATTCGCGAATTGGCCGAGCATTGCGATCGATTCATGATAGTGAAATAGCCGCAAGTTCTATGGGAGTGGACACCGGCCGATACAAAATGCAGGTATTTATCATTAGCTCGAGTTTCGCTGGGTTAGCGGGTTGGCTCTTTGCACATATGTCTTATAGTATTGCTCCTAGCTCTTTTGGACTAAATGGTTCGATATTATTTTTAACAATGGTCGTGTTGGGTGGTGCAACGAGCATTTGGGGAGCCGTGTTTGGAGCCTTGTTAATTACGGTCATTAATATTGTAGTACATGCGTTAGGGCAGCACGTTTCCTTTATCACCAGTGATTTTGAACAAGTTCTTTACGGATTGATCATGATGTTAGTCGTGATTTTTCTACCGCAAGGACTTTTTCCAGCACTTACTTCTTGGTTGAAAAAATTCCAGTCAAAGCGAAATATGGTTCAATCAAGCGAAGGGTTAGGTGCGGTAAGGGGGGAAAAGCAAAATGTCTAGTCTGTTGGAGGTAAAAAAGGTAACAAAACGATTTGGTGGGGTTGTGGCTAACCGTGAAGTTTCTTTTGCGATTGACCAAGGGAAGATTACCGGTTTAATAGGACCGAACGGTGCTGGAAAAAGTACCTTATTTAACATGGTATCGGCTGTATTTTCTCCAACCGAAGGAGAAATTTGGTTTGAAAATGGCCGAATTGATACCTTACCGACTTATAAAATTGCCAAGATCGGGATCTCAAGAACCTTTCAAAATTTGCAAGTGTTTAAAAAAATGACTGTGATGGAAAACGTGATGGTTGGGTTACATACACGAACGAAGTCCGGGATATTGGCAGCGGCTCTAAAACTACCAAATTCACAAAGAGAAGAAGCGTTTATTTATCAAAAAGCATGGGATGTTTTACAGTTAGTTGGACTGGAAGACATTTGTGAGGTGGAAGCGGGAAACCTGCCGCTCGGAAAACTGCGCTTACTAGAATTGGCAAGGGCGCTGGCGACCAACCCAAAACTACTTTTACTTGATGAAATTGCCGCAGGGCTTAATCATCAAGAGACACTTGAAATGGGAAATTTGATTGTTTCGTTAAAAGAAACCGGCATGACGATTTTTATCGTGGAACACGATATGGATCTGGTGATGAGGATTTGTGATAAAATCATCGTTTTAGATCAAGGGGAAAAAATTGCTGAAGGGACCCCAAAGGAAGTCCAAAATAATCAACGTGTCATTGAAGCTTACTTGGGTGCCAGTGAAGATGAGGAGGTAATTGTAGACCTGTGAAAACCTTAGAGGTAAAAAATGTTTCGTTTAGCTATGGTCCGATTCAGGCGCTAGATCAGATTAGTTTTCATGTTGATAAGGGAGAAATTGTCGCCCTTTTAGGTGCTAATGGTGCTGGGAAAACGACAATGCTTAATAATATTGCCGGATTGTTGAAGCCGGCAAATGGACAAATTTTATTTAAAAATGAAAATATTACCGCATTGGATACGGAAAAAGTGGTTCAAAAACGTTTGATTCTAGTACCGGAGCATCGTCAGGTATTTAGTACATTAAGTGTGTTGGATAATTTGTATCTTGGTGCCTTCCATCATTTTAAACAGACAGGAAAAAAAGAGGTTGAGAGTGATATTGAGAAGGTTTTCAAGTTATTCCCGATTTTGAAAGAACGTCAGAATCAATTGGGGGGAACCCTTTCAGGCGGTCAACAACAGATGTTAGCCATCGCTAGAGCGATTATGGCAAAACCGGAATTGCTTTTACTAGACGAGCCATCTCTTGGGTTAGCACCGCTGATTGTAAAAGAAGTATTAAATTATGTTAAACAATTACGGGATGAATTTGCTGTTACTGTTCTCTTAATTGAGCAGAATGTAAGCGCTTCATTAAAAATTGCTGACAGAGGTTATGTGATGTCTCACGGGAGTATCGTGAAAGAGGGTGAAGCTAGGAAGTTATTGAACGATCCTGAAATCAAAGAAGCTTTCTTAGGACATTCTGTGGTGTAATCCGAATGACAAAAATTTTGAGGGGGAAAAAATGGTGAAAAAGCTTTTTACAGGGATGATGGCGGTGGCGTTAACGGTCGGGATGACGGCCTGTAGCAGTGAGGAGTCCGGTGGGAAGGAAAAGAAGCAAGAAGTTTATAAGATTGGCGCGATTTATTCGAAAACGGGTCCTGGTAGTCCACTTGGAGAACCAGAATGGAATGCGACTGAGCTTTTAGAAAAACAAATTAACGATGATGGTGGGATTAATGGAGTTCCAATTGACATTATTTTAGCAGATGACGAGTCGACACCGGAAAAGGCAACCGAAGAAATGAACCGGATGATTAACGATGAAAAGGTCATTGCGATGTTAGGTACAACGACTAGTGGTCCTAGTTTGGCGATGAAGGGGATTGCCATGGATAATGAGGTGCCCCTAATCTCTGCTGGGGCAGCTGTTGGAATTATTTCTCCAGTTGAAGAATCTACTTGGGTGTTCAAGACTCCACACTCTGATGCACATGCTGTTGAGCGGGTTTATATGTATCTAAAGGATTCCGGACTGACTGATATAGCGATTTTAGCCGATTCTAATGCGTATGGTGCAAGTGGAGTCGAGCAATTAGAGGCCTTAAAAGGCGATTACGGGATTAAAATTGTTGCAAAAGAATCCTATAACACGGAAGATGCGGATATGAAAACACAATTGACGAAGATAAATAGCTCAGGTGCAAAAGCAGTTATCGTTTGGGGAACCAATCCTGGACCGGCCATCGCGGCGAAGAATATGAAGGAGCTTGGTATGACCATCCCATATATCGGCAGCCACGGTATTGCTAACCAATCATTCCTTGACTTAGCAGGTGATGCGGCTGAAGGCGTTGTCATTCCAACGGGTAAGCTCTTATTCCCAACGCAAATCCCTAGCGATGATCCGCAATATGAAGTTATTAAAAAGTTCTATGATAGCTATAGCGCTAAATACGGTTCAGAGCCAACGAACTTCGGTTCATACGGGTATGATAATATTATGTTAATTGTTGAGGCGTTAAAGTCAGGGGCAACCGACCGTGAATCCATCCGTGATTACTTAGAAAATAAGGTCAAGGATTATGTTGGGGCAACAGGTATCTTCAACTTTAGTTCTAAAGATCATAATGGTTTATCCGCTGATAGTATGGTAATGGCAGAAGTAAAAGATGGTAAGTGGGTATTAAAGAAGTAGTAAGGTAAGAGAAATTTAATAGTTTGAAGGGCTGACGGATGATTATCGGGTCAGCCCTTTATTCTAGAAAAGGAGTGGGGTATGTTGAAGGAAGCGATTTTAGAGAAAGTGACCGCTGATCCGTATGCGAAATTTTTGGGGATTGAAATAGTAGAGGTGGCAGAAGGTAAGGCAGTTGTTTCCTTACAAGTAAAGGAGCATATGTTGAACTTTCATGGGGCAGTTAATGGGGGAGTCATTTTTTCGTTAGCGGATGTAGCTTTTGCCATTGCGAGTAATTCTTATGGGCAAACAGCCGTCGGGATTAACGTCAACATCAATTATATGAAGGCCGGCTTACTTGAAGACTCATTAACAGCCATAGCAGAAGAAGTCTCACGAAATCCCAAACTTGGACTCTACCGCCTAACTGTCACAAACCAACAAGGCGACATACTAGCCATAGCCGACGGAATGGTCTACCGCAAAAAAGAACACTTCGGATAAAAAGGGTATATACACACAACCACTTTAGCGCTTTAAAGCATGCGGGGACAGTCCCCACATACTTTAAAGCGCTAAAGTGGTTTTTTGTTTTGATTTGTCTAAGCCAAGAAAACACGATTGGTGAGAGTCCCAGCGTGCGTTTTAGCGATGCATGTGAAAAAGATTTCACTTATGAAATAACATAAAGATTATTATTAATGAATTTTTTATACATACGGAAGAAATATTTTCAATTTTTTTCAAAAGAAAAAGACCTATAAAATAGGTCTTTGGGTGGAAATTATTTTAGCCCAGTTCAGCTGGGTTTTCCCAATCGTTAAAATGGCCACTGCCATTACAGCCTGGACAATCGAATGATTGTGGCAAATATGAAATTTCACTGGCAGGGTAGACGAGAAACCCCCTCCCATAGCAATCGGGGCATTTATTAGCTTCCCGCATTTCGGAAAGATGGTTTTCGTATCTCGTATTTCTCCAATCATTAAAGGCACTTAGTAGGCCCACAATCAACACCTCTTCCATTTTTCCTTATTTTGTGAGAAATGGAAGAGGAATATACATGACTTGACGAAAAGTTTTTAGCTTGTCCTATTTTTTGAATACATGCTGTCCAATGACGAGAGTGGTTGATCGTGTATCTAGCCATCGACTCGTAGCAATTTTCGGATTATAGAAGAATAAAGATTTTTTTGCCGCATGGCGCTGTTCTGTTAATGCCGCTTTAACAGCAGCTATAGATTCCTCATCGGCAGGTTTATTGATTTCACCGTTCCTAACAGGTTGGAATTGTCCCGGTTCATAAATAACTTCTCTTATTGAATCTGGAAAATGGGAGCTTTCAAGGCGATTTAGTACAACACAGGCCACTGCAACTTTTCCGTGAAACGGTTCAACTTGGGCTTCAGCTCTAACTAATCTAGCAAGTAAGTCTATTTCATTTTCCGTAAGTTTGTGTTTCACTTTTGCTTTTTCAAGTTTCGGTTTCTCGGTGTTCGTTTCTTTTTGTTTTTTCATCTCATCTATTGGTTTCATCATCAAATTAATAGCTGTTTGCGGTTCTACTGTATCCACTATTTTCCCGATATAAATTTCATAACCTTCCTTAGTAGTTCGCTCAGGAAATGTAATTTCAACCGTTTTTTCCGGCAGTTTTGTTTGCAGCTTATCACCAGCAAAAATTACATTAAGATCATCAATCTGAGGATTTAAATCTGCTAGTTCTCCTAATGATAAATTATGTTCTTCCGCAATACCAATCATCGTATCGCCTTGTTTAACGGTATATGCATATGTAATATTCACCGCAAATAATAAAGAGCCTATTAAAATGGTAAGAGTTGCTATTAGTAATCTCATTGTTTAGTTCCTCCTAAAAAATAAAAGTCTAAAGCATGTCCTTCTTATTACTCTATGACTATGAACAAAATAAATAGAATAGTATTACAATTTCATTACAAGCATGTCCACAAAAAAATCCTTTAACGCTTTAAAGCATAGCGGGACTGTCCCACATGCTTTAAAGTGTTAAAGTGGTTTTCACATTTTGGCTACATATGTTTTGGGGTTTTGGGATTACAATAGGGATAAATATCTTGTTTTTTGGGGGGAAAGATTGAAACGTGTTAGGTTCTTTGTTGGATAATCAGTTGTTTTTATTATTTGTTATTTTGACCCTGGGTTCTGTGTTTGGAGCTCTTAGTGTTAAGGGTTTGAGTTTAGGATCATCGGGAGTATTACTTGTGGCAATGGTTTTTGGCCATTTTGGCTATCAAGTGTCGAATGCGATTCAACAACTTGGTCTAGCATTATTTATTGTCGCGGTAGGGTTGCAGGCAGGGCCGCGATTTTTTCGAATGATGCGTACAAACGGGATCGTTTTTGGCATCATTGGACTATTAATTGTTTTAGTAGCTGCCCTTGTCACCATAGTCGTCGCAAAACTTTTCGATTTTAGTCCTGCATTAAGTATTGGTCTAATGACAGGGGCGTTGACGAGTACGCCCGGATTAGCATCTGCCATCCATGCTACTAACGATCCGATTGTCTCAGTAGGTTACGGGATTGTCTATCCTTTTGGAGTCATAGCGGTCGTGCTGTTTGTTCAATTAATCCCTAGATTCATTAAGGCTGATCTCAAGAAAGATATCGAGCTTTCCAAAAGGGTGAGAAGAAATGAAGAGTCACCGGAAATGATGACAATAGAGGTGACGATTCCTTCCTTTAATAAAAAGACTTTAGAGGAATTACCATTAAAAAACTATCATGACATTGTGATTAGCAGGGTAATTCGCGGCGATCGGACCATCATTGCATTGAATGATACGGTTATTTTATTAGGAGATTTATTAGTTGTTGTAGGTATAAAAAAGGATTTAGAAGAATTATGTAAGGATATTGGAAAAAGGG
Source organism: Pseudoneobacillus rhizolycopersici (assembly GCF_054786815.1). Classification (NCBI taxonomy): domain Bacteria; kingdom Bacillati; phylum Bacillota; class Bacilli; order Caryophanales; family Bacillaceae; genus Pseudoneobacillus; species Pseudoneobacillus rhizolycopersici. Next base: position 75,450 of record NZ_JBTOOE010000006.1, on the reverse strand, counting down.
TGGACATTGATTTTCGAAATTCAGATCATATCAAATTACGCAAAATGACTGTTGATTCCGAGAATGTAATTGGTAAAAATTTGACGGAGTTGGGCTTACGGACAGCATATGGAGTTACTGTGACTCGAATTGAGCGCGGGGGGTTTGAGTATAGCCAAAATCCAAAATGGCGATTAGAACGCGGTGATATTCTAACGATTGTTAGTAGTGAAGACCGTCTAAATGAAGTAGAAAAATTATTTAATAGAAAAAATTTATCAGTAACCAATGTACATATTCTCTCCTTGAGTATTATCTTATTAATTGGGATACTAGTTGGTATGATACCAATCCCACTTCCTGGACTAGGGACCATACATTTGGGGGTAGCTGGTGGACCATTATTTGTTGCTTTAATCATCGGGCATTTTGGAAAACTTGGACCTATTCAAGCGCGCTATTATCAACCATCGACTCGCGTTGTTAGCGATATCGGGCTAGTATTATTTTTGGCAGGGGCTGGCACAACAGCAGGTAGCGGAATTATCGAAGTTGTTCAAAAGGAAGGACTTGGCCTTGTCTTTGGGGGTTCGATTATCACGCTTATTCCAATTATTAGCGGATATTTAATAGCTAGAAAATGCTTCAAACTTAGCATTGTTCATTCGTTGGGAGTACTTTGTGGGGGAATGACCAGTACACCGGGTCTAGGGTCAGTCAACCAACTGATTGATTCAGATGAACCGGCTATCGCCTATGCAGCAGCTTATCCGTTTGCGCTCATTTTCGTCTCTATTACTGCCCAACTTTTAATATTTTTCCTTTAGCCATTTACCGTGGATTTTTAATGTCGTTTACTAAGGAGATGCCCCTTAACAGAAAAGGGGCATCTTATTTAGGAAGATTTTTTAGGTTTAAAGGTTTTACAGCATGTTTGTGCAGAAGTCGTTGCTTCATCGACATGATTTTTTTCACCTAATTCTCCAGACATTTCGGTATCATATCTAGCATGCTGATCGATTTCAACCATGATTTTTTTCGCAGTACAGACATTTCCTTCACCATAAAAGGAGCAGTTTGAAATGGCACATGAAACCTCTACTTTAGGCATGAATTTACCTCCCTAAAAAAATTTCCTCTAGGCTTATAGTTTTCGCTAAAAAACATTTTTTAGTCCGCACCTAATATTTCCAACGGTAATGCGCTGCGATTGGCGTTTTAAACGAAGTTAACTTCACTTCCGCAGCAAATGGAGGATTATTATGAATGAGATAAGGAGTACCATCTTTAGCTCGCTTATCCGATACAATTCCTGTATGGTGATATCCATCTAAAAAAACAACAATATCACCAGGCTGCCAGTTTTTTAAGTTTTCAACATTACCGGGAATAAGCTCAGTTGTTAACGTCTCTGCATGTCGTTGGAAAAAGACATGCTGATTCGGAACACGTCGAAAATCAATGTTAGGGTCGGGTTTACCGTCTACCCTTGGGTATAGCTCCGTATGTTTCTTAATATCAGCATCCATTAAATCTTTAAGTGGAATGTCTGCTCCTAAAAGCCCTCGCCAGATGACATCCGTACAAACGCCCTCATCTTCAGGAGGAAAACCACCATCATAATAATTACTTTCATACTTCGTACGTTGCTCTACTTCTTTTCGAGCCGTTTGAACGATATCTAAAGGATCAGGGATGCCGTTTTGGTTTTGATCCGCAATGGAATACGTTGCTGGCACGGAAATTCTTTTAGTGAAAGGGTGATCAAAATCCAACCCCAAAGTATGAAGAATCATCCCATCTCGATAAAAATACAGCACAATTATAATCGTACTAATCGATAAGATGATGATGTACATTAGCCTTTTCAGCATCATTACACACCTCGTCCGTCACTTAAAATAAACTCTTCATCATTTAGACGGTTCAATAGGTTGAATGGTTTCAGTTCATTTTAGTTTTACAGGGTGGTAAGGTAATAAAGATATGGAGATTCCTTTTTTATTTTTCAGTATTTCTTTTGTATAATTTAGGGGAATGCTTGTCATTAAGGAGGTTTGGCACAGTGCAGGATACGAGTTTTGCGATTCATCCAGGCAATATAGTTAATGATAATAGGACGAATTTTCAAGGTGTTGGATCGCTTGTTACTTTCCATTTAGAAAAAAACATCCTCTATATGCAGTGTGAAGCTGCTTTTATGAAAATCCAATTTTATCGTGAGGATATCGTTCGAATTATCATGAATCCGAAAGAGAATCCTTCTTTGAAATCAAGTGTTGCTGTCATAAAGCAACCGGAAGATGTCCATATTCATTTATTGGAGAAGGATGATGAATTGGCGTTTCATAGTGGGGGTCTTCTACTGAAAATAACAAAAGCACCGTTAACCATTTCCATTTTCGATCATGACGGTAAGCTACTCGTCAAAGATACTGGAATTGGAATGGGGTTTAACACTAAAAAAGAAGTCATTTGCTACAAAGAACTGGATAAAAATGACCACTTTTATGGTTTTGGCGAAAAAACCGGCTTTTTGGACAAACGCGGTGAAAAACTAACGATGTGGAATACCGATGTATATGCCCCGCATAATCCGGAAATTGACGCACTTTATCAATCAATTCCCTTTTTTATGACACTAAGAAATGGTGTAGCCCATGGAATTTATTTTGATAACACCAACAAAACGGTGTTTGATATGAAATCTTCAAATGAAAGCTATTCATTTGCAGGGGATGGTGGACAGCTTGATTATTATGTCTTTGCTGGACCAACACCCAAACAGGTTATCGAACAGTATACTGACCTGATGGGAAGAATGCCGTTGCCACCGAAGTGGGCCCTTGGGTACCATCAATCTCGCTACAGCTATGAATCCGAGCAGGAGGTACGCGAACTTGCCAATCTTTTTTTGAAAAAAGAAATCCCGCTTGATGCGATTTATTTAGATATCCATTATATGGATGGCTATCGTGTCTTTACATTCAATCGGGAAAAGTTTCCGAATCCCGCAGGACTGATTAACGATTTAAAAGAAACAGGAATTCATGTCGTACCAATTGTCGACCCAGGTGTAAAATCAGATCCAGAATATGATATTTATCGGGAAGGAATAAATAGGAATCGATTCTGTAAATATCTTGAAGGGAATCTTTATTTTGGCGACGTTTGGCCAGGTAAGAGTGTATTCCCTGATTTTTCAAACAGTGATGTTCGCAAATGGTGGGGCGAAAATCATCAATTCTATACGGACCTAGGTATTGAAGGTATTTGGAATGATATGAATGAACCGGCTGTTTTTAACGAATCGAAAACGATGGATTTGGAGGTCATGCATGAAAATGATGGGGACCCAAAAACACATCGTGAACTACATAATGTTTACGGGCTGCTAATGGGGGAATCGACCTATACAGGAATGAAGGCACAACTAAACGGCAAGCGGCCATTTTTATTAACCCGAGCCGGTTTTGCTGGTGTCCAGCGTTACAGTGCGGTTTGGACTGGGGATAATCGCAGCTTTTGGGAGCACTTGCAAATGTCGTTGCCCATGTGTATGAATCTAGGCATGTCAGGTGTACCTTTTTGCGGACCGGATGTCGGCGGTTTCGCTCATGATACAACTGGTCAGTTATTAACTCGCTGGACACAAGTAGGCATGTTTACCCCGTTTTTCCGAAATCACAGTGTTCTGGAATCGATTCGCCAAGAGCCGTGGTCGTTCGGTGAGGAATATGAAAAAATCATCAAAAAGTATATCGAACAACGCTATGTTTGGCTTCCATATTTATATACTCTCTTTAAAGAAGCAAGTGTGAACGGTGTCCCGGTTATGCGGCCATTAGTGCTGGAATTTCCTGCAGATAGAAATACGTTTAATCTCTATGACCAGTTTATGATTGGGAATGATGTGATTGTGGCGCCAATTTTAACACCTGATACGAACCATCGAGTGGTCTATCTACCTGCTGGGAAATGGGTTAACTACTGGACAGATGAAAGACTTGATGGTGGAAAACATCATTTGGTTCAAGCTGACCTTGAAGTGCTGCCGATTTTTGTGAAAAGTGGTGCGATTATTCCCCATGGGACAGTAAAACAATCGACTGAAATAAAGGAAACCGAGTTAATCGTCCATCTGTATCCAGTTAAGAATAGTCACTCTATGTTCACCTACTATGAAGACGATGGAAAAACGTTTGCCTATCAAAATGGTGCCTATTATACATGTCAATTTGCGATGAATCATGATGGTAAGAACCTCGATATTTCCATAAAGGTGGAGCATGATGAATATAAACCCGATTGGAAAAAAGCTACTTTCATCATTCATGGATTGGAAACTGGGATGGAAATGAAAGTGAATGGGTTAGAAGTGAGCGAATGGAAGCAAGTAGACTCTGTCTTAAAAATGACAATCGATCACGATGTAATGTTGAAAAAAGACGGAATCTAACCGATTTCGTCTTTTTTTGTCCCAAATAATGAAATTAATGGTAAAATTGAGGCAATCAAAAGGTAGAAGAGGTTGAAGAAGAATGGAAATACTATTTAATTCATTATTAAAAGAAGAGTTAACAGTGGTTGAGCTACAAAAGGCAATGGATGAAGGAATCGTGACTTCAAAAGAACTAGTCATGTACTATATGCAGAGAATGGCTAAATTTGACCAGAATGGACCAAAAATCAATTCCATTCTTGAAATCAATCCCGATGCGATTTTTATCGCGGAAGGCTTAGATCAAGAGCGGAAATTAAGCGGCAGTAGGGGGCCACTCCATGGGATACCGGTCTTGCTAAAAGATAATATCGGAACAAGTGATAAGATGCATACTAGTGCAGGAACGCTTGCACTAGAAAACTATATTAGTGGTGAAGATGCCTTCCTAGTTGCAAAATTACGAGAAGCAGGAGCCGTTATTTTAGGAAAAACAAATATGACGGAATTGGCCAATGGCATGTCATCGGATATGTGGGCAGGATACAGTGCCAGAGGGGGGTTAGTCCTTAATCCTTATGGACCAGGGGAATTCTTCATTGGCGGATCGAGTTCAGGTTCCGCAGCGGCAGTGGCGGCTAACTTTGCGGTGTTAGCTGTCGGAACAGAAACAGATGCTTCCATTTTAAGTCCAGCGATACAAAATTCAATTGTTGGAATTAAGCCAACAGTGGGATTGATTAGCCGTAGTGGTATCATTCCGTTTACCTATTCACAAGATACAGCCGGACCAATGGCGCGGACCGTTGAAGATGCTGCCATTTTACTAGGGGCACTCACTGGAGTAGATTCAAAAGATCCAGCTACTTGTAAGAGTGAAGGTAGAACTGGCATCGATTACACCGCATTTCTAGATAAAAACGGCTTAAAGGGTGCAAGAATTGGAGTTATCCGAATCGATACACCGGAGGATGATTCTCTAAATGAATTTGATGAGAATCTTTATCATCAAGCAATCGAATCGATTAAAGAGGCTGGGGCAGATGTAATCGAGGAAATCGAGATTCCCTCCCTCCATCGTGATTGGAGCTGGGATGTCATGACCTATGAGCTTAAAGCTAGCTTGGGGAATTTTCTCTCCCAGCTACCGTCCCACTTTGAAGTCCATTCTTTTTCGGAACTGATCCAATTTAATCAAACTCATGCCGAAAAAGCGCTGAAATATGGGCAGAATAAACTTGAGTATCGAGAAACGTTACCGAATACCTTGAGAAATCCTGAGTATTTACAAGCCATCCTTGACGATTTGTATTTTTCACAGAACCAAGGAATTGATTTTGCTCTACAGAAGTATCAACTTGATGCGATATTGTTCCCGTCTTATATCGGTTCAACCATTTCAGCGAAAGCAGGTTATCCTTCAATCGCATTACCAGCAGGCTATATGGATAATGGGAAACCATTCGGCATTACCTTTGCCGGAGGGGAGTTTAGTGAATCCGTCTTAATTAAACTTGGCTATGCCTTTGAACAGGCAACAAAGCATCGAAAGAAACCAGTTCTTTAAAGAGGTGTTAGAGTTGGAAATTCAAAATATAGTAATGGTTAGTCCCATGTATAAGCAGCTTCAGCCTTTGATTGAAAAAGAGCAAATCAAAAAGAATTTTCGTTATTTACCAGAAGAGGAGTTCCGGGGTGAAGATCTAGATTGGGCAGACGCGATGGTTTGTTTTAATTTAAAGTCCAATATTGATTATAGTAGAGTGAAATGGGTTCATTCGCTTGGTGCAGGTGTAGACCGGTTTTTATTCGGGAAAACATGGCCACAGGATGTTTTATTAACACGGACGATTTGCTCGTTTGGGCAGCGGATTGCAGAGTATTGCTTGAGTTATATTTTAAAAGATTTGCAGTTTCATGACTATTTTCGTGAGGCTCAATGTGAGAAAATGTGGAGCCCTTGTACACCAAAGTTGTTAAGTGACCAAAAGGTGATGGTCTATGGAACCGGAGAGATTGGGCAAACTGTGGCGAAGATTTTCTCGACATTGGGAATGGAGGTGTATGGGATTTCGTTAAGTGGGGTTGGGAAGGACCATTTTAAAAAGGTAGAAGCGTTTGAGTCTGCTCATTCGATACTAGGCGAAGTAGATTTCGTCATTAATACCTTGCCATTAACCGAAAAAACGGTGAATTTGTTTTCTGCGAATGTATTCGAAAGGATGCAGGGAGTTGGATTTATTAATGTTGGAAGAGGGGCAACCATTAATGAACATGCTTTGTTGAAAGCTTTGAATGGTGGGCATGTTCGCTTTGCGGTTCTTGATGTATTCGCGATCGAGCCATTACCTAGTGATAATCCATTGTGGGAACACCATAAAGTAGTTGTCACCCCACATATTTCAGCAGTAACAACACCTGAAGAAGGAGTAGCGTGCTTTATTGAGACACTGAAAAATTTGGAGGCTGGAAAACCACTGCGGAATACGGTAGATGTGATGAAGGGGTATTAGGGTAGTAGAGTTAACAAAAATAATAATGTTTTGTTAATGTTTAAAAAGCCTGGTACAAGGGACCAGGCTGAAATTTTAGTAGGGAAACTGGGATGAATAGTTATTAAATTGCTGGTAAGCTTGGTCTAGTTTTTGTTGTTCGGCTGCTTCAAGCTTGTACCAGCCATTTTGGAACATGATATTATAGAGCTCGCGGGCACTTTTGTGAGTTTCATTAAGGATTTGCAAGAGATCCTGGTGAAGTGCATCATGGCTCATTTCACGAACAGCAATGTTTAAGCTATCAGTAATATACTTACAGGTAGCTAGACCATCATTCAGGAAATCACGGTCATTCATTTCCGGAGTTTTTACTTTAGGAAGCTGGCCAGTTTGAGGGTTGGCAATTTGGTTTTGGTTCTGCATTTGTTGCTGACCTTGTTGCGCCTGCATCTGTCCGCCCATTTGTTGATTTGACATGTTAATACCTCCATTCTTTATTGCATTTGAGTTTTCGGTAAACTAGCTAATACAGAATTGTTATCGACTTGCAAATGTGTAAGTATTTTTTTGTAATGGTTTTGATGCATCATGCCACAATTCTCAAGAGCTTGTTTAATGTCAGGGTTTTGGCACTGCTGAGCGTAAAAATGAAACTTCTTAAACGCCATAAGCTCCCAGGATAGAGCATCCTTTAAATAGGATAAATCCTTCGTTGTAATGGCTGGAGGTGGCGTAGGAATCTGTGCTTGTGTATTCATAAGTAAACTCCTTTCATCAAATATTTAAATCCTCCCTTAGATTTAGCAAATTATGGAGTAGTTATTCAATACATTTTTAAAAAGAGGAGAACATCATGAAATCGATCACATTTAAAGATATATATAAAGCTGGTAGGCTAGTTTTAGAAAACGAGCTTTATCTTCATGTTCATAACCCGGAAATGCTGCTCCAATATGACAGTAATTTTATTCGATTTAAAATAATGCCAACGGTTCAAGAGTTTGTGGACGCTGAGAGTTATCTAAGAGCCTTTCATGAAAAACACGGCCAAAAGCATGTCCGCTTTTATTATCCGGAAGGCGAAATGATACCAGATGATTTGAAAGCATACCTCGAAGAAAATAAACATAATATAGGCTTTTTAGAGTTGTTTGCCATTGATCCTGCACACTTCCTAAGCGTATCACCAAATCCTGATATCGCTGTTCAGAAAGTGACCTCAGAGATTTTGGACGTTTATTTGAAATTCCAATATCCACATGACGCTACTTACGGTCAGGGTTTCGCTGAACAAAAACAAGCTTTGTATGAAAGAAATTTTAACTCTGAAAAAATACAGCAGATTATCGCATTATATAAAGGGCAGTCTGCGGGCACAGTAGATGTGATTATCTCAGAGGAAACGGCTGAAATTGATAGCTTAATTGTCGCAGAAGAGTTTCAAAGAAAAGGAATTGGTAGCAGGCTGCAAAAGTTTGTGATGGAGCTTTTTCCTACTAAAACGATTATCCTTGTCGCCGATGGAGAAGATACGCCAAAAGATATGTATCGGAAACAAAATTATCAATATCTCAATTATCAATATGAAAGTTTTAAAGTCTATTAAAGAAATCCCCCCTTTATTTAGGAGGGAATTTTTTGGTTTATCGTAATTAGGATAAAATGAAACTTAATTATAATAAATGAGGGAAAATAGTAAATTAGAAGGAAATATCTAGCATCTGTCGAAATGAACAATATTCTAATTCCAGAGCCAAGGAAGTGGTTTTATTTTTAAAAGAATTTTGCTTTTGACGAAAAGTGAAAAAGCTTATTTACTATTAAAACAGCAACTAGAGGATATATTTCCGAGATTTATCCAGATTGATATGGATACCGCGAACCCTAAACAAAATCATTATGACCTCGTTGTAGCTACTTATCAGCACGAAAAGTTAGCGGCATTTCCTAAAGAAAAAGTAGTCATAACGAAACGGACTATTCATGTATCTGATATTGAAAGGTTATTACAGCTTCCTAGTACCTCTGTCTGTTATGTCGCAAGTAATACTTATGAGGCATCGCTAGAATCGATAGAAATGTTAAATGGATTTGGTGTAGGAGTAAAGATGTTTCCTTATCCTCATAATGAGGCTGAAATTAGTGAAGAGATTACAACAGTCATTACATTTGATCGAAAGGTTATTCATCCAGAGAGGTTTTTAACGGTTGTTGAAATTGGCAAGCGACCAATCGATTTTTCCACAATGATAGAGATTTCCTTTAAATTGAAACTACCCATTCATACACAGAATGTTTATAAAGCCATTCATTTAAATGAAATTGTCCAACGGAAAAATCACGATCATGACTTTAAGGCAAAATACATGTTTTCTGACATCATTGGTTCGACTGCTGTAATGAAAGATGTGATGAAAAAAGCGGCTAGATTTGGAAGTTTTGACCATCCTATCTTGATTTTTGGTGAAAATGGGACGGGGAAAGAGTTGTTTGCTCACTCCATTCATCAAGTATCAAACCGCAGGAATCAACCGTTTGTTCCGATTAATTTCGCCGGTTTGCCTGAATCATTAGCTGAAAGTGAATTGTTCGGCTACGAGGATGGGGCTTTTACTGGGGCGAAAAAAGGCGGAAAACCTGGATTATTCCAATTAGCGCATAATGGTACTATTTTTCTAGACGAAATAGGGGATGCATCATTAGGGATTCAAGCTGCACTACTTAGAGTTTTACAGGAAAGTCAAATCTTGCGAGTTGGGGGAACAAGGCTGATTCCGATTAACGTAAGAATCATTGCTGCAACGAATAAGGATTTGGTGAAACTAGTCGAAATGGGAAGTTTTCGAGAAGACTTGTACCATCGACTTTGTGTATTGCCCTTGCACATTCCTTCCTTAAGGGAACGAAAGGAAGATATTATCCCATTAATGGAAACGTTTTTTGAGAAACCAATTTCCCTGGAAACTCGGGTAAGGGAACTTCTTTATACGTACCCATGGCCAGGAAATGTTAGGGAACTTAAAAATACCGTTTCCTATTTAACGTCAAATTGCGAAGACACTACTATTGCTGTACGAGATTTGCCGCAAAAATTTCTACATGACGATGTCAAGGAAAAGTCTTTCATCGATTATCTTGAAACAGAAGGAAACTTGAAGGAGTTTTTCACGATTCTATCTTATTTGCAGACAGCGGGACAAAAGAATTGGAAAACGGGGCGTACGACGATGGAGAACTATTTTAAAATAGAAAAATCAACCCCGTTGACGGCTCAGCAAATTAAGAGTAGGATGGCCATTTTAAAAAAATACCATTTGGTTGAAATAGGTTCAACTAGACAAGGAAGTTGGATCACCGCAGCAGGGCTTGAAGCATTAAAAATAATAAAGAATAAATTAGGTTGAATTAGGGTGTTCAAAATGAACCTAATTCAACTTTTTGTTTTCAAAAACCTTTTCAAGAGGGACTCGTTACGTTGGCACAGAACTTGCATTTCTTATTTATAAATTGAAAAGGGGTGTGTAACGTGCATGAAAAGGTAATCCAATCCGTAAAAAACTTGCAGGATGAAATAGTTTGTCTTTTACAAAGGTTGATTCAAATTCCAAGTGAAAATCCAGTCGGTGAATACGAGGAAATTAGTCGCTATTTACAAGAAAAGTTACTTCACTATGGATTTTTAGTCGAAGTAATCGAGGTTCCAGACACGCTTGTAAGCGAAAAAAAATTATCGACTCCACGTAAAAATGTCATTGCAACGTTAAAAGGAAAGGGTACGGGTCCGTCCATCATTTTAAACGCCCATTTAGATACCGTCCCGACTGATGACGAATCGAAATGGACTTTTCATCCATTTTCTGGTCACATTGATGATGGCAAGATTTATGGACGTGGGGCAACGGATTCAAAAGGAAGAATTGCGGCCTATGTTGGAGCAGCGTTGGCATTAAAAATTACCGGAATCGAGTTGCCTGGTGACATTATAATTGCTGCCACCTGTGACGAAGAAACGGGTGGTGAATTAGGCGCAGGTTATTTAACGAACAATGGCTTGCTAAAAGCTGATTATGCTTTGGTTGAAGGATACAGCAGCGAAATTATTCGCGCTATGGCCGGGATGACTAAATTGAGAATCATTTCAAGAGGAAAGCCGGCACATGCAGGGTTTAAATGGAACGGAATCAATTCAATTGAAAAAATGGCTAAGGTCATCAATCGGCTGGAGGGATTACAAAGGGAGCTATATTGTGAGCCATCTCAAATCCCAGGGATGAAGTACACCACGATTAATATCGGTGTGATTAAAGGGGGGACCAAATCCAATGTAGTTCCAGGTAGCTGTGAAATCGAAATCGATCTTAGAATTATTCCAGAACATTCAATAGAAGAGATTTTACAACGGATCCATTCTGCGATCGAACAGGTACAGGCTGAGGACAATGAAATGGATATCAAAATAGAAAGAATAGTAGAAGCAGAAAGTTCGCCTACCATTACCGAGGAAAACCACCCGTTAATCAACGCTCTTCAGCAGGCCAACAAGCAAGTTAACGGGCGGGAGCTACCAGTGGTTGGTGTTATGGGTCAATCCGATGCCCGTTGGTTTATAGGGAATGGTATTCCGGCCATCAATTACGGACCGGGGACAGCTTCTAATCGGATTCACGGTTATGACGAATATATGAATATTGCCGATTTAATGAATACGATAGCCGTTGTAGCATTATTTTGTCTGAATGTCGTTGGAAATAAAAATCTGTTGATGGAAGGGGTAAAATAATATGAGGTTAACAGAAAAAGGGACTTTGGAGACATTTCTCGCTCCATCCAGTATGCCAGTTTTTACAGTCAATAAAGATGAAACTTCTTTATACTTCTGCTCCAACCAATCGGGAGGCTATAACCTTTGGAAAATGGATTTGGCCGATAAAAGCGTTCAGAGAATAACAAATCATAATCAAAAAATGGATTGCATTGTTGCCTCGGATCCGATTTATTTAACTTGTGATGAAAATGGAAATGAATTAATGAAGATTTATTCTGTTAATCAAGACGGTGAAAATTGGCAGGCCGTTCGAAACGATGAGAATGTACGTTATTTTTTCGGGGGAATTTCCGAAAATGGTGAAAAACTTTATTACACTTCGTCAAAGGATAATCCCATCTACTTGTCGATTTTTTCATACGATATAGCAACAGGTACTGAAACCTTGTTACATAAAGGAAGCGGTGCAGAAACCCATTTGTTATCGGTAAGCCCCAACGGACAGGATGTTGCTTATTTCGTAAGATATAATCATAGCAATATGAAAATCTATTTAAAAAAGGATGGCCAAGATACCGAATTAATTAAAGAGCCTAAGAGCTCTTATCGGGTTTCAAACCTAGTGTTCTTGACTGAAGATAAGGTATTGTTTACGACCGATTATCTGGAAGAATTCAGTTATTTGGCAGGTTATGATCTTTTGACAGGCGAGTTTGAGAAAATTATGGCCATTGAAAATCAGGATATTGAAAAAATTCAATTTGATCTCGATGGAGAAATCCTTTTGGAAACAAAAGTAGGTCCGATTGGGGAATTGTATCGTTACGACTTAAAGGATCAGGAACTAAAGAAGATAGCTTTGCCAACAGATACGATTCTACAATGGATGGTTACGCCAAAAGGAACGATTTATTTAGCAGGATCCTCTGCAAACAAGCCAATCACTTTGTATTGTTCACGAAACAGGGAGGAATGGGAAACACTAGTTGATAATGAGGTTCCATTTTTCAGTGAATCAGACTTGGTGAAACCTGAATTAGTGAAATATACGTCCTTTGATGGAACTGAAATCGAAGCGATGTTTTACAAAACAAAGGAAGAGAACTGGAACGGTCATACAATCATTTATTCGCATGGTGGTCCGCAATACAATGAACAAGCAGATTATTTTGGTTTTTTCCAGTACCTTCTTGCCAGTGGTTATCATATTTTTGCGCCTAATTTCCGAGGAACGCCAAATTATGGAACAACCTTTTTGAAAATGATTGAGGGCGATTGGGGCGGCGGTCCGCGAATGGACGTTTTGGAGGGTATTGACCACTTAGTAAAAGAAGGGAAGGTAGAAGCCGATAAATTGGTCTTGTTCGGGGCAAGCTATGGCGGCTATTTATCCTTACTCCTTTTTGGACGACATCAAGAGCGTTTTAAAGCATGTGTCAATATTTTCGGCCCAACGAATCTATTAACCTTGATCGAAACATGCCCAGACCATTGGAAGGAACGAATGAATTCTTGGATTGGTAATCCCATTAAAGACCGCGATCGTTTAATCGAGCAATCCCCGATTTCGTATGTGAAAAATTTTAGCAAGCCGCTGTTCATCATGCAGGGAGCGAATGATCCGCGCGTTAAAAAATCAGAATCTGACCAAATCGTTGAGGCCTGTAACTTATGTGGGGCAGACTATGAATATGTATTTTTTGATGATGAAGGACATGGGTTTTCGAAAAAGGAAAATGAGCTAAAAGCCTTCCAGGCGATTGCTAGCTTTTTAGAAAAAGTCATTAGTAAATAGATTTGAAGAAGCGATAGCCTCTGGCATCGCTTTTTGTTTTTTAATCGGAGCATGGATTAAAAGGAAATAACGGAGTGGGTAACGAATACTTTTAGTGATGAAATCCAAAAAGGGAGTGAAACCATTGGTAGAATCAAATAACCAACAACCATATGCAGCAGATACCGAAAAAAGCATACATACCGATTTTAAAAATAATATGACGTATGGCGATTATTTGCGACTTGATCAAATTCTTTCCAATCAAATTAGATTATCTGACCACCATGATGAAATGCTGTTTATTATTATTCATCAAACTAGCGAGCTTTGGATGAAGTTAATTCTGCATGAGTTGAATTCGGCCATCGTCTCGATTGAAAAAGGCGATTTATCAACTTCGTTTAAAAGATTAGCCAGAGTATCACGAATTCAAGCCCAAATCATTCAGTCATGGGATGTGCTGTCGACGTTAACTCCTTCCGAATATATCGAGTTTCGCGACGTTCTTGGCCAATCCTCAGGCTTTCAATCCTATCAATACCGCATGATTGAATTTGCTCTAGGTTACAAAACAAAACATATATTGAAAATATATGAAAAGGATGCCGAACTTCATCAAAAGCTAAAAAGAGCATTAGAGGCACCAAGTATATATGATGTTGCAATAAAGGCTTTAGCTAGAGCGGGATTTGATATCAATCCTGACGTTCTGTCTAGGGATTTCTCCACTCTATATCAGGGGGACGAAACGGTTAAAGACGCATGGTTAGAGGTTTATCGGAACGTAGAAAAATACTGGGACTTATATGAGCTTGCGGAGGAGCTCGTCGATATCGAAGACTCATTACAACAATGGCGTTTCCGCCATATGAAAACGGTCGAACGAATCATTGGCCACAAAGTTGGCACCGGCGGCTCATCAGGCGTAACCTACCTAAAAAAAGTTCTCGACCACCGCTTCTTCCCAGAACTCTGGGACGTCCGAACCGAACTATAAAAAAGGAAAAAACCTTTAACGCTTTAAAGCATGTGGGGACAGTCCCCACATGCTTTAAAGCGTTAAAGGGGTGGGTGGAAAGTATTGTTTTTCTATGAAAATAGTGTTATTTTTGGGCATCTTTTCTAAAGTGTGTTATGATAAAAACTCAGTACGTTTGAAAGGATGAGTACAATTGAAGTGTTTACGATTGATACAGAGATGTGTTCCGGTGCTCTTATTGCTAGGTTTATTAATAAATCAACTGACTGTTCAGTCAGTGCTCGCCAATACGGAAACTACAACTAATACGGGCACTACGACGACTAATACAAATCTATCAGAATCCCAGTTTCTTAGTCTATTAATGAGAGAATTTGCGGCAAGTGATTTAATCAAGATGCCCGCAGATGGAACTTATAAAGCAGCAAAGGTTTATCACCTTGCTCAAAGATTGGGTATACCTGTCAGTGGTTCAAGCTATACAACGTTTGGCGACGATCCAATTCCGCGAAAAAAGGCTGCACAAATTATTGCCCAAGCTTTTACAGGGAAACTATACAATGAAAAGGACTCCATCATCTGGTTATATGACGAAAAGTTGTATTCCGACGAAATAATGACATATGAATCTTTTCAACCTGAATCGATCATTACAAAAGAAGAGGCACAAGATTTTGTCGCAAAATTAAAACGAGCAGGATATTCTACACTTCAAAAAAATGAAAATGGTAAAATCGGCGAATATCGAGTCGATTCGTTTTATACGCCAGTAAAAACGTATACAACTTTCCAAAAGGCTTATGATTTTGCCAAAAATTATCATTATACCAAGGTCGTTGATACAGCTTCAGGGATGGTTCTTTGGTATCCGGAAGACAATCAAAAAATCGTTTATCATTTGTATGTCAACGGAAAACGAGTTGCTGGATTTGATTCTACTGAAAATGCGATCGCATATGCGGAAAAATTAGAAAAATACAAATCTCGAATTATCGAAGGAATTAGGGACAAATCAATATGGGATAACTACGACCGCTATGTTGTCAAAAGTCCGGAAGGCTTTGACACGACAACTAGATTGTTAGAGGATGCCTACACGATTGCTCTGGAACGAGACAACCTCCAAAGCTACATTCAACCATTAAACGATGATATCACGCAATACACGAATTCCTTCTTAACTCGGGAATCTGCTAACATTGGGAACGGTGTCATCATTTATAATGGTTATGAAATTGATAAAAAGAATAAGGGCTATTATGAACTAGGGACTGCTGGCTATTTTCCAAACAATTTCTTTACACCATATATAGCTTATCAAAAGGATGGAAAGTTTGTAGACCAATTCTTTGATACCTTCATTATTGCAGGGCGGTTTTACTCAGAGGAAGGTAGATTTGAGGAAACAGCAACAAACGAGGCGAATTATAAAGAATGGAAATGGTATAAAGACCGTACATTGCAACCGGGCGGGGTCATCTCAACTTTAAATGCCGATGCGGCAGCCATTCCGGAAATTGATAAAGTGAAAGTTTATATGGGCATACCGTATCCGAAAAAGGTCGGAAACATCACCAAATTAGATGGAACCGAAACGACGGCAAGCTATGAAGCCCGTTTCGAACTGGTCAAATGGTATGTCGATCAAATGCTTGCTGAGTTTAATAGTGGAAAGTATCCTCATCTTCAATTTGAAGGATTCTATTGGTTGAATGAAACGGTCAGAGGGATCGATGATGAAAAGCTGGTTAAGGAAGTAGCTACTCTCATTCATGATCAACAAAAACGATTTATCTTTTCTCCGCACGCCAATGCTACCAATTATAAAAATTGGAAGGAATACGGCTTTGATGCGGCTTATTTTCAAAGCAATTCCAGAAGATCTAATGATCCTGATGAAAGAAAGGTTCGACTTCATTGGGGCTATATGAATGCATACCAATACGGTATGGGCGTCAACTTGGAAATGGAGGATCTATCTTATTCAGCGATTGACAATCTGATCAAGGATTTTGATCCATATATGGAATTTGGAAAACGCTATGGTATTCAGGGGCATAGCACAATTATGTACCAAGGAACAGTCATGATGCACCGTCTCGGAGCGCCAAACTCTCCGATGTACGAAGCAAAATATAGAGAATACTATGAAAAAATATATCAGTTTTTACGCGGTAAGTAACTAGAGAGGACATCTATGTCCTCTCTTTTTTAATCTAGATACTTGACGAGACAGAAAGTTCGGTATAATCTATTATTTCCAAATTAAATTGTGAGGTGACGAATGACCCGCATGAGTTCCGAAAATCAGAAATCTGTGCACGAGCATAAAGATTATCAAGCCGAAGTGGAACGTTTAGAATTTACGAAGGAATATATTAAAACCGTCCTAGAAATTTCCAAGGGTAACAGAGAGTTTTTTGTCGAAAATATGAAGCAAGCCTTTGCTGATCTGGATCCCCAGGACAGCAGTGCCAGCTATACCAACCTTTTGGCGAATGCGAACTTTTTAGAACTAGCCGAAACAGAATTAAAAAGGCTGAGGAGCGTCGTGAACAAACCTTATTTTTCACGGATCAATTTTAAAAATGATAGCGAACCGAACGAAGAGATTCTCTATATCGGAAAAGCGTCGTTGTTTGACCGTGAGACACAAACGCCGATTATTGTTGATTGGCGCTCACCCATCGCCAATGTTTACTATGATGGGCGTCTGGGGGAAGTGACCTACGAGGCGTACGGCGAGATGCAATCCGGCTATTTGTCGCTGAAACGACAATATGAAATTGAAGATGGTATTTTAAAAGAAATCAGAGACATTGATTTAACCACCCATGATGAACTCTTACAGAAATCGTTGTCGGGTAAAGCCGACAATCGACTAACCGAAATCGTTGCAACCATTCAGAATGAACAAAATGAAGTCATTCGAGCATCACTTCAACACCCCATCATCGTTCAAGGGGCTGCGGGAAGCGGGAAAACCACCATTGCACTCCATAGAATTTCCTACTTTCTCTATTCCTTTGGCTACCGTTTTCCTCCAGAAAAATTAATGATTTTAGCACCAAATCGTTTGTTTATTGATTATATTTCAGCCGTACTACCTGAACTAGGGGTAAATAAAATTAACCAAACTACCTATATGGACTATATGCGCCAATGTTTAGGCAATAAGGTGAAAATGATGTCACCGAATGCAAAACTCCTGTCTCTTCTCGAAAAGGGCGATAAAATGAGTTCAGTTCAATGGGTATCTAGTTTTAAAGGATCGCTGGAATTTAAAGATTTGATTGACCGTTACCTCTATGATATTGAAATAAGCCTTGCACCTAGGGAAGATTTTATCGTTGAAAAATCGCTACTGTTGAAGGGCAAAAAGCTTAGGAAACTCTTTTTAACCGAATATACATACTTACCAATCTATAAACGAATCGACAAAATCAAAAACCTGTTGATGAATGATTTACGAATTAAAAAGAAGATCATGCTTTCGAAAATTGCTACCAAATATGAAGCGGCTTTAGACAAGGCCTTGTTCACTACGAAAATGGAGGAAGATAAGCGAAAGCAACGAGTTGTCTCCATTATGGATCTAAAGGAAGAACGAATGAAAAATATCCAACAAGAGTCAAAAGTGGCCGTTAAAAATTATATGAAGCCATTTGTGAAAAAGGATATTTTTACATTATACAAGGCGTTGATGACCTCGGAAGAGCTTTTAAGAAAATATGGACTTGGCCTTTCGGAGAAGGATTGTAAGGTGTTGAGCAGGTATTGCGGGAAGATTTTTGCAAAAGGCGTCTACGAACTGGAGGATTTAGCGGCGCTGTTCTATTTAAAAGCAAGGCTTGAAGGGATTGAGGAAGAGCATAAAATGAGAAGTGTCTTTATTGATGAGGCACAAGATTACAGCTACTTCCAATTTGCCGCTTTGAAAGCTGGATTCGAAACAGATCTATTTACAATTGTCGGCGATTTAGCACAAGGAATCCATTCCTATCGGGGGTTAGATAGTTGGGAGCCGTTGGTAAGCGAAGTTTTTCCGTCAGCCAATTATAAAGCGTTGCAGAAAAGCTATCGGACAACAGTTGAAATAATGAATCTCGCAAACGAGATTTTGGCTGTGATGGGAAAGGATCTTCCTAAGGTGGAACCGGTAATTCGACACGGGGAAAAGCCTCGTTTTGTCGGTATTGACCCTGGTGAGTTGGTGGCAGTTCAGGAGGCCCTTGAGGCGGACATCTTGTCGCTTCAGGAGCAGGGGCTGAATTCAATTGCCATTATCGGTAGAACTGATCGCGAATGCCAACGTATTCTAAATGTGCTTGAAAATAGCAAGCTTCCATTACAGTATTTAGCGGAAAAAGAGGACATGAAAAAGGGAAATGTGGTCGTCTTACCTTCGTATTTATCGAAAGGGCTGGAGTTTGATGCTGTTTTGGTTGTCGCGTTGGAGGAGCCATTTTCGGATGAGGAGTTAGATGTTAAGCTGCTGTATGTGGCGATGACGAGACCAATGCATCGGCTGTATCTGTATGGACGGTCACCAGAAGACTTTTTGTTGGATCGGGCGGATAGTGGGTGTTTTATTATAGGTGAATAATACTTGGTCTTGTGGTTTGGGTGGAGTTTTTGGGTTTGTGGTTTGGGGAGGACTTTGTGGTAAAGTCATTCCCAAACAGGGAATCTTAAGAAGAGGTTAGGAATGACTTCGGTAAAGTGATTCCCAAACCTGCGCTCTTAAGAGGGATTTGGGAATGACTTCGGTAAAGAGATTCCCAAACCTGCGCTCTTAAGAGGAATTTGGAAATGACATTGGTAAAGTGATTCCCAAACCTGGACACTAAAGAGGGATTTGGGAATGACTTCGGTAAAGTGATACCCAAACCTGGTCGCTTAAGAGGAAATTGGGAATGACTTCGGTAAAGAGATTCCCAAACCTGGACGCTAAAGAGGGATTTGGGAATGACTTCGGTAAAGTGATTCCCAAACTCATACGTGCAATGGGAGTTTGGGAATGACCAATTTATTTTTTAATATATTCATAATATGAATTATTTGCTTTTCCCTTCAACTCAAAATTCCTCCGTAGCACCCCCAAAATCGTTTTCCGCGAAATAATCGCACACCACTCATAAATCTCCGCAGTTGTAATCTTCCGTTCCGGAAACAGAAAATGAAACTCGGCAATCATTCTTAACACCGCCGATACAACTGCCTCTTCATATCCACAGTTATCGCAAATTATGGTTCTTTCAACCTTGATTCTAGTATGCAGTTCTCTGCAGCGCCAACAAACCACTCCCTACATATACGCATGATAAGGATAATCAAATCGACGTACATAGGGTGAATGCTCGATATGAAGTGACATTAATTTTTCAGCTAGATGGTAGTGCTTGTCCTTTGTCTTACATGACAAGGAGTTCAGCATTCTAAAAAATCTCGGTATCTGAGTTGGATAGATAATCGAAAGGTCCTTTGGGGCTTGAAGTAACGTGAATTCTGGGTTAACAAAAATTAGGTGAGTTTCTACTGAGTAATTCAACCCTAGGTCGTGGAGTAATCGTCGTAGTAAGGAATCAATCCTTTTCACTTGATCAAAAGGGTTATTAATGAGGATATCATTCTTTATCGTTCGCATTTCGCCATTATCGTAATAATAGTCATCCTCGTTATTTTTCACCTCAAACACATGAATTCTGTCATTGGGGATGCCAATCGCATCAGTTTGGAATGTAGATTTTGAACTATTCATTAATAAATCATTGACAAACAGCCATTCCTTAGTCAATCCTTTCGCTAATTCGTCAAACCTTTTTTCTCCTGCGAACCCTTTTTCCAGGTGGTGTAAGTAACTTACCTCATCAGCGGTCAGCTGAGTTCGCGAATTAGAGTACCTTAGAAAAAGTAATTCATCCGATTCTGTTCGTGCCTTAAGCTCAATCATCCCAAACACATCCTTACAAAATTAGATTCATCCCCATTCTACACTTTTAAAAACCACCAATTGTGAATATTTTAAGTATTTTTTAAGACGTTTTTTATTGCTATGTGAAATGAAGGAAAAATGGATATTTTGTCGAATTTTATTTGTGAAGTTATTTTTTGTGAAATGGAGCTGGTTCATTTGAATAGATTAACCCTTAAACCAATTGATAAATATAACTGGGAGGATGCGATTGATCTTAGCGTCAAAGAAGAGCAAAGATCGTTTATGGCCTCTAATTTATATTCCATCGCAGAAGTACAGTTTCTTGATAATTTTTATGCAAAAGGAATTTACTCTGATGATCAAATGGTAGGTTTTGCGATGTATGGGATTGACCCCGATGACAATAACTACTGGATTTATCGCTGCATGATTGATCAAGAGCATCAAGGTAAGGGATTTGGTACAGAGGGTATTCAACTGGTGATTGAAGATATTAAAAAGATGAACGACACAAATATCCCATGCATTATGATTGGCTATCAACCTGAGAATTTAGGGGCCAAGTATGCGTATAAAAAGGCAGGATTTATTGAAACAGAGGTTGCTCCGTGGGGAGAGCAACTGGCGAAGTTTGAGTTATAATTTTAAATAGGCTAAGGAGTAATTCCTTGGTCTATTTTTTTTGTGAATTTTTTAGTAAAATAGAGTCATATTTTACTAAAATTATTGCAGGATTATTTAGTTGATTTACTAAAATACTACCCTTCGGAGGCTACTATGGTATCTTTTTTAGAAGTTGAATTTAAAAAACAGTTTCAACAGCCGGTTTTTGAAACTTTTTTT
Organism: Pseudoneobacillus rhizolycopersici; assembly: GCF_054786815.1. Taxonomy (NCBI): domain Bacteria; kingdom Bacillati; phylum Bacillota; class Bacilli; order Caryophanales; family Bacillaceae; genus Pseudoneobacillus; species Pseudoneobacillus rhizolycopersici. The sequence continues at coordinate 54,233 of NZ_JBTOOE010000006.1, read as the reverse complement.
GCACCAGGGAGGATTAATTTAATTGGAGAACATACAGATTACAATGGTGGGCATGTGTTTCCTTGTGCGATTACCTTTGGAACCTATGCCTTGGCGCATAAACGACTTGACCGTCTCATTCGAGTATATTCGATGAATTTTCCTGAAAAAGGGATGATTAAATTTCGTCTTGATGACCTTTCTTACCAAAAGGAACATGACTGGGCCAATTACCCGAAAGGTATGCTTAAATTTCTGATTGAAGCTGGTTACGATATCGAATCTGGTGTTGATGTTTTATTCTACGGAAATATTCCAAATGGAGCAGGGTTATCTTCATCAGCGTCGATTGAGCTAGTGACAGGTGTAATGCTTGAGGACCTTTTTAAATTAGGAATCGACCGCCTTACCCTCGTAAAACTTGGTAAAAAGGTGGAAAATGAATTTATTGGTGTTAACTCTGGGATAATGGATCAATTTGCAATTGGGATGGGGAAGGCTGGATATGGTATTTTGTTAGATTGTCAGACGCTAGAGTACCAATATGCGCCTATAAATTTAATGAATCACAAGATTATTATCATGAATTCAAATAAACGGCGTGAACTAGCCGATTCTAAATATAATGAACGAAGACGAGAATGCGAACAAGCCCTTTCGGAACTGCAAAAAATGGTTGCCATTCAATCATTAGGGAATTTAACAGAAAACGCATTTCTAAAATATCAAGATGTCCTATCAAGTGAAACGATTAAAAAACGGGCCAAGCATGCCGTCTATGAAAACCGTCGAACTTTAGCAGCTCTAAAGTCTTTGGAAGCGGGAGACCTCAAACAATTTGGTCAATTAATGAATCAATCTCACATTTCACTAAGAGATGATTACGAAGTGACGGGTCATGAATTGGATACCTTAGTAGAGGCTGCCTGGCAACAGGAAGGGGTTATTGGAGCGAGAATGACGGGTGCAGGATTTGGTGGCTGTGCGATTGCTATTGTTGAAAATGACAAAGTGGATCAGTTTATTAAAAATGTTGGAGCCCAATACAAGGGGAAAATTGGTTATGAAACAACGATGTATATAGCAAGTATTGGTGATGGGGCAAAAAAATGTTAGGATGTGGCAAAATGATGATTTTTGGAATGGTCGGGCAGCTGCTTAATAAAGCTATTGATGTTAACTTAATCGAAAAAGACGATGAAATATATGCACGGAATCAGGTTTTATCGCTCTTGGATTTGGAGGATTATCCAGCTACTAATCAAGAGAACATGGCAAACAGGACGATTCCTGATATTTTAGAGGAAATCGTCACCTATGCGGCTAAAAATAATATTATTCCAGATGAATCCTATTTAAAAGAAATCTTTGTGAGTAAAATCATGAATTGCTTTCTTTCTAAACCGAGCGAAGTGAATAAAACGTTTTATGAAAAATATCAGCAAAGTCCTAAAATGGCGACAGACTTTTTTTACCTGCTGAGCCAAAACAGCAATTATATCCAGACAAAGGCATTAAGCAAAAATATTCAATATCAGGTGCATACCGAATATGGTGCGTTAGATATTACCATCAATCTTGCCAAACCCGAAAAGGATCCTAAACAGATAGAAAAAGAGAGGGCAATGAAAAGCTTAAACTACCCTAAGTGCTTGCTGTGTATAGAGAATGAAGGCTATCAAGGGAGACCAGAGCACCCAGCTCGTTCCAATCACCGAATGATTCGTATGGATATCAATGGGGGGAATTGGCTATTTCAATTTTCTCCTTATCTCTATTATCCTGAGCATAGTATTCTATTATCGGAAGAGCATCGGAGAATGAGAATCGACCAGCAAACCTTTGCCAACCTGTTGGCGTTTGTTGAAAAATTCCCCCATTATTTTATCGGTTCCAATGCTGACCTTCCGATTGTTGGGGGTTCGATTCTTTCCCATGACCATTACCAAGCGGGAAATTATGAGTTTGCTATGGCTAAGGCTGAGGAGGAATTTCAAGTTACTTTACGAGCGTTTCCTGACATCGAGGCAACCATCCTAAAATGGCCAATGTCTGTGATCCGGATCAAACATCGAGAAAAGGAACGATTAATGGAGGCATCCTCACATATTTTAGAAAAATGGAGACATTACCATGACTCTTCCGTTCAAATTTTGGCTTTCTCAAATCGTATCCCCCATAACACCATTACACCGATTGCCAGAAGACGAAATGAACTCTATGAATTAGATTTAGTATTAAGAAATAATCGAACTGATGCGACGCATCCTTTAGGAATCTTTCATCCACATCAGGATGTGCAACATATTAAAAAGGAGAACATCGGATTAATTGAAGCAATGGGGTTAGCGGTACTTCCTGCCCGGTTAAAACATGAGTTACAAGAAGTTGAAAAGTTTTTACTCAACCAACCCCATCAAGTCGCCGATTATCATTTACAATGGGCAGTAAAGTTAGCTAAGCAATATGATGGACTTGTAAGTGCTGAGAATGTTGAGCACATTGTTCGTCAAGAGGTTGGTCAAAAGTTTTTAAAGGTGCTAGGGGATGCAGGTGTATTTAAAAGAAATAAAGTAGGAATGAATGCATTTAAGAGATTTATAGATACGTTAAATGAGTAATCATGTCAAGCAGTAAAGGGTAGAAATTCCCGAGTACTGCTTGATTTTTTTTATTTTACTAAAAATAGAACATTAGGTATGTAAATAGAAGCTGAAACTATATAAAACCCTCAAGTTGAGTTGATTAAAATTTAGTAAAAGTTTATAAAAATTTGTACACTTTTACTAAAAATATTAATAAAATTGAGGTGAACTTGATTTAGGCGCAGACAATTTTTTTAGAATGTACCAAAGGATTTCGAGGTGAGGGAAAAGTTGGTGTAACGAAATTTAATTTTTTATTCATTGTTTTTGCCCTTGCGCAAAAGTACATCGTAGAAGGAATCAGTGGTTCAATTAAGTAATTCGGAGGAAAATATCATGCAACGAGAAATGAAAAGATGGGAAGATATCCATCTAACTGGAATTAATAGACTAGAAGCCCATACGGATTTCTACCGCTATCGTGAATTAGCGACGGCGCTATCATTAAACAAAAATCAAAGCAGCGGAAATTTATTACTGGATGGAGCATGGAAATTCCTATTCCTTGATGCTCCAGAGTATTCACCAGAAGGTTTTCAACAAGCGGATTTTGAAATTAGCCGTTTGGAAACCATTAAAGTGCCATCCTGTTGGCAGTTGCAAGGATATGGGAACATGCATTATACCGATGTACTTTATCCATTTGCCATTAATCCACCGTTTGTACCTGATGAGAATCCTACTGGGATTTATTTCAAGGATTTGCATCTTGACGAAGTTAGTCCGGATGAAATGGTGATGATCAAATTTAATGGCGTTGATTCAGCCTATGATTTATATGTAAATGGCCAGCATGCAGGATTTAGTAAAATTTCAAGGTTGCCTTCTGAATTTGATATTACAGCGTTTGTTAAAAGTGGGGTCAACCGAATTACTGTTCGGGTCTACCAATTTTCCGATGGTACCTATTTAGAAGATCAGGATATGTGGTGGCTTTCTGGAATTTTTCGTTCTGTTGAATTATACCGAGTCCAAAAAGACACTCTTCAAGATATCTATATTGAAACTGAACCTGATGAAAATTATCAACATTTTGATTTAAAAATTGCGGGTCATTTTTTTACTAATAAAACAAAGGACATCAGTGCAAAGCTTCTTCACATAGGGAAAGAAGTGGAAAGCTTTCACATAGAAGTTGTTGATGGAAAGTTCAGGTTAACAAGGAAAATAAAAAATCCTTTGCTATGGACGGCTGAGGCTCCTAATCTTTATGTATTAGCCCTGGAATATAGTCTTTCAAATGGCCAAACAGAAATCGTTCCAATCCGATTTGGGTTCCGTTCGGTAGAAATAATCGACAACGAGATTAGAGTGAATGGGCGAAGAATTTTCTTTAACGGGGTTAATCGCCATGATTCCCATCCAAAAACCGGTCGAACTGTGACTTATGATGACATGCTGGAAGACATTAAATTAATGAAAAAACATAATATTAATGCCGTGAGAACAGCCCATTACCCGAATAATGATGTGTTTTATGATTTATGTGATGAGTATGGACTTTATGTGATAGACGAGGCAGATTTGGAATGCCATGGCTTTGAAAACACCGGCAATTATAATTGGATTAGTGATAACGAGCTTTGGGAAAAGCAATATGTTGACCGTGCGGTTCGAATGGTCAAACGAGACCGTAATCATCCATCCGTGATTATGTGGTCATTAGGAAATGAATCAGGGGCTGGTAGAAATTTTGGGGCCATGTATCAGGCGATAAAAGAGCTTGATTCCACAAGAATCGTGCATTATGAAGGAGATCGAACTGCCTCGTTCAGTGATGTCTTTTCAACCATGTACACTCGATTACTAGCTCTCGAGGAAATCGGGAAAGATGCGGAAGGGAAGAAACCGCATATTCTTTGTGAATACGGTCATGCGATGGGAAATGGCCCTGGTGGCTTATCAGAGTATCAAGAAGTGATGAGGAAGTATTCACGTTTACAAGGCGGTTTTATTTGGGAATGGTGTGATCATGGGATTGAGCATACTGATGAGGACGGAAATGTTCGCTATTTATATGGCGGTGATTTTGGTGACTTCCCGACGAACGGTAATTTCTGTATCGACGGACTTGTTTATCCGGATCGCACGCCATCACCAGGGTTGATAGAGTATAAAAAGGTCATAGAGCCAATTGTTACAGAGTTAGTTGAAGGCGATCAGTTGCGGATTCTAGTGAAAAACCGCTATGATTTTCGAAATCTCGAAGGAATTTTGTTAACCATTAAGCTTGTTTCTTATGACCGTTTAATAGAAGAACAAACTCTCGAGTTACCATCTGTTCATGCCCAGGAGGAACTTGTCATGGACTTACCGGTAAATATGGAAAAAGTGTCAAATTATGATGATGTACATTTATATATTCGCTATCAAGAGCCGAACGAGACCAGTTATGGGGAGAAAGGCCTCGAGATTACGAGTGAAGGGTTTCTCCTTGAAGGAACAAAGCGTGAAAAGCAGGTCGACAGGGTGAGATGTCCATTAGGTATGGAGGTTCGCGAAGATTCATTCCAGCTCGTACTGGAAAACCAGAATTTTAAAACCGTCTTTTCGAAAATCAAAGGACGTTTGTTGTCCCACAGAGTCGCTGGAGAAGAATTCATTCAAAATGGTCCCGAACTTACGCTTTGGCGAGCGATTATCGATAACGATATGTATAAAAAGGACGATTGGATTAATAAATATTTCTTAAAAAATGGCAATGAGCAGCTAATCTCTTTCCATTATCAAATGGAGGATGATTTTATTGATGTTGAGATCGAAAAATATTTTTCATCTCTCAATCAGGGGTGGGGATTTCATCTCGTTTACAGCTATCGAGTTTCCTGCGATGGGATTTTAAATCTTCGGCTGACTGGAAAAAAAGTTTTGAGAGGAAAAGAAATTCCAAAGCTACTACCTAGAATCGGAATCCACATGCATCTGAACAAGGAATTTAATGAAGTCACTTGGTATGGCCGTGGGCCATCAGAAAGCTATCCTGATAGTAAAAGGAGCCAACTAATGGGGTTGTACCGAAAGAATGTGGAAGAAATGCATACGGATTATGTGTATCCACAGGAAAATGGCTCTAGATGCGATACCTCATTCTTGTCCGTTTCAAATGGCGACGATACGTTTCTTATCAATTTTAAAGAGAGCAGAGATTTTACAATCCATGACTATGAATCTAGTGACCTTGAAAAGGCGAAGCATCGCGGTAAAATTAAAAAATCACCATACCATGTCTTGAAGATAGACTACCGCCAAAGTGGAGTTGGCAGTAACAGTTGTGGGGAGGAACAGCTACCGCCTTATCGTGTTACGGTGGAAGATTTTGAAATCCAATTTGAAATCAGGAAAATAAGCAGAGAGCAGCTTATAGAGGAAAGTAAAATTTTTAGACTGAGATAAGTTCAGCAAGGGCAGGGACATCCCTGCTTTTTGCTTAAGTTTTATAGAAGGGGAAATGGTGATGAACTTAGATATACGAGAAATACCGTTTTCAAGGTTTGGTTCCTACTTTTGTCTATCGATGGAGAAGGACTCTAATGATGTTTATATTCGCGATGTCCATGGCGGTGATGAAGCACCGTCGCAGCTATTCAAGCTGGAATTTCTTAAGGATGGTCAAAGTCAAGATGTAGAGGTTCATGCAACGGAGACATCATTGACTTTTCTCATCAAAGATAATCCTTCTGAATATGTAGAGTTTATTTTACCTGAAGAAGATGAACTTCATATCGAAGTAAGAGGTCTTGAACTAAGGTTAACAGATAAGAAGGTCAAATACGATTCGATTATGGAAATCGAAGATGGGATGTATGAATATCACATTTATCCAAAGGAATTAAAGCTCATGATTATCCAACTTGAAGGGGAAATGAGGGTTGATGCCCCATGGAAGATCATTGGCAATGATTATATCGATATAAGAATGAATAACGGTCATTTCGTTATGGAAAGCTATCGAACGGTTTATCGGAAAAAGAACTATCTAGCATTTCTTGACGGAAAAAAACAAATCGAACGAGTGTATGCAGAATGGTTGGCGAAATTTCACCATGAACATGATGCCTATCTTCCATCCGTTGAACGTGCCTCCTACATTACATGGTCCAGTGTTGTTCATCCTTTCGGTATATTAAAACAGTATGCGATGTATATGTCGAAACTATGGATGTACAATATTTGGTCTTGGGATAATTGCTTTAATGCTTTGAACTTAGGGAAACATTACCCGGAACTTGCCTATGCTCAATTAGAGGTTTTTATCGATGCACAGGATGAATCAGGGGCTTATCCTGACTTTGTTAACGATAAGTTTACATCGTTTAATTGTATCAAACCACCGATATTTTCGCTTATCTACGAAAAATTGATGGAGCAGCATGAGTATTTTAGAGAGCCATCAAGGCTAAGAAAGGTTTACGAATCAACTAAACATGTACTTCAATACTTTGAAAATTACCGAACCTATCCGGAGCGGTTACCACATTATAAGCATGGAAATGATTCCGGCTGGGATAATGCTTCGTTATTTCATTTCGGGATGCCAGTAGAGTCACCTGATTTGGCCAGCTTTTTAATTCGAACCTGTGATATTTTATCGAACTTCGCTACAGAACTTGGGGAAGCGCAGGAAGCGATTATTTTTAAAGAGAAAGGGGATGCGCTATTTCTTCAATTAATGGATCGACTCTACGATGAAAAAGGTTTCTTTGGTCGGGTCGGGAAAAGGGCGGAAAAAATCGAAACCCGTACAAGCCTTATTCTGCGTTTGCCCGTTATCATCGGATATCGCTTAGAGCCAAAAGTGATGGTGAACCTAGTATCGGATTTAGAATCAGGCTTTGAGACGAGATATGGCCTTGCAACAGAAAGTTTAACGAGTCAATATTATAAGGAAAACGGTTATTGGCTCGGTCCAATCTGGGCACCCGTCACGTATCTGTTTATTGACGCATTAAGTACCTATGGTTTTAGGGAATCCGCCAAAAGATTAAGAGATAAGTTCCTTGAGTTAACTCTTGTGGGCGGGATGGCGGAAAACTTTGATCCTTTAACCGGAAAAGGGTTGGTTGACACCTCCTTTACTTGGACCTCCAGCGTATTTTTATTACTCCATGAAGATAAGAGGTTAGAGCCTTAAATGAAAAAATTTCGTGGTGAAATGGGTTTAATTATTACAGCCATTATTTGGGGAAGTGGATTTGTCGCAAGCGCGATATCTTTGAATCATTACACACCTTATCAAATATTGGCAGGGAGATTTTTAATCGGAGTCATCCTGTTAAGTATCTTTTTTCATAAAAAGCTTTCAAAAATCAATAAAAGTGTCATCATCAAAGGTGCGATTGTCGGACTGTTTCTCTACATTGCCTTTGCGCTGCAGACGGTGGGTCTACAATTTACGACCCCTTCGAAAAATGCATTCCTGACGGCGGTAAATGTAGTCATTGTACCTTTCATTGCTTTTTTTGTTTATAAAAAGAAGGTCGACCGGTTTGAGTGTTTAGGAGCAATTCTAGCGATTACTGGAGTTGGGATTATTTCGTTAAAATTGTCAGGATATATGAATTTCGGCGATCTATTGACATTATTTTGTGCGATTGCCTTTGCCTTTCATGTTTTTTATACAGCGAAATTTGTTAAGGATGAGGACCCGGTTTTATTAACGTTAATTCAAATGATTACGGCAACTGTTTTAGGTTTTATTGTGGTATTATTTAGAGGAGAAGGTAATTTTTCCATGGAAATGGAAGGAACGAACGCATTACTTTATTTAGGCGTTTTCTCCACTACAATCGCCTTTTTACTGCAAACGGTTTCCCAAAAATTTACGACCGAAACGAATGCAGCGATTATTCTTTCGACCGAAGCGTTTTGGGGAATGGTGTTCTCAGTCATTCTTTTAGACGAACCATTGACAGTGAAAATGGTTGTTGGTGCATGTCTAATCTTAGTAGCGATCATGACTTCGGAAACAAAATTATCTTTTTTAGCGAAAAAGCCTTTAAAAAATCACATCACATAAAAACTGGGTAAGTAGGTTGAAACAATGGCAACGATTAAAGATATTGCAGAGTTAGCGAACGTCTCGATGACAACGGTATCGAGAGTATTAAATCATGACGAAACCTTGAATGTCACTCCTGAAACAAGGCAGCGGATATTTGAAGCGGCGGAGGAATTGGAATACGTCTTCACGGCCAAAAAAAAATTAAAAACAAAGATGAGGATCGGCTTGTACTACTCCTATTCACTAGAGGAAGAATTAGTCGATACCTATTACCTTTCAATCCGTGTGGCACTAGAAAAAAAGCTCAAGGAAAATGGGATTGAAGCACTGAAATTAACGAGAGATGAACCCAAAAAAACGTTGGAAAAGATAAATGGGATCATTTGTTTAGGATCGTTTAAAAAGGATGATATTGAATTAATCAAAGGGTATAACAAACCTTGTGTATTTATTGATTCGAACCCGGATGATTCTTACTTTGATTCGGTTGTCATTGATTTTACATCAGCCACTAAAAAAGCACTTAATTATCTAATCGATTTAGGACATCAAAAAATCGGGTTTATTGGCGGCATTGAGACAGATTTGCATGGAAATCGACTAAAAGATTTAAGACAAGAAGTTTTTGAGGAATGTTTGCAAGAAAAGGGAATTTTTCACGAGGAATTTGTTAAAATTGGGGGCTATAACCCAAAGGACGGCTATGTCCTTCTAAAGGAAATGTTAAGCTCTAGTGAAAATCGCCCGACGGCAATATTTGTTGGAAATGATTCGATTGCCATCGGCTGTTATAAAGCTGCCCATGAACTCGGAATGACAATACCCGATGAATTAAGTATTGTAGGCTTTAATGACGTAAGCTCGGCACAGTACATGGTACCGCCTTTAACGACGATTAAGCTTTACACGGAAATCATGGGAGAAACAGCGGTTGATTTACTACTGGAAAAAATCGACACGAAGCGAAAGGTCTGTAAAAAAGTGACCATTAGTACCAACTTAATTGAGAGAGAAAGTGCAACGAGGAGAGACTAAAAACAGCCCCTCCTTTTTGTAAGGGGAGGCAGAACAAAAATGAAAGTGTTAAAGGATGAATATGGTAAACTCAATCACAAGACAATCTACTCCTATTCACTACTGAATGATAAAGGAATAGAAATCCACTGTTCCAATTACGGTTGTATCATTACCAAAATCTTAGCCCCAGATCGTGATGGAATCTATGAAAATATTGTCCTTGGTTATGACACTTTGGAAGAATATGCTAAAGATCCTTATTACTTGGGGGCTATTATTGGACGTGTGGCAGGCAGGATTAAGGATGGAAGGTTTGACCTTGACGGCAAATCCTATCATCTAGTGAAAAATGGTAAGCATCATCTTCATGGTGGTGATAGGGGGTTTAACAAAGTGATTTGGAATGCGAAGACCTTTGAAAATGATCAGGAAGTCGGCGTTAGTTTTTCCTATTTAAGCAAAGATGGGGAAGAAGGCTATCCGGGTAATTTAGCCATTACCGTTACCTATTCGCTAAACAATCAAAATGAATTGTCGATTCGATACGCTGGGAGATCAGATAAAAAAACAATATTATCCATGACAAATCATTCTTATTTAAATTTAAGTGGAAACCTAAAAAGAGATATCCTGAACCATTCATTAAAAATAGACAGTGAAACGTTTTTGGAGTTAAGTAATGAGTTTCTTCCTACTGGTGAAATGTTGAATGTCAGTGGCACTCCGTTTGATTTTTCAACAGAACGCCTAATTCGAACAGGTATAGAGTCGGATCACCCCCAATTAAAATTGGTAGGTGGAGGGTATGACCATCCATTCTTGTTGAGTAATCGAAAGAATAATGAGATCGTTTTAAAGGATGGTGAAAGCGGACGCACACTAACCATTGAAACAAATGAAGTGGGTGTGGTGGTCTATTCTGGGAATCAATTGAATTCCAATGGTCATTTCCGAAAACATCTCGGTATTTGCTTAGAAACCCAAAGCCTTCCGGATGCGATTCATTATCCCCATTTTCCCTCATACATTTTAGAACAGAATCAAGAGTATAGTAGGAAAAGCATCTATAAATTTGGAATTCTATAATTAGGATTGCTTATCTAAAAATTAACGAGCTTCTATATCAGAGAGGCTCTTTTTCTTTGGGTTAAAAACTGATGCAGTAGTTTTTTATAGGATGGGGAATGACTTACCGAAGATGACGAAGTTCGGTAGGTTTTAAAGGGAAAAGAGGAAAAACATACCGAAGATTGCGAAGTTCGGTAGGTTTTAGAAAGAAAAGAAGAAAAACTTACCGAAGATGACGAAGTTCGGTAGGTTTTCAAGAGAAAAGAGGAAAAACATACCGAAGATGACGAAGTTCGGTAGGTTTTAGAGGGAAAAGAGGAAAAACATACCGAAGATGACGAAGTTCGGTAGGTTTTAGAGGGAAAAGAGGAAAAACTTACCGAAGATGACGAAGTTCGGTAGGTTTTCAAGAGAAAAGAGGAAAAACATACCGAAGATGATAAAGTTCGGAAGATTTTCTAGAAAAATATGAAAAAACATACCGAAGTTGGCTCAAAGTGTTTGTAGGTTTTATAAGAAAAAAATCTATCATTAATTCCGTACTTGACTCCTTAACTTAACCTGTATAAAATTTGATTATAAATTGTTCAATTTTGAACAGTTCAAAAGGGGACTAATCAGAATTGAGCCCAATCGAGGTGAAAAAATTGAATCATCCATCAGGAGACCAAGCAACCCAGGTTCTTCGGTCGTTTCGAAAAATTCAAGGCCAGTTTGGTAAGTGGATACAGACCAGTTTAGCCAAAAATAAAATGAATATGCCCCAATTTTGGATTTTGCAAATGGTTAGTCACAACCCAATGATTGCCCAAAAACAAATTGGTGAAAGAATCCAATTACCGAAAAGTACGTTAAGTACGAATGTCGATGGGCTTGTTACTGCTGGATTTTTAGACAGGGTCATCCCTGAAGAAAACCGGCGAGAAGTACTATTGCAACTCACAAAAGAGGGGGAACAAAAAGTAAAGGACATCCATGATGACCCGGACGGAATTTACCAGAAAATGAGTCATATTTTAAACAAAATGCCGGAAGAATCTATCGCAAACCTAATTGAAATTCATCAACAGCTATTAGATCTAATGTCAGAAGAAAGTTTGAGGGGAATCTAATGCTAAAACTATTTCGCTATTTGAAACCATTCAATGTATTAATCCTGGCTGTGCTTGCTTTCGTTTTTATACAATCCATGTCAGATTTATACTTGCCAACCTTAATGTCGGACATTATTGACATTGGAGTAATTCAAGGGGATACCCATTATATTTTGAAAATTGGTGCCTTGATGTTACTCATTTCTGCCATAGGCGCAGTATGTTCCATTTTTGCCAGCTATTTCTCGGCAAAAGCGTCCATGGGATTTGGACGTGACATACGAAAACGAGTATTTTCAAGAGTAGAGAAGTTTTCACTGCCTGAATTTGATAAATTAGGGACTGCTTCCTTAATCACACGGACAACGAACGATATTACCCAAGTTCAGCAAGTTGTCATGATGCTTTTAAGAATGGTGTTAAGCGCACCGATCATGTTCATTGGGGGCACGATCATGGCTGTTTCTAAGGATGCTAAATTATCCTTAGTTATTGTCACGATTACACCGATATTAATACTGACCATTTTTATCGTTATGAAAAAAGCATTACCTCTATTTAAATCGATTCAAAAAAAGATCGACAAGTTAAACCTAGTTCTTCGTGAGAGCTTAATCGGGGTTCGGGTCGTTCGTGCATTCAATCGGGATACCTACGAACAACAACGGTTTGAACGGGCCAATTACGATTTAATGGATGTTTCGATTAAGGTGAATAAAATAATGGCGTTAATGATGCCCATCATGATGCTGTTGTTCAACTTGACAAGTATTGCGATTATCTGGTTTGGATCGCTTCGGATTAATGAAGGTAGCATGCAGGTGGGAGATTTGATGGCCTTCATTCAGTATGTAACGCAAATCATGTTTGCCCTTATTATGGCGACAATGATGTTTGTAATGGTTCCTCGTGCGGCAGCATCGGCAACAAGAATTAATGAAGTACTTGATATGGAGCCTAGTATTGTTGATTCTTTTGAAACAACTGAAGTATCCAGCACGAAGGGATACGTTGAATTTGATCATGTCACATTTAGCTATCCAGGTGCAGAAATGCCTGCATTAATGGACATCAGCTTTAAAGCCGTCCCAGGGCAAGTAACGGCTATCATCGGCGGTACTGGTTCCGGGAAAACGACGCTCGTCAATTTAATCCCGCGTTTTTACGATATCGATTCTGGCGTTATCCGCGTCAATGGTGTTGATATCCAGCAAATGACACAGCAGGAATTACGTTCAAAAATTGGCCTTGTTCCACAGAAATCAGTACTTTTCTCGGGAACAATCAAAGAAAACATTCGTTTTGGTAAAGAGGACGCTACCGATGAAGAGGTGGTCCAAGCAGCCCAGATTGCCCAGGCGTCAGATTATATCGAAAAAATGGAGGAAAGATACCATTCAGAGATTTCACAAGGGGGGACGAATTTATCAGGTGGACAGAAGCAACGTTTAGCTATTGCGCGTGCTTTAGTTCGCAAACCGGATATTTATATGTTTGATGATAGCTTTTCGGCGCTAGATTATAAGACAGACGCCATGCTCCGAGCAGCCTTGAAAACAGAGACGTTAGATGCCACAGTACTGATTGTCGCCCAACGCGTAAGTACGGTTCTCGATGCTGATCAAATCATTGTTCTTGATGAAGGAAAAATTGTTGGCATCGGCACCCATAATCAACTAATGGAAACATGCGAGGTTTATCAAGAAATTGTCCATTCGCAATTGTCAGAGGAGGAAATTGCATGAGTGAGAAGAAACGGCAACCACCAAAGGGCGGAGGTATGGGACATGGGCCAGGATTCGGACCTCCTGGAATGATGGTTCACGGTGTCAAGGCGAAGGATTTTAAAGGTACTCTTCGCAGATTACTTACTTATTTGCGGCCAAGAAAATATCATCTTTTAGCCGTGTTTTTAACTGCCATTCTTAGTACAGTTTTCATGATTCTCGGACCAAAATTAATGGGGAATATTACGACAAAGGTTTTCGAAGGTATCATGATGAAAATTCAAGGCGTTCCGGGGGCAGGAATTGATTTTGATTATGTTTCTAGAACCGTTCTCCTGTTAATCGGTCTTTATCTGTTAAGTTCTTTGTTCAGCTACTTACAGCAATACATCATGGCCGATGTATCCCAAAAAATGGTTTACGATTTGCGCACCCAGGTAAACCAAAAGTTAGCAAGATTACCATTGAAATATTACGATGAACAACCACATGGTGACACGTTAAGTAGGGTGACCAATGATATCGATACGATTGGGAATACCTTACAGCAAAGCATCACTCAATTTATAACATCGATTGTGACGATTATCGGGATTATTATTATGATGCTTACGATCAGTCCAACGCTTACCATCATCACGGTAGCCGCAACTGGATTATCGGTTTTTGTTTTAGGTCCCATCATGAAAAAATCGCAAAAACATTTTGCCAGTCAGCAGAAATCACTTGGTGAACTCAACGGTCACATCGAAGAAATGTACACCGGGCATCAAGTGATTAAGGCGTTCGGACACGAACAAAAGGCAATGCAAGAATTTGATGAGGTCAACGAAAAGCTATATGATGCCGGTTGGCGAGCACAGTTTATTTCCGGGACCATAATGCCGCTAATGTCATTCGTAAGCAACCTAGGCTATGTACTCATCTGTATCGTCGGCGGGATTTTTGTAACAAAAGGCTATATTAAAATTGGTGACATTCAAGCCTTCATTCAATATTCACGCCAGTTTTCCCAACCAATCGCGCAAACAGCCAATATTGCCAATATTGTCCAGGCAACGATTGCTGCAGCTGAACGTGTTTTTGAACTGTTAGATGAACCGGAGGAAGTACCGGAAGTAGAGAATGTGAAAGTTTTACCGACGGTGAAGGGTCATGTTACCTTTGAACACGTAGATTTTGGCTATAAAGAGGATTCTCTATTAATTGAGGATATGAATATTGATGTAAAACCGGGGCAAACGGTCGCTATCGTTGGGCCAACTGGAGCCGGAAAAACAACTCTAATTAATCTACTGATGCGATTTTATGAGATACGTGATGGGGCGATTAAAATTGATGGAGTCGACACTCGAGAGATGCCGCGCTCTGCCTTAAGGGAAACCTTTGGCATGGTTTTACAGGATACATGGCTGTTTAATGGAACCATTCGAGATAATATAGAATATGGACGTCTAGGTGCAACAGAAGAAGACATTATCGAAGCAGCAAAAGCGGCTAATGCCGATCACTTTATTCGCACTTTGCCAGAAGGATACGATACGATTTTAAACGAAGAGGCATCGAACATCTCCCAGGGACAACGTCAATTATTAACGATTGCCAGAGCAATTCTAGCAAATCCGGCTATATTAATTTTAGATGAAGCAACAAGTAGTGTTGATACGCGGACGGAAGTGTATATTCAAAAGGCGATGAGCACACTAATGAAGGGGCGAACGAGCTTTGTGATCGCCCATCGACTTTCAACGATAAAACATGCCGACCTTATATTAGTGATGAATCACGGCTCCGTTATCGAACAGGGAACTCACCAAGAGTTATTGGCTCAAAATGGATTTTACGCCGAATTGTATAATAGTCAATTTTCCGAAGAGGCTCCAGCCGTTTAAAATGCGAAACTCCCAATGGTCTATTGGGAGTTTATTTTATGGTTTAATATCGATTTTCGGAACTTCTTCTTTCATCTTTTCGAGCTCTAATTTCATTTTTTCCGTTTCGATTAAGTAGTTTTGGTATTTTAATTTTTCCAATTCTATTTCATCGGCAAGGAATTTCTGTCTCAACTTTGCTTGTTTTTGGAAATGGGTTGTTAAAATGGCAATAATTGGAATAGATAAGGCCATGACGGCTGGAAGGACACTAAACATTATTTACACCTCGCGTTCATAATTGGAAATATACCCTTTAATACGGAAATAATGGAAAAAGGTTCCCGTAATTAATTATAAATATTATAAAAATTACTACAAGATGGTGATTACATTGGAAGCTCGATCAAAAAGTACTGATATGTCTATTCATAGAAGATGTTGGAGGCCGATTTTAGGTTAGGAGCAACAAATCGGTCTTCAAAACAGGTTCTTGTCGACCGATTTTAGGTCGAAAGCAGTAAACTGGGCTCCAGGACAAGTTCTTGGAGACCGATTTTAGGTTAGGAGCAGCAAATCGGTCTTCAAAACAGGTTCTTGTCGACCGATTTTAGGTCGAAAGCAGTAAACTGGGCTCCAGGACAAGTTCTTGGAGACCGATTTTAGGTTAGGAGCAGCAAATCGGTCTTCAAAACAGGTTCTTGTCGACCGATTTTAGGTCGGAAGCAGTAAACTGGTCTCCAAGACAAGTTCTTGTCGATCGATTTTAGGTCGAAAGCAGTAAACTGGTCAACAAGGTAAGTACTTACAACTATCCTTGTACCAAATTGTAACAATATCGTAAGAAAGTGCCATGTAAACCATCTCTTTCCCTAAACGAAATATGATACCGTAAAAGGGAGTCTATATGAGCGAAGGGACTGATTTTGTTGATGAGAGAAACGGATGAAAAAGTAGTAGAGTTAATCCAATCCTCCTCAAGTGCCAAAATGTTTCGACTTGATTACCTAGTTTCAGATGAATTAAGACATGAAATGGTCAATGAAGTTTTTAATGATTTCGCTAAGTATGTATGGGATCTTTATTTTCATGAAACACTTTCAGTTTCGGAGGAATTTGCTTCAGACCATGGGGTAAGAAAAGAAAAATGGCAGAGTCTAATTTCTAACTTATTTTGGTGGCGTGTATTCTATGAATCTCATCAAAGTGAAAAGAGCGCTTTTGAAAATTTTATTGCCGAAAACGCACATAGTCTGAGCAAGACGCCGTTATATATTTCTTGGCTTAGAGAATGTGAAAAAATCACCCCAAAATTTTATTATATTGGCTATAAATACAGTGATAAATACTTCATCGCTATTGATATTTTAGCAGAAGAAACCGTGGAGGTAATGGTATGCCAACCAATGGGAAGCTCAGTTGAAAAAGGTGGTATTGCTTTTGGAACACTTATTCCCCTTGGAGGTGGATTGTTTTTCCCTGCTGTCGATCTTTATCATTTTGATTTAAAGGCGATGCAAGATATCGCGAATCATTTACATTACTATTTTGACAAACACTTAAAATCCTCTCCCATGGGCGATGCCTTCATCTACGTGTTATCCGCTATGCTGCAAATTGAGTCTGTTTTATGAATATAGAACAAGACCTGTCTTAATGGGACAGGTCTATTTTTGTTATTGATTCCCAAATCGGGTTTTGATTTCCTCCATTTGTTCGATATGTCTTTGTTCATGTAAAGAAATGAGGTCAATCCATTGATTTAATGGTAAGGGTCCATATAACGGATGTTTGGCCGAATGCTCAAGTAGGACCGTTGGGTCTTTAAGAGTATGGATGATTGTTAGGAGCTTGTTTCGTGATTGGGTTAATAGGTCATCTATTTGTTGAACTGTAAACGACTCACTTTTAGGATGAACAATCTCAGGAGCCACAATTTTCTTCGATCGGTCTAGTATATTCGTCATCTTTTTTTGCTCTGATTTTGAGCTATTGTTTCGCTTAAGACTATAAGCGATTGCATCAGAAAAAACGGATTCAACAAGAAAAAGATGATGGCACACTTGGGCGATACTCCATGTATCTTGTCCAGGTTTCCAGTTAAATTCCTCGAAAGATAAGGTAGATATTTCCTCTTTTAATCTATTTCTTGTGTTCAATAGCTCCATCTCATTAAAAACCATTGCACATTCTCCTTTCTATAAGTCTTTATATTCGGATAAGACACAAAAAAGAATATTCATAGGAAACGAAGTCCAACTTTTACACATATACTAACCTAAAAAGAATTTAGGTGATCAAGATGACAACAATTTCATCGTATGAAGCGGCAAAGCTGGCCTTTACTGAAGTTTTTGTCAGTCGTAGTCACATCGTTACTCAAATAAGAAATCCTAGTCATAATACAACATTATCTGCGACAGTAGAAGAAAAAGATACGGCTTGGCGCTTAGCCACTGATATTCAATTTCTATCAATTTTAGAAAATCAAGCAAGGCTTAAAGGTGAGGCTTATTTTGCCGATATGGTATTAGAAAATCTTAATACAGCACTCTTACAAATAGAAGAACAGCTTAGTCAAGAAACATTTTACAGGAAAATGTTCGCTCCATTTACAGCCCAATATTTAATTGCCTTTATTTTTGTCCAAAAATTTAACATGGTAGCTTTGGAAAGTAATGGATACCTTGGTTCCGCATCAACAGTGAATCGTTATTTACCCGCTTTATTAAATAGCGTGGTGGAATCCTATCAGAATGGCATAACAACTTGGAGCGCCAATCTATTCGGTCCAGGAAGTGGAACCTTGACCTATGAACAGCTTGCGAAAGACAAGAGGCATATTTTAGCATCCAATGGAATCAAGCGTTTCGCTAATTCGTTAAATGTCTATAGCATCATTGGTGGTGCCTTAGGATTATATGGTGCTTTGTTATCAGAGGTGAATCCTAACCAATATGAACATCGTGCAAAAATTGTTACATTAGGAAAATTAGCGATCGAGATGAGCGAAAGTGGCAATTCCAAAATTGGCCATTTGAATAACATTGGTGGCGCAAGAGAAGATGGCGGATTAATTTCCACTGGATATGCCTCTTGGGTAGCAAGGGGGTTGGCACAAATGGCGACCGGGACTACCTTTGAATTAGTGAACCCCAATTCGATGTTTCTGAAAGAAGCGAACTTGATAAAGCAAGGGTTACTTACGGTGCTTTCTCGAAAAGGCTATATGCCCGACAAGTTTAGAGATTTTAATGGTAATGGTGCAAATACAAACGGTGGTAGTTTAGCTGGGGATAAAACCATTTTTCTGTATGAACTTGCTTGGTGTGGCGATCAGGCAACGATTAATACGATCGAAAAGCATTTAGCCGTGGTGTATGGTCTCGGTACAACGAACCCGATTATTATTGATAGCCTTTTAACAGACGATGTTTCGAGTGGCAGTTATGCCCATAGGGCACTAGCTGGATTAACCGCCGCCATGATAAAATCACTCGATTTTAATTACGGCGATGAGTTTGTAGGGGAATGATTGTAAATGGTGGTAGCGGTCACGAGTAGAAGCTATTCGTGACCTTTTCCTTTTATCGATTGATTCTTTTCACCATCCCAATAGTAAATTTCTCGAAACCTAACTTTTGGTAGTAGGGCTCAAGGGTTTCTACACACATCAATTGTGGTATGACCTTGTTTTTTTCACAATGATCTGCGAGTCTAATGACTATTTCTTTACCAATTCCTCTAGATTGATAGCTTGGATCTACGCCCACCCCACAAAGAACTCCGGTGATAATACCATCGGAAACAATTCGGCCCATTCCGACTAATCGATCCTCATCGTAGGCGTAAATAACAAACCAACTTTGTTTGCACATCCGTTCTAAATCGTCAATCGTAAGCCCAAGTGAATTCCAATTTAGCGATTCATATAAATGAAGCACTTGCCTAAAATTTTCGGGATGGATTGCAGTATATTGAATACCCATTTGATTAGCTCCTTTTTAATAAAAATATACCATATTGAAGGTAATGACTGAAATTCCATTCATAAAGGAGTTTGAAGTGGTAGTTCTAAATAATTAAATCACGAGCGCATCCAGTTACAATGGGATGTCCTTTTTTGTATTTTAAGGGGCTTAATGAGATGGCTTTAGGGGGAGGTTCGGTGGGTTTTACTGAAGAAGTTGAAAAGCTTACCGAAGATGCAAAATTTCAGTAAGTTAAATGCAGTGACAGATGAAAAACTTACATCACCACTTACATAAAAAAGAAAGGAAAGTTTTTCTAAATTAGGTATTGTGTTTAAAAGTAATTTATATTACTATTTAAAGTAATTAATATACATTTAAGAGTAAAGAAGTTACTCTTAAAAGTAATAAAAGGAGAGAGATGTAAAATGAAATTAGCAAATCAATTAGATTATGTTAGACCAAACATGGAGGAATTCAAACAAAAGTTCGAAGGTTTATTAAGAAAATTCCAAAACGCTGAAAGCTTTGAGGTTCAAAATGAGACTTTTCTTGCGATCAATCAATTAAGAATGGAATTTCAGGGTGCTGAGCAACTAGTATATGTACGCCATATGATTGATTTAAATAATGAACTGTATAAAGAAGAACAAGATTTTTTTGGAAAAATTAGCCCAATCTATAAAGGATTGGAGAAGGAATTTTACCAGGAAATGATAACGGCTACTTATCGGAACCAACTTGAAACTTGTTGGGGATCCCAGATTTTTAAAATTGCCGAGTTAAAAGTGAAAACTTTCTCAGAAGAGATTTCTGAAGAACTAAAACTGGAAAAAGAATTAATCGGACGTTACTTTCACTTGCTAGGATCTGCTGAAATCGAGTTCCATGGTTCTAAAGTCCCCTTATTTGGGTTAAATCGTTTTACCATTTCAAGCGACCGGCATGAACGTAAACAAGCATTCGAAAAAATGGTTTCTTTTTATGCTGCTCATGAGGGGGAAATAGCTGATATTTTTGACAAATTGATTAAGGTAAGAACCGAGATTGCCAAAAAACTAGGCTATAAGACATTCACCCAACTCGGTTATGATCGATTAAGCCGAACAAATTATTCTGCGAAAGAAGTAGCGGTTTATCGGGAACAGGTAAAGCAATTCGGTGTTCCATTTATCTCAAAACTGCGCGAAAAGCAACGGCAAAGAATTGGGGTCGATAAACTGAAGTTTTATGATGAGCGTTTTCATTTTAAAACAGGTGCACCAAGGCTCGTGGGGGATGAGAATGAGATTATCACCCAGGCCACAACGATGTTTTCAGAACTTTCGCCGGAAACAAAGGAATTTTTCGAATATATGCTCCGACTTGAAAACATGGATTTATTGAGTAAAAAGGGAAAAAGGGGTGGAGCGTTTGCTACGTTTATTGGTACCGAGAAAGCTCCGTTTATTTTCGCTAATTTTGTCGGGGCTCCGAATGATGTTCGAGTGCTCACCCATGAAGCCGGCCATGCTTTTCAATTTTATATGAGCCGAAATACACCGATTCCGGAATACATTGCCCCGACCTTTGATGCCACGGAAATCTTCTCGTTTTCAATGGAAAGGTTTGCCTGGCCTTGGATGGAAAGTTTCTTTGGGGAGGATGCTGAAAAATACAAGTTTAGTCATTTGACGGAGGCGTTTATTCTCATGCCTTGGGTCAATGCCATTGATGAATTCCAGCACTATCTCTATGAAAATATTTCAGCTACACCAGAAGAGCGAAAAGCAAAATGGCGGGAGATTGAGAGAATCTATATGCCGGAAAAGGACTACGATGGAAATGAGTTTTATGAAATGGGTGGAAGTTTTTATCAAATCGCTCATTTGTTTGAAACACCATTTTACTTTATAGATTATGATTTGGCTCATAATTGTGCAGTACAACTTTGGATACGTTCGAATGAAAACCGCGAAGAAGCTTGGCAAGATTTTTTAAACATCTCTCGGGTTGGTGGCAGCGAATCACTTGTCGAAATTGTGGAGAGGGCTCGATTACAATCGCCGTTTGAAGAGGGGAGCCTGAAGAATATTATAGAATACGTTGATCGTTGGGTAGAGCAATTTGATGATAGGACGTTTTAATGAAGATTGCTTGTGAAGGACATTTTAGCCAGCACTTTTCCAAAAAATGTCCTTTACTATCCAATATTGCTTCACTTTCCAAAGATTGACCATAAAAGAGGAATTTCAAGTAGCTTTTGCCGAATACCTTATGGACGAAAATAATGGAGTGAAGAATATGCATTTTGATAAGCAAGCTCAGACTTGGATTAAAGAGGTCATTTCAAAAAATAATCTTGAACGAATAGATTCATTCGAAGGAGTAAAGGTTGCTGATTTATCCTTAGTGCAAAAAATCTACACAAATCAAGGTAATTTCTATTTCAAACAAACAGCAGGAGCCTCGAGGTTTGAGAGCAAACTAGCGCAGCTACTTTATACAACATTTCCAGACAAAACAGTGGAGATTTTGGCGACTCATCCAACCGAACCATGGTATATCATGAGAGAACTAAAAGGAGTACCACTAAGACAAATCAGGGATAAAAGGTTATGGAAGCAAACTCTTCAAGAATATGCCGATTTTCAAATAAACTTAGCAAATCAGGTTGATAGCATGCTAGAAACCGGTGTACCTAACCGCCAAATGAATGTATTGAAAAAGGAAATACAAAACCATCTTACCGATATGTGTGTAACCGGCTTAAATGAAAATGAGACTGCAAAAATTTTAGCACTTCAATCAGAATTAATACAATTATGTGACCTGGTGGAAGGGTTGGTTCCTTACACTTTGGACCATGGGGACCTACATGCAGCAAATATTCAATGGGTTAACAATCATGCTGTATTTTTTGACTGGGGAGATGCGGCAGTTAGTCATCCTTTTTTTAGTACACGGATATTTTGGAACGCTCTTTATGATTTAATCGATTCCGATTCTTTATGGTATGAAACGGTTAAGGAATTCCGCCCATATTACTTAGAACCGTGGACCCAATTTGCCCCATTATCAGATTTAGAAAAACTGTTAAACCTTACGGATCAATTGGCCTGTGTTTATCGAGCCATTGGCTGGCATTATTACATCAATCCGCATTTGAAGGATAAACAATTAACCAAACAAAGACCAGCCCAATGGCTGAAATTATTTTTAGAGCAGCGTGCCTGGGAATAGGATTTACTTGAAGGTTGAAGTTTCTTTTTTTAGGACATAGGTTTCGTATAGAGGCAGGATTTTACACTCCCCATAACGAATTTCTACAGACAACCAATAACAGAAACGGGGAAAACACATGAAGTTCGTCTTAATATTTGGACCACAAGCGGTTGGAAAAATGACTGTAGGACAAGAACTAGCAAAACAAACTGGATTAAAACTATTCCACAATCATATGACCATCGATTTGGTTAGCCAATTTTTTGACTATGGAACACCACAAGGAAAGAGATTAGTAGGTTTATTTCGTCAAGAAATATTCGAAGAAGTAGCGAAAAGTGACTTACCCGGATTAATCTTCACTTATGTTTGGGCTTTCAATTTGAAGTCTGATTGGGATTATATTGAAAAAGTAGCATCCTTATTTGAGGCGCACGGTGCAACGGTGTACTATGTTGAACTTGAAGCAGACGTGGAAGAACGTCTTGAACGAAATAAAAGTCCACATCGCTTGGAGCACAAACCAACCAAACGAAACCTAGAATGGTCTGAAAGGGACCTGATAGCCTCAATGGATAAATATCGTCTAAGTTCCAATGAAGGCGAAATCACGAAAGAAAACTATATGAAAATTAATAATACGAATCGCTCACTAGAGGATGTCGCGACTCTTATAAAAGAAACGTTTAAATTCTAGATAAAGTTCGTTTAAAAAGGTCAAGATAATGATTATTGTCTTGGCCATTTTATATTTCCATCACTAGAATAAAAGATAACGAGATTTGTTATAATAGAGTAAAAATGTAAGGTTTTTTTGGGAAGAAGCGAGGGATATCATGAAAATAAAAGAAATCATAGCTCTTTTTGGGCTTGCGGCACTTTGGGGGGCCTCCTTTTTGTTTATACGGATGGCCGCTCCCAGTTTTGGACCATTTTTGACCATTCAGATACGGGTAACCATCGCCGCAGTTGCATTATTGTTTTTCCTACAAATATCAAAAGCTCCATTGTACTTAAGAGAAAAATGGAAACAGTATTTAATGATTGGAGCGCTGAATGCGGCCATTCCTTTCACACTAATTGCGACAGCTGCCCTTTATTTACCAGCCTCGATGAGTGCAATTCTTAATTCTTTAACACCACTATTCACGGCATTGGTTTTGTGGGTCTGGATGAAAGAGAATTTAAGCTTGCGAAAATGGATTGGAACGGTTATCGGGGTTATTGGGGTTGTTGTTTTGGTGGGCTGGAGTACGATTCCATTTACTGATAAGGTCATTCTAGCGGTGGTTCTTGCAATTATTTCGACGATTTTATATGGTATTGCCGGTGTTTATGCGAAAAAGACGTTTGCAGGTGTTCCAGCACTATCCTTGGCATTTGGCCAGCAAATGGGTGCAGCCATTTTGCTGTTGCCCTTTACGCTTACGCAACTACCAGATTCAACGAATAAAATAACAACTGTCGCCGTTTTGGCTGTTATCGCGTTAGCTATATTTTGTACCGCGATTGCCTATCTACTATATTTCTATTTAATTGAAAAGGTTGGACCGACCAAAACCTTAAGCGTCACTTTTTTAATCCCTGTCTTTGGGATGATTTGGGCAAGTTTATTTTTAAAAGAACATATTACAGTCGGGATGTTAGTTGGCCTTTTAGTCATCTTAGGAAGTGTGTTCTTGATTTCGGATGTTCGAGTAAAAGCGATTCGTAAGGATCTATCTCCGAGGTAAGGGGAGTACCGTAGGTTTTTGGTGATATTTGACAAGCGTTGCTGCAAATGAAAGCGACTCTTCTTTCGTTTGTAAGCCAAGGAAATCGATGGGGGATCGTAGAATAGTAAACTACCACCTTTTATTCGAATATTGTAAGGAGTGACTACGAATGCATAATGAAAAAGTTTACCCGAATTGTCCTATCGTTACGAGAATAGTGGAAGTTGGCGGACTTACGAAATCGCAGCTTATTCAAAAATTGCAACAATACTCTATCATGATGAATGAGTATGGAGAGAAACTGTTTGCTAATGAACAATTTAGCACTTCTGAGAAAAAGTACAGTTTGGATACCGTTGAACTAACGGTGGGCAACCTTGGCTTTCCAGAAGGAGCAACAATGGTTCAGATTTATCAGAGAGCGAGCGAACTTGGTTTGGAATTGTGTCCACTTGAGTTGGGACCTCACTTAAGGCTGGAGTATCTGGATCAGCCAGAAGGTCATTCGGGAAATCCTGCCCAACACCAAGCTCCTTCAGGCTCTATTACTATAGCATCGGAGATCTTAACGGATGATGAAGATTTCCCCAAAGGCTTTTATCTAAGAAAAATTAACGGTGTGTTGTGGTTGCGCGGATACCGTGCTGATTATCACCTGCACGTCTGGAATCCAAATGATCTATTTATCTTTTGTCTAGCCAAAGAAACCTAAAGTTTAGTATCTCATTGAGCATTCCTATCTAGGAATGCTCTTTCTTTTTAGTAAAATCAAGGCAAATATAACAAGAAGAAAATTAGTGAAAAAATAATTATTTATTGAAAAACGATAAATATTATGTTAAATTCAATATATTATTTAACTTAGTGAGGTGCTTTTTATGGAGAGAGGATCGACACTCTTTTTAAAATTAGCGGTTATTCTTATGGGAATCCCTGTTCTTGCTTTATGTATTTTTTTAGTGCCAAAGATAGGGGAATATGCTGCAGAGTTGTACCCCGAAATGGCATTTATTCAATATCTCGTTTTCATTAATATGTATGTGGCAGCCATTCCGTTTTACTTTGCCCTGTTTCAAGCATTTAAACTTTTAAGCTATATTGACAAAAACAATGCTTTCTCGCAAATTTCTGTCATTGCCTTAAAGAAAATAAAATATTGTGCAATCACAATCAGTACCATCTATGCGATAGGGATGCCACTATTTTATCTCGTAGCTGAGAGAGACGATGCACCTGGTATTATCATAATTGGATTGGTCTTGATTTTCGCCTCCATGGTGATTGCTTTTTTTGCAGCTGTTCTTCAGAGGCTATTAAAAGAGGCAATTGATATTAAATCTGAAAACGATTTAACGGTCTGAGGTGAATTAAATGGCGATTATTATCAATATTGATGTGATGTTGGCTAAACGGAAAATGAGTGTTACGGAGCTTTCAGAACGGGTTGGAATTACAATGGCCAACCTTTCTATTTTAAAAAATGGTAAAGCAAAGGCGATTCGGTTATCCACTCTAGAGGCGATTTGTAAGGCTTTAGACTGTCAACCTGGTGATATTTTAGAATACCGTAGCGATGATATCCAAGGAGAATAATCGAGTAAAAGGGGAGTATTTATGAATGTAACCATTCAAAAATGGAGACAAAATTCAGAGGGGCAAATCATGAGAGCACTAAAAAAACTTGTTCTCTTTGGTTGGGAGCAGGCATTATCATGTGTGTTTCCTGTTGTTATTTTTGCGTCGTTGGCTATGACAAAATTCATTTCCCTTCCCTTTCTACCAAGATATGACTGGCTGCTGATCATTTGCCTTTTAATGCAATGGTGGATGGTGCGCTCTGGTCTTGAATCACGGGATGAACTGAAGGTTATTACCGTGTTCCACCTTATTGGGCTTGCTCTTGAACTTTTTAAGGTGCACATGGGCTCTTGGTCTTATCCGGAGGAAGGATATTCAAAGATTTTTGGAGTGCCTTTGTATAGTGGATTTATGTATGCAAGTGTGGCAAGTTATCTATGCCAAGCTTGGCGAAGGTTGAAAGTTGAGTTAGTTAAATGGCCACCTTTTTGGGCGGTCGTTCCTCTGGCCGCAGCGATTTATTTGAATTTTTTTACCCACCATTATTGGATTGACATCCGTTGGTGGCTTTCTGGACTGGTTATCATCGTCTTTTGGCAATCATGGGTCTCCTACAAAGTTGCTGGAACCCATTATCGAATGCCACTTGCCCTTTCTTTTGTGCTGATTGGATTTTTTATCTGGATTGCTGAAAATATCGCCACGTTCTTTGGTGCTTGGCAATATCCAAACCAAGCGGAAGCATGGAGTCTCGTCCATCTAGGAAAGGTGAGTTCTTGGCTGTTATTAGTCATTGTCAGTTTTCTGATTGTAGCCACATTAAAGCAAGTAAAAGGGAAAAAGTCCCGTTTATTATGATAAAGTGGTAGGGTTCTGTCCAGTTAATAGTTTAACTGGACAGTTTTGCAATTTGGGGAGCTACTCTTTCAACTCAACGGAATTAATCACGCATGGCCCCGGCTTCTCGGGAAGTCATGGAACCTTGTCCCTGGCTAACATCTTTTTGAATTTCTTGCTTTACTTTTTGAACATCCGTTCCAGCAAAATCTGGCCTCATAACAGAGCCTGTATTCATAGTAGCTTGTTGATTCTTTTCCATAAAACTCCTCCATTCTTATTTTAATTCTCTTTAGTATGTATCAATAAGCAACATGATTATCCTTAGAAATAGATCTAAAAAGGATTATTGGTATGATGGAATGCAAAAAAAGCTTACTCAATGAGTAAGCTTATGGTCCGATATAGACACTATCACAAGTACCAGGTGCTGGTTCATAATAACAATGATTCTTAAATTGACCAGA
Source organism: Pseudoneobacillus rhizolycopersici (assembly GCF_054786815.1). Taxonomy (NCBI): domain Bacteria; kingdom Bacillati; phylum Bacillota; class Bacilli; order Caryophanales; family Bacillaceae; genus Pseudoneobacillus; species Pseudoneobacillus rhizolycopersici. The sequence goes on along the minus strand of NZ_JBTOOE010000006.1, from coordinate 27,059 downwards.
AAAAGGTTGATCGTACCAGGTTGGAGGGCATGGAGCATATGGGTTAAAATACCAAAGGGCAAATTTTGCTGGATGTTGTCGCCAATAATCCAAATTCTGTTTCGCTAATCTTTTTTCAACGCCTCTTGCTCGTTGATAAAACATATTCCCTTTTTGAACAGCTTCAAAGGAGTAATTTCCTCCTTGTACTTGAAAGATAACCTGATTAACCGTTCTAACACTTTTAAAATCTGAACAATCTGCTTTTACACGATTAACAATAACATTACCAACATACAACATACCCTGTTTTCCTTCACCTTCAGCTTCTGCTCTCATCATCCTTGCCATTAAGTCAATGTCTGAGCTTCGGTAATTTATTCTTGGCATTTTTTTCACCCCCAAATTATATTATGAAAAAAAGCTGGCAATAATGAGACTTTTTCAGTCTATCTTCAATTAAAAATCTTTTACCCAAGTTATTCTAATTGTTAAATTAGGGGGTTACTAGTATTACATACTTTGGACAAATGGATTTATATTAATAAATAATAGGTCAAAAAAGGAATTTTCCTATTTTTGTAGAATTAAAGACTGATTGTATAGGTTTTAAAATCTTTTATAAATCGTGGGGGAATAATCAAATGTTATTACATAAATCTAATGAATCTCCAAATATTGCAAAACTACGAACAATAAAAGTTCCAGATGATTATGAACAACTTGCCAATTTATTAAACATGATTGAGCCAGGTTCGACAACTGCTCAAACCCTTGAAGCAGAGGATCAGCAAATTCCAACCACATCAAATCTAAATATAAATGAAAATGGACTTTTGGTTGGGTTTGGTAGAACACGAGTGATCGCTGAAACAGAAGATGGCCAAATCATTGGGTATGGTGCTTGTTACCGCGCTCCTTGGGTGGAGCCTGGTCAGGTTGGAAGTGTATTCTGCGTTCATCCTGATTTTCGCGGACAAGGGGTAGGCGCTGAAATTCTTTCCCTTTTAGAAAAATGGGCAAATGAACATAGAGCTTCTGTCTTATCATCTATCGTATTTGATTGGATAGATGAATCCCTTCCTTTTGTACAAAATCGTCATTTTTCGGTAGACGCACATATTTTTGAATTACAATTGAATGTGACTCAATTTGATCCTGCTAAATATGCCAATGTTGTAGACCAGGTTACTCAATCAGGTATTCGGTTTGTACCGTTATCCCAATTGCAGGGTGAAGTATCCGAACAAAAACTATACGAATTATGTGTCGAAACAATTCAGGATAATCCCGGTCAATACGGTAATCTACCGCCGTTTGGAGAGTGGCGAAAAGAGTTTTTCCCTGAAGGTGTTTCCCGATATGATTGGGTTTTTCTTGCTGTTGACGGTGATCGTTTTGTAGGAGTAACACAATTGTTTAGTACTGAAAATGCTGGATTGCTTTATACCAACTATACAGGTGTCCGAAAAGAATATCGTGGGAGAGGAATTGCAAAGGCATTAAAAATAATATCTATCAATGCAGCGATAAAAGAAGGGGCCCATACCATGACGACAGATTCAGAAGCAAATAATGCTCCTATGCAGCATATTAATAGAAGTCTTGGGTATCTTCCTGGTAAGGGGCATTATCGGATTCTAAAAACCATTGGCTAAGAATGGATCCGTTTCGTTTTTGCATGTGTGGAACACAATATTTTTTTCAAACCATTCCAGAAAACATCCTGTTAGACGAAGACGATTACTTAAGAAAACAATAGCTGGAAGTAAACGAGTTTTAAACCGTTTATTTTTCAGCTTTTTTTACTGCTCATATATTGAAAATCTTTAGGAAAGAAATGATGGGCTAAACATATTCTTGAAATATGACTTCTCTTGATGGGAGGATTAGTTTGGTGGACTGGAGGCAAATATGGGGGTTTTAGGTGTGCTTGAAAAGAACGATAGGGAGGTTAAGAGAATGGAAATGCACGTACGAACTTGGGGAGATCCACAAAAGCCAATGGTCATCTTTTTACATGCGCTAGCTAGCCACAGCGGCTGGTGGGAGTGGGTAGCACCTTATTTGGAAACAGATTACTATTTGGTCGCCCCTGATTTACGGGGGCATGGTAGAAGCCCATGGGGAGGTACTTACGGTTACGATGATTACGCAAAGGATATCGAACAACTTGCCAGTAAGTTCGATCGCCCGTATGCGATCGTTGGTCATTCGATGGGTGGTTATGTGGGTCTGAAAGTGGCGAGTCGTGGGGTTCGACCTCCTTTTTCTTTATTAGTGGCCGATATGAAAATTGATTCCCCAGAAGAGGAATTGGCGGGATTACATAAAGCTGCTGGGAGGAATGGGCGAATTTTTGAAACATTACAGGAAGCAGTGGCCAAATATAGGTTACTTCCACCACAACACAGCGCCCCAATGGAACGAGTGGTGCAGGTTGCGGAAGAGTGTTTCCTTGAACAAGAGGATGGTCGCTGGGTGGAAAGGTTTGATCGACGAACGTTGGCAATTGAAAATGTTGAATCAAGGGAATTGGCTAGTCAAATTAGCTGCCCAATATGGTTTGTGAGAGCAAAAGAAAGTCAAGTAATGCCAATTGAAGGGGCAAGGGATCTTGCGGAAATAACTGATGGGCCGCTATACGAGATGGAAGGTGCCTATCACCACTTGCCTTTGGAAATACCTGAAACCTTCGCTTTACTGATTAGGAACTTTATGAAGCAGAGTGGTGACTGGGTGTCTTGGGGATAAACCGGTCAAAGGTTTTATATGAATACACTAAAGCACAACTAGAGAAGTAGTTGTGCTTTTTGTTGTGGGGAGTGATGGTTCTAGCTTAGTTGCTGAGAATTAACGGATATAGTACTGCGGTGAATCACAATTGCCCCGTTAGAACATAAAAGTATTTACAAGGTGCTCTTTTGTAGAGATTTTTTTATGTGGACTCTAATAAAAAGCAAACAGGATTTTGAAATAGAAGAAGCGAATTAAGGAGGTAGATTAATTCGAAACAAAGAAAGGGAGTTTAACATGAAAGAACCACAAACTTTGGCTGAAGCCTACAAACAATCCAGGTACATGGTAATTGGCCATGGAGTTAGAGAGGTAGGAATCTTAAAAGAGGCATTAGAAAATGTAGATGGAAATCTCAATGCTGATCTTTATGGAAATGGAACCATTATAAATGACTTCGAACAGAAGATGGCAGATTATTTGGGTAAAGAAGCGGCTGTATTTTTCCCAAGTGGAACGATGGCCCAGCAAATTGCCTTAAGAATTTGGTGTGATGGAAAAGGAATTAAGAAGGTGGCTTACCACCCATTGTGTCACCTGGAAATCCATGAAGAGGATGGATTAAAGGAATTACACCATATTGAACCGATCTTACTGGCAGAAAAAGATCGCTTAATTCAATTAGAGGATGTGCTGGCCATCAATCAAGAAGTCTCTTGTTTGCTGTTGGAGCTACCGCAACGGGAAATTGGTGGCCAATTACCCCATTACGAGACGATTGTGGAAATTTCGAAGTTTTGCCGTGAAAAAGGGATAAAGCTACATCTAGATGGTGCTCGTTTATATGAAACATTACCTTTCTATCAAAAATCTGCAGCAGAAATTTGCTCTCTTTTCGATAGTGTCTATCTTTCTTTTTACAAAGGAATTGGTGGGATTGCCGGGGCGATTTTGGCAGGCGAAAGGGATTTTATTGATCAATCTAAGGTTTGGAAAAGACGCCATGGTGGGGACTTGATTAGTCTTTATCCATATATTTTGACCGCTGATTATTATTTTGATCAACGAATTTCAAAAATGGATCAGTATTACAAAAATGCTAAAGAACTGGCCGACTATTACAATCAGTGCCATCCATTGATAAAAACAGTCCCATTAAAGCCAGTGACAAATATGTTCCATGTTCATTTTGGGATTCCGAAAGAGACGTTGGAAGAAATTCTAATCGAAGTTTATAAAGAATCTGGAGTCGGGTTAATCAGTGGTCTTAAAGAAATTGATACGGAATCTTGTTATGGGGAAATTAGTCTTGGTGACAAGTACGAGACGGTTCCGCAAGAGTCCATTAAAGCTGCTTTTGCTCTTATTAAAACGAAGCTAGAAGCAGTCAATTAAACAGAGGGTTAAGGTGAAAAAACAATTCTCTTCTTTATGAATATTATACAAACAAACGTTCTATAATATAAATAAAGGAGGGAGCGGAATGCGTGGTATTTTGCTAAGGGCATTGGAATGTCAAACACCCTTGGAATTGATTTACATCTCAAAGGATGGCTCGATTTCACAACGATTCATTCGCTTAAAGGAGATCCAAGATGATCAAATTGTGGCTTACTGTTTGTTGAGAAAAAAATACCGTATGTTTAAGCTTTCCAATATCCTTGCCATCACACCTGTAAGAAAAAAATATAAAGGGGCTTAACAGAAACACTCCTCCTAATGAGGAGTGTTTTGTTATCAGTCAAAAAGATGGTGTCATAGTGGATAAATCTCACCAACAATCGCAAATTTGGAAAAGAAACTTGAAATTTCTCTCTTTATAATCATAATGAGGGGGGAAATAGATGGAGTTAATAAAGAAAAAGGATCCGTATCAGGTTTATATTTACACATGTTTTTTATCGCAATTATTTTTTACGTTCGTATTTACCGTGAATTTGTTATATCACGTGCAGGTGGTAAAACTTGATCCACTTCAATTAGTTTTGGTGGGCACCGTTCTAGAAGCCGCCGTATTTCTGTTTGAAATTCCAACGGGGATTGTGTCGGACTTGAAAAGTCGAAAATTATCTGTGATCATTGGTTTCTTTTTAATCGGAGCAGGTTTTTTAATAGAGGGTTTGTTTCCGTTTTTTGTAGCTGTGATCCTTTCGCAAATCTTGTGGGGGATTGGCTACACATTTACCAGTGGTGCTCATCAAGCTTGGATTGCCGATGAAATTGGGGAAGAAAGGGCGTCTTTTGCCTTTATCAATGGTTCTAAAGCTGGTAATCTTGGAAAGGTTTTTGCCATTCCTTTAAGCATTATAACGGGATACTTCATGATTAATCTGCCGATTATTATCGGCGGAATCTGTATGGTGGGACTCTCCGTTTTACTCATCCTCTTTATGAAGGAGGAGAATTTTAAGCCGGCTAATAAATCAGATAGGATTTCGACGTGGAAGAGTATGAAGGAGAATCTAGGACAGGTCGTTTATTATGCTAAAATCAATCGCCTCATGAGGTTGCTATTCTTGATTGCTTTGTTTTTTGGTTTTTATAGTGAAGGCTTTGACCGGCTATGGCTTTCCCACTTTATTAATGAAGTTAAATTACCCGATTCTTCTGACGGAACGGTAGTCATGATAACAGGAGGCATTCAATTTATCATTGTTTTAGCTTCCTTTACGGTTCTTCATTATGTAGGTAAAAGTACGGTTCATCAGCAGCTAAGATCCATTTATGTAGCGTTACTGATTGGCAGTAGTCTTATTATTATTTCTTTGGTTGGTTTCGCGGTATCATCTTCTGTCATTACGTTAATAAGTTTCTATGTTGTCATTCAATTAGCACGTTTGATTATGAATCCCTTAGAAAATGTCTGGCTCAACAAAATCATTCCTGATTCCTCAACGCGTGCGACATTCTTTTCGGTAAAAGGGCAGGTCGATGCCATTGGGCAAATAGGCGGTGGTCCGCTCATAGGCTTTGTCGCTATAGAATTTACATTAAAGGTAGCTATTTTGGTTAGTGCGATTCTGTTAACACCAGTGTTATTTTTATATAACTTGATTTTAAGAAATAGGGGCTATTCCTCTACTAAAAAGGTAGACCGTTCCGCTATGTAGATATTTATTTTATCAAACAGTATGACAAGTGCCAGTCACTTGTCGTTTTTTTCTGAAAAAACTTTATGATACCAATTTCCATCAAATGGGGTTAGAATAGGTATATTCATTTTTTCAAAAGTAGGAGAAGGACATTGAGTACAAATAATAATAAATATCAAGACCAATCTCTGTTTAGCATTACTTGGCCGCTATTTATCGAGATATCGCTACATATGAGTATGGGAATTATGGCGACGTTAATTTTAAGCGGATACTCGGATAATGCAGTTGCGGGGGTTGGAATTGCTAACCAAATTATCAATATTTTCATTTTAGTGTTTAACGTCACGGCTATTGGGGCGACGATTTTAATCGGTCAAAACCTTGGTGCCAACCGATTGGATAAGGCCCGCCGCCTTGGTATTTCTGCTTTCGGAGTGAACTTTTGGGTTGGAATCGTGATGAGTTTTGTCTTGTTTGCTTTTGGTGGTGTGTTTCTAAAGTTTTATGGACTGAGCGGAGAGGTTTATGATTTTGCCCATACCTTTTTAACCATCACTGGGTTGTCATTGTTCCTAGAATCGATATCGTTAGCCCTAAGTGCCGTGTTGCGGAGTTACGGTCATACAAGGGAAACGATGGTTGTAACGTTTATGATGAATATCATTAGCTTGATTGGTTATCTAATCGCCATTAAGGGCTGGTTTGGGATTCCTGTAACAGGAGTTGCCGGAGTTTCCTATTCCATTATCGTGGCTCGCATGTTTATCGTTGTGGCGTTATTTTACTTTGTTTATAAACAACTTGCATTGAAATTCTCTATTAAAGATATCTTTATTATCAATAAAAGTGATGTGAAGGGGCTTCTTTCCATAGGAGTTCCTTCTGCAGGAGAAAACATTTCATATCAGTTATCACAGGTGGTCATTACGAGTTTTGTTGCCTTAATCGGTGATGCAGCATTAGCCGCAAGGGTGTATATTTTAAATATCTCGATGCTTTGCTTCCTGTTTACAGTGGCCATAGCTCAAGGGGCACAGATATTAATTGCACGCTATATCGGTGCAAGGCAATATGACAGCGCACTTAAGCTAGGTTTAAAAACATTAAAGATATCCATGATTGTCTCAACGGTGATTTCACTTTTCTTTGCATTGACCGGAGAACGGATCTTAAATCTCTTTACGACCGATCCAGCGATTATCGCAATCGGGCTTCCCGTTTTATGGGCGATTGTGTTTATCGAATCTGGTCGTGCCATGAATATCGTATTAATGGGTTCATTAAAATCAACTGGCGATGTGCGATTCCCGGTTGTCATCGGAATCATTTGTATGTGGGGAGTAGCCGTATTATTTAGTTATTTTTTCGGAATATTATTTGGATTAGGCCTGTTGGGAATTTGGCTGGCACAAGGATTCGATGAGTGGGTGCGTGGGATTTTCGCATGGCGACGTTGGTTATCCCAGCCTTGGTTAAAGAAGAAGATTGTGAAAGAAAAGGTGAGTGTTTAATTTTAGAGGGTGATTCGTTCACCCTCTTTGTTTTTCTTTAATGGGTACATAAATTTCCATATAAATTTTATCAAAGTCCCAGTAGTGACAATGTTCGTCATAGTACTCAAAATCATTAGCGTCTTCATCCACTTCATAGGAGGACTCCGGAAACCAGTCCTCAAGAATGTACCTCCAAGTACCTTTAATGGCAGAAGCAAATTTTTCAACCTCAACAGGAGGTGTACGAAAGATCCCATAAGTAGCCGAAGGAATTTGGAACCTCGTTAAGTCAGCTGGAATTGGCGTAACTTCATCATCTTCTACTGCAAATAGATAGGTGAACCGTTCTTCTGTGACGCTTATATTGATGCAATACTCCCCATGCTTTTTAGGGGATAAGACCGAGTAGAGCATCTTTTCTATCGAACCATCTGCCAATCCTTCCTCATCCCAAAAAGCCGGTGCATCCCTTGTGTAAGAAACATTTTTCATGTCCATAGCAAACGTCTTCCCCGCCACCCAAAAAGAAGGTCGGTTCACAATCATTGGTTGCATCACGATACCACCGACCTTTTTTTGCTGGATGCTCCATAAATCTAGTTTTTGTGGTAGTGATGTAGGACAATGCCTTTTATATAGACTTGGCGGGCTACCGAAGCATCTTTTAAAAGCTTTGGTAAAACCAGCATGCGTTTCAAATCCATAATCCATAGCGATTTCGAGTATTTTTCGGCCATTCACCAATTCATACAAGGCATACTGCAGTTTTCTTTTTAAAACATAATCCATTAAGGTATAGCCAATCGTCTTTTGAAAAACTCGATAAAAATGGAAAGGGGAGTAACCAACCATTTTTGCAAGCATTTCAGGTTCGATATCTTCTTTAATATGTTCCTCTATATAATCAATTACCTGTTGTAATAATTTTATCTGGTCCAATTGCCATCACCACTTATGTTAAAGAATGTAAAAAATATTTTAGGTATATATTTTAACATTGTTATTCAATAAAAGGTATTACAATGAAAATATGGGTTTTCTAACCTATTATTCCATTAATTGACGAATTGCGATTCTAGAAATAGAATGATGGTAACCTAAAAAATGATTAAATGTCAACAGCCAAGAGTATTCAGGTTAGGTCAAGAAGGGAGTAGAAAATGAGCAAAATTGATAGGTTAATTACTTGGGTCGAGGATATTAAAGAAAAAAATAACAGCAGCGCTTCTGCTTTATACATAATGAAAGATAATAGAGTGATGGTTGAACATTATAGTGGACATCATTCGAATTCTGCCGATGCAGCGCCTATCCAGCCGTCCTCACAGTTCTATGTTGCTTCAGCAGAAAAGAGTTATCTTGGTTTATCCGTGGCGTATGCTTTATATGAAGGGAAAATCAAAAGTCTCGATGACCTAGCCATTCATTATTTTGATGATTTGGATGAACAATTACTAGGAAATACTACGATACGTCATCTAGTCACTCATTCACATGGCTTAAATGAAAATGCAGATGGTGCCATTTTCAGAGAGTTTGAACCAGGACAAGGATGGGCATATAGGGACATTAATGTTTTAATGATGACTCGATTAGTTAATCGGCTTTTTCATAAAAGCTACCCTGAGTTGCTTCACGAAAGGATTTTTTCCCCTCTGGGGTTCAAGGAAACAACTTGGCCAACCATTGGTCATGATGCATTAGTAACTGAAATTATACATGCAGATACCGAGGGTACCTATCATTTGGGTTGTTCTGAAGACGAATCTAATAACCTTCATGTATCAGCAAGGGAGTTTGCCCAATGGGGAAATCTTCACTTGAATAAAGGAAACATCAACGGGAAACAAATTGTTCCAAAGGAAGTCATTGAAATAGCTACCCGTGTTCAATGCCCTCATTATCAAAATCCCCAACTACCACAAAATGGGATATTTTGGTATGTGCAAGGAACACCTGTCGGTTTAAGCGAGATTGGAGAAAGGGTACCAAAAGGATCCTATCAAATTTTAGGGGTAACGGGGCCAACACTACTCGTCATTCCTGAATATAACTTAGTTGTAGTAAAAATGTATAATAAACGTTACAACTACGGTGGGGATCATTACTTATACTACTTAAGGGAATTTAGTAATCTAGTAGCTGATACTTTTAAAGAGTAACGAATAGAATTTGTAAAAATCGAGGGATGGTTTAAGTTTTTGACTTGTTAAAAAAGAAATGATAAAAGGGGTATGGAAATTTTGACGGTAGATGTTTTAGGAAAGTTAGAAAAGAAGCTTAGAGGAATAAAAGTAGAAGGGTTTATTATTGAACAAGGGAATAAAAGAATTTTTGAGTATGTGAAGAATAAAAAGGTCCAAGTAAAGCCAACCAAGGTTTATTCGATAACGAAAAGTATCGTTTCCATTCTAATCGGAATATTGGTTGATAAAGGGTTGATAAAAAATATCCACAGTCCGATTTCCGACTACTTTCCCGAATTATTAAACTCTAATGAACGATGGAAAAGGGATATTTCGATCTTTCACTTGCTTACGATGACTTCTGGTTTAAAAGTGATAGAGTTTCAAGGAACTAAAAATTGGGTTAAAACGATTTTAGAACAACCGAGCATATATGAACCGGGTTCGACTTTTCAATATAATTCAGGTGATTCCCACCTGTTAAGTGCAATTATTAAAAAAGTCTCCGGAATGCCAACTGCCACTTTTGCCGAAGAGTATCTATTTAGTCCTTTGGGAATCAATAAAACTATATGGGTAGCTGACCCTCAAGGAATTCACGGTGGTGGATTCAGTATTTCATTAAATTTAGAGGATATGATGAAAATGGGAATCCTCCTGCAAAATAAAGGAAAATATTTGTCTAAACCAATAGTATCTGCGGAATGGGTAATAGAGGCGAGTAGCCCTTATAAACATGTTGAATCCACAGCTAACGGCTCATACGGATATGGCTATCAGCTTTGGACGTACGAGGGCTCTCAGGCTGAAAATCCAATTAATTATTTCTGTGCTAGTGGATTATACGGACAATACATTTTCATTGTTCCAAAATTAAAAATCGTGGCCGTTGTGAAAAGTCAGCTACAAAAGGATGATCAATCTTTAACGAGATTATATTTTGAGGAATTTTTACAAAGCTTATAACGAAGTAAAATGTATATGCTAATATTTATTCATTTTTTCTTAATGTTAATTTTGAAACTATCAAAGCAGGTTACTTTCGTTAGGAGAAAATCTATTGATAGGTGTTGAACACTTATAAATTGTGGTTTTATTACGCTATATATTGGAGTGGTTGTTTGTGGAAAAAGGAATGATTATTGTTCTTAATGGCGTATCTAGTTCAGGAAAATCAACGCTAGCAAAAGAAATTGAAAAGTTACTTCCTGACTATTTTTCTTTTAGTATAGATGATTATGATTTAGTTATCGAGAAAATGGAAGATAGAGAAAACCAACGGCTAATACCCGTTGAAACAGAGTATTTTTATTATAAAAATGTGGGTATGTTCTCAGATCGTGGTGTTAACTTGATACTTGACCAGATTTTACATGACCCCTTAACATTAAAAAATTTTTATGAATCCCTGAACTCATATCCCATTCTTTTTGTGGGAGTTCATTGCCCTGTGGAGGAGCTTAACCGTAGAGAACATTCAAGAGGAGATCGCCGAATTGGGCAAGCAGTTTCTCAACTCGAGTTTGTACATCAGCAAGAAATTTATGATATGGAAGTTAACACATATACCGATTCTATGATTGATTGTGCAGTAAAGATTGTGGATCGAATAAAAAGTAATCTACCATTAGTAGGATTTCAAAATTCTTTCGCCGAATTCAATTCTTCAAGAGGTTGCATCAAATAATTGATAAAATCTTTTAAAAATTCATTCTATGGAATGTGAAACAGTTGAGATAAGCTAATGGAGGCGTTTGTAGCTTAAGCTGGTTAATAAGAAAGCCGAGAATACGAGTTTTTATTCATTAAAACTTGTTTTTCTCGGCTTTTTGGTGCTGAATCAGGTAAAGGGCAGGTTAGGTTAGGAGGAATTTGAAACTTTTTCCATAACCATTCGTATTTGAAGTATGATTAATAAAAAAGTAATGAAGGCAAATAGTTATGGGATGCGTTACTACGCAGTGGGAGTTAACCAAACGATAGGAATGTATGGGGGAATGAATATGTTTAATGGAATTTTATATGCCATTCTTGTATTTCTAGTGCCGGTTCTTTTTGTATATATAGATCAAGGTCAACATGTACTTACTTCCTTTTTAATAAGTTCACTCATATTCAATATTTATCTAGTAGTGAAAATAAATAAATTGAACAAAAAATAACCTATTACTTTAGGGAAGTAACCAATGCTTAATGTGGGGAAGGATGATAATAGAATAATGAATAATATCGATAAAAGAAATCGTTTAGGTGACGAGCCTTTTCATTTTCGAGTGACAAAAGATAATACAGTCTTTTTGGATTATAATGGTAGACAGGTAAAAGTTTTAAAAGGAACAGAAGCAGAGAAATTTTTAAAGAGAATGAAAGTTGCTGAAAATACAACAGAAGAACAATTAGTAATGGCAAAGATAACTGGAAATTTCAAACGGGGTAATGAACGAAAAACGGAAGGAAACCCATATTAAAATTCCACTTTACAAGCAATCCTTAGAAACATTAGCTGAAAGGAATTCCTATCAAAGTATCAATATAGTAAGGAGTTAAGAACGAATGAAATGCTTAGTTGCTAAAGGTGGTATTGCGTATGAAGTGGAAGGCAGTGGTTTTCCACTACTAATTTTACACTCAATGGGGACCGATCACCGTTCCATGAAGGCTTGGCTTGAACCAGTATTTACGAGCCTTGAAGGTTTTCAAAGAATATACATTGATTTACCTGCTCATGGGCAAAGTTTGATTGACAAAACTTTCAGTTCTTCAGATGATGCGCTAATGAATATATTAGACTTTATTGATCAAATCATTCCAAACCAAGACTTTTCTTTGATTGGCTTTTCCTACGGCGGTTATTTAGCACAAGGAATCATGCATAAACGACTTAACAACGTAAAAGGGATATGTTTACTGGCAACGGCTCTTCATAAGAAGGATAGGAATCTTCCTGTCAAAGTTGTCATTAAAAAGGAAGAAGAATTGAAAGAATTAGATCCTGATCTCCTAACAGCCTTTGAGACGCTGATGACCTATCAAACGAAAGAGAACCTAGAATACTTTTTAAAAGAAATTCAACCTGGAAGAATATTAGCCAATCGAAACTTTCTTGCTTCAAATTGGAGAGAAAAAGGCTATTTCCTTAGTGAAGAGCCACTCAAGGATACAGAAAATCTACAGCATCCTGCATTAATTTTAACAGGAAAACAAGACTCAATATGCGGTTATAAAGACCATCTTTCACTTTTTGAGAAATTTTCGAATGCCTCGTTTGTGGTATTAAATCAGGCGGGTCATATGCTTCAAATTGAAAAAAGGGAAATGGTTCAAGAACTGATTAAGGACTGGTTAATGAGTGAACAGATTTGATTTTAATAAATAGTTAAAGATCCAATATATGCAAGATTTATCTTTGCATAGCTTGGATTTTTCTATTTATGGCAATTCATGGGGCGGTTAATGAGACATATCATTTCCATTATTGTAAAATTAAGTATATATCACTATGGGTAAATAGCAAATCTCAATTAGATATGCATAGAAATAATTGACTTTATTCATGATACCTTATTTTTCGGGATTGGAGGACAAAGATCATCAATCAATACAAATTATCGGCCAGCGGAGGAAATAAGAATGGACACAGAACTTTTAAAGATTTTTGATGAGAACCGAAATCCGGTTGGAACGGCTACCCGTGAAGAAGTACATAAGAGGGGTTTTTGGCACGAGGCTTTCCATTGTTGGTTTGTCAGGAAGGAAGAGGAAGCCAACTTTATTTATTTGCAACTCAGAAGTCATCTAAAAAAAGACTATCCCAATCTATTAGATATAACCGCTGCTGGGCACCTTTTAGCTCATGAAACGGTTCTTGACGGTGTGAGGGAGATTAAAGAGGAAATAGGGATTGATGTTCAATTTGAAGAATTAGTTTCCCTTGGGATCATTTCCTATGAAATTGAAAAAGACAACTTCATAGATAAGGAATTTGCAAATGTATTTTTATTTAAAAGTAACAATCACCTTGGTGACTTTACTCTACAAGAGGAAGAAGTGTCTGGCATTGTAAAAATGGTTTTTGATGAATTTGCTGAACTTTGGTTAGGTGAAAGAAAAACGATTACGATCCAAGGTTTTAAAATCAATCAAAATGGCCAAAAGGAAGTCATTGCTCGTATTGCTACACGGGATGAATTTGTACAACATGAAATTTCCTATTATAAAACAGTTATTGAAAAAATAAAGGAAGCGATTCAATGATTTATGTTATAAGGCATGGGCAAACAGACTTAAATAAGGAGAGAAGAATGCAAGGGCGATGGGGGCTTCCTCTAAATGAAGGTGGAATGGAACAAGCGCAAGATCTTAGAACTCGACTTAAAGGGATCAAGTTTGACTATGTCTATTCTTCACCACAAGAAAGAGCTATTCAAACAGCTGAAATCGTAACAGGTCAAAAAGTGTTGGTCGATCCAAGGCTTGATGTATTCCATTTAGGGGAAGCTGATCGACTAAAAATAAACGAAGTTAAAATGGCTGGAATGACCCCAGATTCCAATGTTTATAAAAGTGTGGAAGATCCCTATTCATTCATTAATCGAGTTTTTGATTTTATGAAGGAACTAGAGACGAAATACTCTTATGATGAGGTAAACATTTTCATTTCTGGGCATAGATGTACTACTGGTTGTATCGGGGCCTTCTTTGAAGGGATTCCAAAGGACGGGAAAATATTAAGATTTTCATCAAATACTGGAAATTTCAAGATATATAACTTTTAATATCAAGAAAACTATGGCTTAAAATAAAATCGTTGTTTGGAGTGAGGGTTTGCCATGAAAAATAAATTGATGTATGGTTTTGTCTTTTTAACACTAGTTCTTTCAGTAGCTGGCTTTTCAAAACTTTTGAATAGTGTTGAAAATGGGAAAGCCTCTGCAAATGAATTTCTTGGGGCAAAGATGGGTGGAAGTATGAATACGGATGAATTCCTACTTATGACTGAAGGCTACATCCAATCTAACATCATATTAGGTGCTATCATGTTGATGGTAGGATTATCATTTTTTTGTTTCAGCCTTTATACCATTCTTAAAAATTTCAAATAAGTGGTTATTACGGAAGTGGTGATATAAATGGAAATTCAACCTTCAAAAGAACAAATCGAAAAATGGATCAAGAACTATGTACCTAAGAAGGACTATTTTTTCCTTGGAGAGAAGGATTTACAAACCTTTGAAAAGTATTTTAATTATGTACTTATCATCCCACGAGGTGAATTTTTTCAACATCCATCTTATTCACAAATTCAACTAGTGAATAGTTTTGAATATTGGAATCTATCAAAAGAAGCCTTATATGTACTTGTGGCAAGCTCGGATTGGTTTACTAGTCTCCCGGCCAATTTGAAAAAGGTGCTTAACGAGATTCAATTCAAGATGGGGAGAGGACTTATTTTACCAGTGCCTGATTCCATATCACCGAATTCGGTCCCTGAAGATTATTTGGTGGAAGAGAAACACTTCGTTCTTCAAAGTGAGATGTGGCGGAAACTACCCTTTGATATAAAGGAATCTTTCATCATAAATTATGCCTCTCAATGGGATAATTGGACAGGTATCAAGACGCCTGAACACACGCCTTTACATTTGAAAAAATATGCGAATACATTTCCAACGGAATCCGGCAGTAATTGTTTAGCTGCGACGTTATTTGCCATATCGGAGCAAGAGTGGATGGTAAATGAATGGGTTCATCCGCAGACCTTTAAGCAGGGGCTAATGAATAGACATTATCATAAAACCGAGTATGATGAATTAGTTGCTGGTGATGTGGTCACATGGGAGAACGCAGATGGGATCATTCAACATGCTGCTTACCATATTAGCGATCATCTTTTCTTTAACAAAAATGGGCAAACCTTCTTTAACCCATGGAAAATAGTTGCCTGGGATGATTTAAAGGAAGAGTGGAAGGAATATGATTATATAATTTATCGGAAGAAATAACATATAAGGGACTTTGTGAAAACAATGTAGAAAATATTTTTTAATAAGGAAGGTGGATATTAAAATGCGCCATACAGCGAGAGCAACCGAATGTCCAAAGTGTGGGTCAAAAGAATTGGGAAGAGGGCAGCATAGAAGTTACGCTGTCATGTCCCCGGTTAATAAAATGAGCTTTGGTTCTGATATAGAATATCTCATTTGTACCGAGTGTGGATATATTATCGAGGGATATGTGAAAAAACCTGAAAAATTCAAGGGTACTTTATAATAAGCGAGATCGTTATATCTCATTTTCTATCAATTTTGGAGGGAACCTTAATGGCAAAATCATTTCGAAATTTTCTTGATTCCTATTTAGAGATTTGGAGAATGTCATCTATCGACCAACTAAGGGAAATCATTTCTAGGGATTACCAAGCCAGAGAAATTAGAAATGGAGAAATAGAGGACTTTGGGTATGAAGAATCCATTCAAGGGTGGGAGCAAGGATTTACGTTTGTGAGAGAGAATGATGCTCAATGGATTCTAAATGAACATTCTGTTGTACCACTTCGATCAGATGAGTGTTTAGTTATTTTATCGGCGACCATGACAATTGATGGTAAAGACCTAGACACTTCACATCTTTTTTTCCAAACATTTACTAAATCTGCCGATGACAGATGGCAATTGGTAAGGAGCTATATCGAAACGGGTGTAGCGAATGAGAACATTAAAAATTTTAGCTTAGTAAACTTAAATGATGCGTAGAAACCTAAGAGCGGTCACGATATAGAAAATCGTGACCGTGGAATCAAGATATGAACATCTTAATTATTTCGGGTCATTTATGAAAATACTTTTAAAATAACCCACAGCCTCCATCATTCTCGGCCCATACCAAAACATTTCACCGTCAAGGATCATGGTTTTTACATCAGGCATCATGTCCGAGAACTCGACCACATGTTCATCCTTAAATGGAAATGGCTCGGTAGCTAAAAATAAATAATCAAGTTTTGCCTTTTTAATATCCACTTCTGTAACAGTAGGATATCTTCCTTCAAACGAAGAAAAGGCATTTTCAAACCCTAACATCTCTAGAAGGGAATGAATGTAAGTGTTACTCCCGACAACCATATAAGGTTTCTTCCAAATGACATAGGCAACTTTTTTTCCATGGGCTTTTGGGAGTGATTGAAAGGCAGCTTGTATGTCTGCAAGTAACCGTTTAGATTCAGTTTGACGGTTAGTTAGTTCACCTAGGTCGCTAATCATTTTATAGGCATCTTGCACCGATTGAACTTCTGCAACGTAAACAGGAAACTCTTTTTCTAAAACCTCAACCATTTCCTTTGTGTTTTCTTCTTTTTCAGCCAAAATGAGATCTGGCCGCAGGGCTCTAATTTTATCAAGATGAATTTGTTTCGTTCCTCCGATGGCTTCAGCTTGCTGAACCTTGTCTTTAGGGTGAGTGCAATAGCGGGTTCTTCCGACGATTTCATTCGCTAGCTGTAGTGAATAAAGGGTATCTGTCATTCCAGGTGCTAATGAAATGATACGACTGGGTGGGAATGGAAACTCAACAGTACGGCCAAGGTGATCGATGACTTTCTTTTTACTATTCATGCAGTCCCTCCTCTAATAATGATATTATCACATTGACCATGCAAGATAGGTAGGAAAAAATGGTCTCTAAACCAAAATGACCAATAAATGGGCGAGAAAGTGTATAGAGAGCTCGTCTCTATACCAAAATGAACAATAATTAAGGTGAGAAATGGTATAGAGAGCTCGTCTCTAAACCAAAATGAACAATAAATAGGCGAGAAAGTGTATAGAGAGCTCGTCTCTAAACCAAAATGAGCAATAAATTGGTGAGAAATGGTACAGAGAGCTCGTCTCTAAACCAAAATGAATAATAATTAGGCGAGAAATGGCGCAGAGCTCCTGTCTCCCCGCCATCTTCCTAAGAAATGCATAATTTTTCAATAAAATGGTACATTTATTTTGTTAGTTTAATATGCTAATAGTAGGCGTTACCTGATTTACAACATCATTCCCCTGGAGTCTTTCGGCCCGAACGAAAGGCTCTTTTTTTGTCCGCATTTTGTATAAATTTAGCATCTGCGATCACCCACTTAAGGTAATTGAACGGACTTAACATGTTGGAAATTCAAATAAACCGTATCCCCGTTGGCCACTACTAATTCGATCGTGTCTTGATCTATATTTTTTAAATAGCCCATTTTCAACGTATCCTTACCACCGTTCAAAATAACTAATTTACCAATTTCCCGTTTCATTTGGTCACCGAAGTTAGCAAGAAATGACCCACGAGTAGATTTTAATGGCTGTGTAGAAAACGAATAAGGGATTGTGGCATCGGTAAATGGAATGAGCCATTTCATGTGTTTGTTGGATACATACATCTGTCCGTAAAGCGGTGAATGAAAGACGAAATAGTCATCAAGAGCATCGGTGATCCATCCATGAAAGGAGTAGCCGCAAATGACGGAAATCTCTGTGTAAATACCAATTGCATTATTAATTGTTCCTTGAAAAGAAATGTCGTCCATCTTGATGCCAGGTGAAACATCAGGCGGTTGCTCCACAAATTCGTCCTTGTTCGGATTCATTTGAATTCTATCGACGTGATCCAAAGGGATATAAAGAAACTGCTGGCCATTGTAGACGACTAAAATATCATCGCCTAAATCTTTTAAAATCCCGTTAACAGCGAACTTTCCCAACATTTTAATATTTACTTGCTTACCTACTAAATTTTTCATTTGACTGTTCAATCTTTTCTCCTCCAATTATATTGTTATGAGAACACCATCTGTACCCAGTAGAATAATAGAAACAAGGTGACAATCGTTGAGATGGGAATAACGATCAGTGAGACACTTAAATAATCCTTCCATTTCACTTTAATTTTGTTCTGTCTTAAAATATGCATCCAGATTAGCGAGGCGAGTGTTCCAATCGGTAAAAGTAATGATCCAATGTCACTGCCGATAATATTTGCGAGATAGATTGTTTTTAACGTGATGGGGTCTAGACCCATTTCGGTTAAGGTAATCGTCCCAATCATTAAAGCCGGGTGGTTGTTAAAGACGTTCGAAAGAATTGACACCAATCCGCCCATCATAAAACTTGCCTGTAACAAACCTTGATTCACAATCGGCTCACAAAATTCAACAAGAATCCGTGTCAAGCCAGCATTATGCAATCCGTAAATGATGACGTACATCGAAAAAGCAAAAATGAGTATATGCCATGGTGTTTTCTTCAAAATATCGATCGGGTTGGTTCTTAGGTGGTACCATCTCCAGATAAGGATAGCAACCGAGCCAAGTACCGCCACCATTTCAATCGGGATAGAGAAGAAGGATGCAACGAACAACAGACATCTCATGATAAAAACGAACAGGAGCACCTTTAACATGAATAAGGTCCGTTTCTTTTTCGTATCCACGGAAATCGACCCTTTTAATGGGTGAAAATGTTTGCTGAAAAAGTTTTCTTCAATATTCTCTAAGGAAGCCGGTAAGGTTTTGGGTAATTTTTTCTTCACCACTAAGAACATGATCCAAGACATAAACAATAGTCCAAGTGTGGCTGGTACAAACATCATCGCGGTGTGCATATATAGCGTCATGTGTACAATTTCCAAGGCGATTAAGTTCACGATGTTACTAACCCCGATGGGGGCGCTTGATGCCGTTGCGATTAAGGCACCACTGAGCAAATAAGGAATCATTTCATGTGGTTTTAGGCGAAGATTTTTCAGAAGAATGATTAAGATGGGTGTCGTAATTAAAATGCTTCCGTCATTATTAAATAAAAGGGTCATTAAGAAACATAACAACTGGATATACCAGTATAGCCGGTAGCCAGAATTTTGCGAAAAGGCGGCGAGTCTTGCGGCTGCCCAATGAAAGAATCCGAAACTTTCCAAAATAACCGCCATGACAATTGTTGCCATGATGGTAATCGATGCACCTCCAATTTTACTAATAATATCTGCCACATCGGCGCGGGAGACTATGCCCATTAGGAAAATAATCACTGCACCTATTGAGGCAGGCCAAGCTTCATTTAAGCCCCCTGGTCTCCAAAAAATGACGACCATCGTCATGATGAAGACAAATATGGTAAATCCAATGGTGAAACTCACTAAAATACTCCTTTCTTTTTTGTAAGATACTAGACAGGTATCACTACATGTCCTATTCCCTATATTCATATTCACCCGGATAAACATTGGACTGGTTATTTAACTATTTCATGAAAAATGTATGTTTGTCATTATAGGTACTTTGCCTTAGTAATGGTAGAGTCATTTCTGGTATTCTAGTAGTGGAAGAAAGCGGAAGAAGAGGTGCAATATGGGAAGAGCAAGTATTTATAAAAGTGAAGAGGGTAAACGAGTGATTCAGGATCACTACGAAAAGTACCTGAAAACATTTCAGGTCGAGATTGATAGGGTTTATGTAGAAACCTCCTTTGGTAAAACTCATGTCCTTGTAGCAGGGCCAACGAACGGTAAACCTGTATTTATTTTTCAAGGTGGCAATTGTATCAATCCGATGACATTATCGTGGTTTATGCCTCTATTGGACAAATACAGAATCTATGCACCTGACACGATTGGACATCCTGGGTTTAGTGATGAAAACAGAATATCTGCTAGCGATCATAGCTTTGCTAGGTGGATTAGCGAGCTATTGCAATATTTTCAGATTAAAAGTTGTGCGTTCATTGGTCCATCCTATGGAGCTGGGATTATTTTAAGATTAGCAACCTTCATGCCCAAAATGATAGACTGCGCGGTATTAGTTTCACCAGCCGGGATAAATCTAGGTTCGAAGTTAGTGATGATCAAAGATATTTTGTGGCCTATGATTTTATTTAATTTTACCTCATCTGAGAAACATCTTAACAGAATAGCTAATGTCATGTCGGAGAACAGCATGAAAGAGATGGATAGAAGAATCATTGGAGACGTATTCAAACATACAAAACTTGAGCAGGAAATGCCGAAACGAACAGAGAAGAGAGAATTGGAACATTACAAGGCTCCAACCCTAGTCATCGCCGGTAAAAAGGATATCTTTTTTCCTGAGAGTAGGTTGAATGGGGTGACGAAAGAAATCATCCCGAATTTGAAGGGGTTTCTAGCCTATGAAATGGGGCATTTTCCATCTGATACACAATTAGCCGAAATGAATGATGAGATAATGGAGTTTTTAAGATTGCATTATTAGGCTAAGGGGGCAATTGTCCAGATCCTGTGGGTGTGAGATTTTAAACTAAAAGTGAAGGAGTGTACAAAACTTGTTAAATGAAGCCTTATTAGCAGTTAAAGAATATCGAGAGGTCCTCAATTCAGGTAAAATTGATCAAATCAAACAATGGGTTTCTGATGATTTTATTGGGTACTTTGGCTATTACACGGATCGAGATTATGAAGTATATAGAGGTAGCGAATATAAGGAAGACAATATCGCCACCTTTAAAGCTTATGAGGGGAAGAACCCATTTTGGCAATATAACGATTTAACCCAAAATTTAAGGACGCCATCTGAACTTATTATTTCGTCCATCCTAGAATTCTATTTATCGGGCATAAAAGTAGCAACTGTATTGGCCATGGAAGTTTTCAAAAAAGAAGCGGGCGAATGGAAATTATTCAGACAGCACATGGAAAGATATGCGGAATAATAATACGAAGGGGCGTACATATGGACATGCAATTAAAAGAAAAAATCGAACCAATCATTGGCGAAATAGATAAGGATGAATCTCTTTCAGAACAGGGCTGTACATCGAAGGTGCGGAAACTCTCTAATTCAAACGGAGAATTCCTACTAAAAAGCTCGTATGTAGAACGATATCGTCATTGGTTGAAAACAGAAGCCCAGACTCTTCAAAATCTACTTAATGAGGACATTCCGGTACCTACTTATTTTGGATTCGTCGAAGAGGAGACAGCCAGTCATCTGATTATGTCTTTTGAGAAGGGCGTCACTTTAACATCCGCTTTAAAAAATGCAACGACAAGAGCTGGAAAAATTTCCCTCATTAAAAGCTTTGGCCATTTTTTGCAAAAGTTTCATGAAATGGCTCCAATCAAGGTGCTGCAACATGAAATGGACTGGCTAGAGGAACGTCTAGAAAAGGCACAGTATTATTTAAGTAGAGGCGAGGGGGATGGGAACCAAACTCTGTTAGATAAATTAAACGCCAATAAGCCAAATCCAGTTCGGCAAACAATGATTCATGGCGATTGCACAACCGACAATGTTCTTGTGGTTGATGGAGAGGTACTCCTATTCATTGATGTTTCTGGAATGACAGTTGGGGATCCGCGCTACGATGAATCACTCGCCATTAGTGATATCATCGATGAACCTGAATACCTTCTAGCATTTTATGAGGGCTATAGTCGGTATCGGACAACGGAGGATGAATTTCATTACTTTAATGATGGTTTGTATGAGTTTTTTTAGAGATTGTAAAAAATGTCTCAGAGACGCCGTCTCTGAGACAAACTGGTCGTGGATGAATAAAATTGTCATAGAAAATGAATCAGGCTAACCAAAATTAGGAAACAATTCCGTTAGTTCTTATCTTTCACTTGGATTAGTCCGAACCCATTCCCAGTTGGATCGACCAAATAGGCAAGATAAAAATCATCAAACTCCATTTTGTCTCTCACAATCATGGCACCGTTCTGTTTTGCTTCGGATATAGCCTCATCGATGGAGTCTACTTCTATTTGAATCCGGGTTCCATGCGGGAAATCATTCGGCCCCTTTCCGATCCCACCATTGATGCCAGGCTGATCATGATCCCCAGTTGTGATAGCCCAATAGCCCCATTGTGGTTCTGCAATTTTCCATCCAAAAACGCTAGAATAAAATGCAGCAGCTTTTTCAGGCTCTTGACTACTAAGTTCGAAACCTATAACTCGCGCCATTCCTTTATCCCTTCTTTCAAATTGATACTGTAACCTTTACTGAATAACCATATCGAGTAAACCCTTTTAATCAAAATACAACATAATAGAGTCATTCTCCTTCTTTATTTAGACATTTAAATATGAAAAATGAACGATGAAAATTTACC
The DNA here is from genome assembly GCF_054786815.1 of Pseudoneobacillus rhizolycopersici. Taxonomy (NCBI): domain Bacteria; kingdom Bacillati; phylum Bacillota; class Bacilli; order Caryophanales; family Bacillaceae; genus Pseudoneobacillus; species Pseudoneobacillus rhizolycopersici. The sequence continues at coordinate 4,452 of NZ_JBTOOE010000006.1, read as the reverse complement.
TATAAGAGTGTCATACGAATCAAATATGAAAAGTATAATGAAACGAGTAAACAGGAACGCAGGCTACTTTTAAAAGGGGGAATACGTATATGAAAACGAATGTCAATAAGCTACCTCTATTAGATTTATGGTATGACAGTAATACCAACAAGCGGTGGAAAGTAAATCTACCATTTTCGCCAAAGTTTCCGTTATGGTCTGGTATCCAAACTAATCAATCGAGTGTCGTATATTTTGAGCTTGAGCCAGGCTGTGAGCTTGGCGAGCACTATGAGAGCCATGAGGAGGTACTTTTTGTTATCAATGGGGAAGCAGAAGTGGTCATAGGGGAGGATTGCTATGAGGTAACCGATGGGGAGTTGTTCGTTATACCGCCATCCATTCCACATACCGTCAAAAATAAAGGAGACAAGGTGGCAAAGTTCATCGGTTTCTTCGCAAATTCAGAATCACATTCAACATTCTCAGAGGATGTTTCACCAGTCGGTTTAAAGGTTTTATAGTAACTATTATTGCGAAGTGTAGAGCCGATTTTTGAAAAGACAAGACTGTTGCCGGACATACGTTCCACTATGTTTGAAAAAGATCCCATATTTAATAGGTTTACGGACATACTTTCCGTTATTTGATGAAAAAGAGGCCGATTTCCCCAAAAATCTAGTGAATAACGGATTCAATGTCCTCAAAGGTTGCTAAAAGCACCATTTTTAGTAAAATAACGGATTCAATGTCCGCCTCAAAAAAGAAAGGCACTCAATACAAAAAACAGCCATGAGTAAGTAAGCTCATGGCTGTTTTTTCAAAAGGAATTAATAACTAGGAAAATTGGTTTCATGAATGTGCCCAGGCTCTTGTTTTTCCATTAATTCAGCCAAGGCTGCTTGTAACACCCGCATTTGCGTTTGCTTATCATGCGGTTTTCCAAGGGAATGGCCAAATTCGAATCCGACTGGGTGAATCGCACGTGGGGGCCTCATTAAGCTAGATTGTTCGACATCTAACGTGATTAATGTAGTTGGAATCCCTTGTGCTTCAATTCCACGCTGCACTGTAACTACAGTGCGATGGCAGAGCGGTCAGCCGGCTGTTAATAGAACGGCATCCGCCTTGGAACGGACAACCTCTTTTACAAGGGCAGGGATGGTCTCATTGTTGATTTTATTCAAACGCATGGAGTAGCCCATCATGGTGAGGTGTTTTTCGGCAACCCCACCAAGATCGCCATCATCGACCATTTCGCGTAACCGATCAATCGGAAAGACGCAATTTATGTCCTCCTTCGGTGCATCGGTATTATAATGTTCCTTTGGAGCAGCATGGGTAACCGTTAAGTCCTTTGCATCTACATCGCCTGGAATGATGCGAAAAGTGGCATCGCCTTCAGCCGGGTTTGTGTTATATGGCTCCTGGCTATTGAGATGGACGCCGGAGGTTGAAACGATCATGATGGTCATTTCATGCAATGGTTTATTGACAGGTGTATATGGGATAGCTTTTCTAGAGAGTTCCATACACAGTCTCCTTACTTGTTAATAGAACCAAGTTATAGTTTACGTAAAACATCAAATAACTCTTCATTATCAGGCTGTTGCCCGAGTGGGTGAACATCGATAAAGCGAATGATGCCTTCCTTATCTACGATAAAAAGGGCACGTTCAGAGGCACCGTAAGCCGGTTCATCTGGATTCTTGCGTAGAACCCCGTATTTTTCTGCTACTTCTCCATGTGGGTAAAAATCAGCACATAATGGATAAGAAATTCCACCAATCGATCTTGCCCACGCATCATGACTATGAACGCTATCTACACTAATACCCACGACCTGGGTATCAAACTCCTCAAAACGAGGTAAATCATCCTCGTAAGAAGGCATTTGCGCTCCTCAAACTGGAGTCCAATCTAAAGGATAAAAGCAAATAAACACGTTTTTGGATCCGCGAAATTCACTCAAGGAAAACTTGCGGTCACCGTGTGCCGGTAAGGTGAAATCAGGTGCCTGATCACCTAGTTTTAGAGTACTTGTTTCAGTAGCTCCTCTTGGCATAAGAATTCTCCTTTCTCATCTTGAATGATTGTCAAACAATTTATAGTATCGTCTCTTTGGGGCTCCTTTAGTCGAACTAAATATAATTATTTTTCCATGGGTAAATTGTTTGAAAAGTTGACACATTGATTTAAGTAAAAGTGTGGTAGGCTTAACCCATAACGAATATCAGGAGGGTTCAATATGTGCGGATGCGCTTCTAATAAACAAACCGTTTCAGACATAATTAACCATGTGAAAAGTAAAGGAAAAGAGAACCAGCCACCTCTAGTTCAGCACGAAATCGAATGTGAGTGTGGGGAAGTTTTTCGTTTTACAAAAGTTATTATGAATTGTCCAAAATGTAATATGACATATGCCGTTACCCCATGCAGTTCAGCTGATATAAACAATATTAAGATGGCTATGATTGAATCGGTGTAAAGACTGATAGGCCCTACTAGCAGAGTAGGGCTTTTTATTTTTTGTTATTTGGGACATATGTCCTTTTTCAAAAGCAACTTTTATCATTAAATGAAAGAATAAATACTACATGGGAGAGGGTTAGATGAAAGGGAGTATATTTGCATTATTGGCTGGGACATTTATCACCCTTCAAGGTGTGGCGGTTTCGCAAATTAGTAAAGATATCGGAACATGGCAGGCAGCAACGATCACTCAGTTTACTGGTTTTATCGTTTCGCTCATCATCGTTCTGAGTTTTAGAGACCAATCATGGAAAAAGTTAAAGGAAATAAAGCCCTTATATTTATCAGCTGGATCGTTTGGAGCCATTGTCCTCTTTAGTAATGTTCTTGCCTTTCAAAAAATTGGCGCAACCTTGACAATGGCAGTCCTATTGATTGCACAGTTGGGCTTAACTTTTATCATCGATCATAACGGATGGTTTGGAGTGAAAAAGCAGAAAATGGAGTTACCTCAAGTTCTGGGTATTGCTATGATGGTAACAGGAGTTGTAATCCTAACGTTATAACTTAGGAGGAGGGCAAATGTGAAAATAGAGAATAACAGTGAACGATTGAAGCATTATCTGCAAGAATATCGGTTAGAATCCGTTTTTAATGAACAACTATTTCCTTATTTATCCTTGTACCACTTTGAACAGGGGGAGATCATTTGCTCGCAAGGAGATTTACCCGAGTATTTATACGTACTAGTGAAGGGAAAAGTGAAAATTTACACTAACACAGCGGATGGAAAAACGCTAATCCTCTCATTTAAAAAACCACTGGAACTAATCGGTGACATTGAGTACATTCGCCATATAGATATTATCAATACCGTCGATGCGGTATCACCGGTAACGATGATTGGCATTTCGTATCGTTGGCTTAGAGCATTTGGACATGAGCATCCACCATTACTGCATTTCTTTTTGGATATGCTATCTGAAAAGCTCTATACCAAAACACTTTCATTATCGCAAAGTTTAATGCATCCTGTTGAAGTACGATTAGCAAGCTACCTTCTCTCTAATATAAGTGTTGATTCTGCAACCATGTTGATTAACATTAAAGATACCGCCAATTTTATTGGCACTAGCTACCGACACTTAAATAGAGTGATTGAACAGTTCAGTCGTGAAGGATTAGTTGAGCGAAGAAAGGGATTTATTATCGTAAAAGACCAAGCAGGTTTGCATAGATTGGCCAATCACAATATATATGAATAAACGTTAAACGTAGTTAGGGGAGATAAAGTTGGTTATCGGTTTATTAATGGCAGTAGTCGGAGGGTTACTAGTCAGTTTGCAAACGATTTTCAACAGCAATGTCAATATAAAGACGAATTCGTGGGTAACAACCACTCTAGTACTTGGTTTAGGGGCATTAGCATCATTAATTTGCGGACTTATCTTTGATGGTTTTAGTTTTTTTTCATTGGAAAATATGAAAGTATGGCACTGGGTTTGTGGTCTCTTAGGAATTGGTGTAGTGACATTTATGGTAAAAGGAATCAGACTGCTAGGTCCAACTTATGCCATTTCCATCGCGCTCGCCTCTCAACTTGGCTCTGCCTTGTTGATTGATTCCTTTGGCTGGTTCGGATTGCAAAAAATCCCATTCACCGCCCAACAATTGATCGGGGTACTAGTAATAGTTGGCGGCATTATTGTGTTTAAATTTAGTGGAGTTGTAAAGAGTAACATAAAAGAAGGTTCATCTGCTTTGTCAAAATAAAGCGGATGAACCTTCTTTTGTTTTATTCTGGATTGCTTGGGGTTAGTGCGGTTCTCAATGCCAAAACTAGCAAGAGTAAGCAGCAAACTGGCGTTGAAGATTACTCTCAACGCCAAAACCAGCAAGAGTAAGCAGCAAACTGGCGTTGAGGAGTACTCTCAATGCCAAAACCAGAGAGCGTCTAAAATTTTGTGTAAATGGATATACTTGCCAATTAAGGAGATGATC
>NZ_JBTOOE010000005.1:0-233954 GCF_054786815.1 Pseudoneobacillus rhizolycopersici | reverse complement strand
TAAGAGTGTTCAAAATAAATTAGCAAAAAGTGTTCAGAACTACTTGACGGTTACATCTGTATGCTGGATAACAAAATAAGTTATTTCTATAAAGAATTGTTTCTATTAAACAAACTTTATAGTGAATATACAAAAATTAAGAGAAGGCAGGTGATGATAATGTCAAAGACTAGCACTAAAAAGGTTTCAAGTACAAACATGGCTACAAAGGCATCTAAAGCTTTACAAGATGGAAGAACAAGCAATTTAACCAAAAGCTTAGCAGGGTCTGTTCTTGCTCAAGCAAAGAGTAAAAAAAGATAGTTTTATATTTGGATATAAAGCTAGGTTTCAAAAGAAATAAAAGTTCAAATCAGTTAAACCAATATTTTTGATGAGAGAGGTTATGTGGAATGTCAGAGTTTACTAGAGCAATTCAGAAGCAAGATACGATCGTGACAATCAATGATACTTCAAGGATACAGGGAGGAAATGTTGGTGACATTGTTAATATCGATACAGTTATTAATTTGACCAACCCAGAAACTCAGGATATTACCCTTGTACTTCCTATTATCACAGGAGATCCCCAAAGAGCTTATCTAAGGACGTTAAGTGAAATTGAAAACAGGCAAGAGTTTCAATCCCCAGTCGATTTAGAACAGCTGGATACCATTCCAGAAGAACAAAGGAGACAATTAGAAGAAAAGATTGAAGCATTAAGACAGCAATGGAATTTGGCAAAGGAAGAAGCAAATATGGTAGCTCCAAGTACCATTAAGTTAGAAGCTGGAAGCCAAGAGTTAAAATTCTTCATGCAAAAAGAAATAACTCCAACTGTAACTTCCGAAGGAGAAATTTTCGAGTTTTCATTTATCGCCCCACAAAGTAACTTTAGGGTGACAGAAGGAAGATTTACAATGTCTGTTATTATTATACTTCCAAGAGGTGCGTCATTGTACGGAGAACCATCAGCGATTAGTCCAGAAGGTGTTCCTTCCCCTGTATTAGAATACAGTGGGAAAACTCAGAATGTTGAAAGACACATACTACAATATTCCATGCAGTATGATCCCATTTTCACTATTCGCTACAAATACTAAAAGAATGAGCAAATCCTTCGAGGGATTTGCTCATTTTCAATTCTAATCTAAATATGGTAAAAAAAATTGGTACGGATTTATCATGATTACGGCCAATGTAATGTACCATTCTTGACATAGTTTTTACCACTGAATGACAAAAAGGTTACCAGAGAATGACACACTGTTTACCACTTCAACCTTCTGGTGATAAAACATTGAAAACATAATTTTGGGAATTGTTATAGATGTTATACAAATTTGATTTTTTTTTATTGACCAGACTTCCGCAAACGGGTGCGTTAGTTGAACAAGGTGTTAGATAAAATCTGTTGTTATAACCCCGCTCTTATGGAACTTCGTTTGTCTTTTTTGTAATCAAAAAACGCTGCAAAACGCACGGAGCGCAAAAAATGAGTATTGCGAAAGGTAAAGTAACCCGTTTTGCTAAAATACTTATAGTTTTTTATTGTTTTTTTGCAAAGATATGCTTCGGCAGTTGCTTAAAGGACCCATCTTCATTAGTTAAGTAACTCAAAACCTGATTAGGTGGAACATAAATATCTCCAAGCCCTAGAAGAGGATATGTACTCCATATATGTGCAAGAGCATGTGCATAGAATTCCTGTGACCAAGCATCAAATAAATATCCAGAAGGTTGGATGACTTGGACAATCCGTTCATGGTCATTTTGAATAATCATATATCGAGGAAAGTATTTAGCTAAACATACCTTGTAATTAATTTTAGCGTAAAGTTCCTTTAACTGAATAGGATGAAGGGTTTTATCCATAAATTTATCAAAATAATCTTTTCCAAATTCAGCTTGAACACCAGAATCCTCTATACATAGAATAAATCCAATATCCCCTATTTTCATTCCATAAACGGTTTGAATAAGGCTGTCAAAGTAATTAAAATTGGATTCCTGCCAATCATCTTCCTCATATTGATACATTTTAAAGATGAAAATGGAGTAAGGTTTGACCGAAATGTATTCAGTAGGGAACCGAATGCCTTGAAGTAACATATGCAATGTTTGAAATTTTTTCATCGCTTCAGGACTCATAATGGTCCCACCAGCTGGGTTCCTTTTATCAACAGCTAAGGATAATTCCTTAAAGAACAAACCGTAAAGAATTTTAGATGCCCAATAGAATATTTTGTCTTGGTCTAACTGTATAAATGAATCATAACCACCATCTACGGCTTTGGATATGTCAATTTCTAGTTGAGATAAATGTTCATTGTTGCAAGTATTGCAGCAAGGGATTTTTAGCTTTCGATAGGGGATTAATGTCCCATTTAATAAGGTAATAGCTTTATTCCATAGATTAAATTTGTGTTGCAGCCATTTGGGAAAGATGTGTTCATCTGTGCTTTCTGTTAGTTCCACACCACACAAAAAACAATGGTTTTGGGAAAGGGGCATGTCCATATCGAAATCCATATTAAATCACATCCTTAATATCTATAAATTTAACTATTTAATTTTACCATTTCTTACATTGAATTTTGAGAGCTAATTGAAGAAGAAAAAAGGAAGAACAGCTGATTTGCTGCGCAGTACAAATAAACTATTCAATAAAGTAATGTGATGTTCAACAATCGGATACGATTGTTGAAAAAATACTAATTCCTTGCTTAAAGAAGGATGAATTGGGATTTTTATTTTTCATTATTAAAAAATACTATCCCCATTGGTAAACTCAGTGGAAACAAGTGGTAAACCTATGACAATCGCTGGTAAAAAACATGGCAGAAGTGGTACATTCCAGCCGTAACCATTTATATGAGGATTTTAATCCGTATCGAATATAAGATGAAAAAAATACGTATTTAAACGATTTTTGAAAAGTTGTTTATTTTTTGTAAAATTTGTATTAATAGGAGTATAAGAAAGAATTTAATCCCTTCCGCCAGAGTGGGATTAATAGCTTTCTTTGAGGAATTTTTAAAATTATGACAACAAAAGCACTTGGGGAATAAAAATATTTCAACTTGTAGGAAAATTTTGTATGATAGTTTGGTAGTGCTTTAAAGTAGGGGGAGGGTTGAAGGGTGAGAATTGATGACGCCTTTAAAAGAATATCAAAAAAAATTTGGGATGATATGTTTTGGCTGAATAAAGGTATAGAGGAAAAAGCTATAACCGTTGATATTTTAAAAGAATTGAAGAAAATGAATAGTGACCGACTGCTTGCCATCAAAGGGGTGAATGAGGGGAAGATAGGAGCGGACATCGAATGGTGGATTGTTTTTCCTGGGAATGATGATTTTGAACTAGAAGCTGTACATATGAGGATCCAAGCAAAGCGGTTGCATAAAATGGATGATGAATACCGTTATAAGGATTTGGACCATAAAGATGGTAAACAGTTAGAAAACCTGATAAAGGAAGCTTCCATTGTAGGAGCTATTCCCCTTTATTGTTTTTATAATTATTATACAAAAGATGATTCCGCGTATGACAAGGTGCCTGTTGAAGTTGAGGATGGATGGCGTTATGCCTATGCTTCTGATATTAAAGAAGCCAGAAATAAAAACTTTTCGACATATAACCATTTAAGTACCATCGACCCATTGACCATTGCAATGTATGAATTAGCCATACTAGCAGAAAAGAATCCAAATGCGATTCTTTTGGAATATAAAGATCGTGATGGTAGCATCTCAATTTCTGAATTGGTGAAAAAGGAACTTCCTGAGTATGTATTCGATGAATTGGAAGATTATGAATATCCAAACGGAGCGTTCTTTAAGGATAGAAATTGGTTCCCTAAAATTACTAAGAGGAGAAGAAAAAATAAAACCGAGAAAAGTAATCGAACGATTAAGGGGAGGATAAGGCAATATCTTGATCAACTACTTTCCTACATGTCTTTCAATAAAGTCAACCGACCAAATTTAATTATCACGATTACGAGTGAGCCAATAGACCTAGACGGGAATAGACGGAAAAAAAATCACTCCAAGGATTGGGATTGATTTGCCAGATAAAAGATTCCCGTTAAATTTCGAATGGGAAAAGCGAATTATGATCGCAAACATGAATTCATCCCTTGTTTCAGAGTTTAGATATTTTTATGGTTTGCTCCTTTTTTTAACAAGTGACTTTTTTGTTCGGGATTATTTAAACTATGGTATAGAAGTTTATAAATAATCACAAGGGTCAGAAAATAGTGCTACATTATGGTTGAGAAAAGCATGGTAGCACCGTGCTTTTTTCTCTTATTAATTTCTGTCAAAAAAAATGCGAATTTTTATACTGTTTCTGGTGTCATTTAGTGTTTGCCATCTCTAAACCGAACTCGTTAATGGTTAACTATCCTTTTTTATACCTAAATAAAGTCAAACTATCCGTTTTGCACAAAATAAGTTATTCTCTAATAATTGTTAGTGCGATTGACTTCGTTGACCCGACCAATAGCATACAACAGTTCGTAAAAATTCACAATGAAGGAAAAGGATTCAAAAACAAACGAAAAAACACTTAGTTTCCCAAGTGTTCTCTTTTTTTGAAGACTATATTAATAATCATCTTCGATTTTATACTTATTAAGATATTCTTGTTCTAACATAATTTCTAAGATGTCTTTCGGTTCTATTTTCACTTTTGGATGTACATAAGAAAAGAGTTCATAAACCCCGTATCTCAAAATATTAAGACATTTTTGAATCAGCCATCTTTTTACTTTTACTTCAATTACATCATTAGGTAAATAATCCCGATTGTCTTTCGTAATTCCGTAATAACTATCCTCATATTCAACCTCAAATGTCCAATATTTATAATAATGAAGGGGTTGCATAAATTTTATAATATAATGTTCCTTGTTTTTATCTTTAACCCAATCACTCTCAATTGTAGCATCTTTTAGGAATTGGGCTAAATCAAGAAGTATCTCAGGTCTATCTCTAGTATAGCCTCCATATGAAACTACATTTGTATGGCATAAAAATGCATTAATTTGGAAATCTCCATAAAATTTATGTATTATACGATTTAGATACTCTTCAGCATCGGTTAAAGAAAAACCATGAGTTTTCTCACTAATATCAAGTTTGTTGCCTTTATATAAAATGTACTTATCCTTAATATTAATTTGGATTTCTTTTTTACTTAAATAATCCTTTAATGGTGTTTCATGTGATACTGCATCTTGCAAATTAATGATTCCTAACTCTGTAATGGATTTACAATTATCAAAACTGGTAGTGCTATGTAAACTAACAAGTTCAACATCCTTTTCTAACAAATGTTCATCTTCAATTTCGAATGATTCTAAAAAATCCTCTACATCTGTACTTTCAAGATAAACGAAGTCTATAATATTCTCTTTATCTTCTTCATTTAAGTTTAATAACTCTAATAGTGATTTTAATGTACTATCATAATCCGTCATATCAAATATCAAAATTAAACACCTCCGAATAAGATTTTACTAAATAGTAATAGTTTTTTATACACAAAAATATCCAAAAGTAGCCTTCAAAAATTACGGTGATGATTGTGTAAATAGGGGTACGAAGGGAGTAGCAAGGAACAACTATACCAAAAACTGATTGGACAAAACTAAATACTTTACAAGTAGCAAAATACTCAGAGTATATTGCAAAGATGGAGTTTGCATAATATGGATGCGATGTTTATACTTCAGAAGTGAATGATCATGGTATTGATTTTATTATAAAAGACAAAAATGGGCGCTTTTGTGAGATTCAAGTAAAATCTCCTAGAGGAACAGGCTATGTTTTTGTACCAAAAAGCATGCCATTACCAATAAAAATCTTTACCTTGTTCTTTTGGTTTTTGAAGTTGGCAGAAAACCAGATGTTTTCCTAATCCCAGCACAAGCATTGGAAATGCCTAATGAAGTATTTATTGACAGAATGTATGATAAACTAGGGCAAAAAAGTCCCTAGAATATGGAATAAATATACCAAAAAAGAATTACTCAATACTAGAAATCTTTAAATTTGAAGGTGCAATTAGAGATTTTTTTATTTCAAAATTATAGAATAAATAATGCCGTATCTTGCTTAATTTACTGTCTAGTGTCAATACTTAATCCAATTAATTTATTAACTACCCTTTTTTTATTTGTTCTAAATAATTTTTGATTGCATCTTCCAACATAATATAGATATTTATGCCTTTAATAGTCGAAAGGATTTTTAATTCTTTATGTAGGTCGGTTCTTAAATCAAATGAGACCCGTTTTCGTTCAAAACTTTCTTCCTTGCTTCCAACGTTTATTTCTTCATTTAATGGAACTAATTCCTCACTTATAGCAGTCAAAGGTGAGACAGTCCTACTTTTTTTTAAGTTTTTTATATCATCAATATTGTTTTTTGACACGATGCAACAACTCCTCATAAAACCCTTGAAAATGGCTTAATGCATGATTAAGCTCTTGGTTATTATTAAACCCAAACAATGAGATTCTCCCAATAGATGCTCTACGGTGAATAACTGTGCCAAAAACAACTTGGGGATAATCTTCTTCGATAAGCTGTTGAAATGCAATTGCATCCTTCCTCTTTACATCAGACATGAATCTTAATATTCCGATCACTTCAACGTTTCTATTTCCTACTTTTTTAGCCGCCTTAACGGAATCCATAAAATTTGGAATACATGAATAGCACCAACTGGAACAATCGAACATTAATATAACAAAATCACTAGAACATAAAGCATTTGTCGTTTGCTCAGAAAGAGAGGGTGGAGTGTCAATCAGAATAAAATCATATTTGTCCCTGACAGATTCTAACGCTTTGTTCAAAACTAAGCTAGGGTTTTTCAAACTCAAAGGTTTATGTTCTCCTAAGTATGTTTTGCCTGTATATATCCATCGACTGAAGGTAGCAAGAAAGTTATTTGCTGGGAGTAATTCAAGATTTTCCTTAATGGGATATACAAATTTTTCTATGTCGTTTTCCTGCATAGCTTCTAATACTGACTTACCGACGAATTCATTTGATATTTTTCCTGATAATAATTCTGTAATATTTCCTTGCGAGTCCATATCTATAACCAAAGTTCTATAACCTTCATTACTTAATAAATGAGCGAGAATGCCTGTGGTTGTTGATTTGCCACATCCGCCTTTTTGATTTCCAAATGTAATTGAAATTGCCAAATTGGTCACCTCCTAGTAAACGTTTTAACGAAAGTAGAAACGTTTATTACTTTATTGCGTGAAAAAATATTAAACCCTTCTAGAAATATTCTATTTTATTTACTTGAGAAAATATTAAAAATATTTTTCCTTGGTTTCTTTGAGATTCCATTTTTGTAGTGTATAAAAACAATAAGAAATAATTAGATAGTATTCTTGTTGAGGAGGGTAAAGATGAAAGAGATTATTATTTAGGAATATGATGGGAATCGATTTTTAATTGACCCAGAAGATATAAAAACAGAAGTTCAGCTGGGTGATGGGGAGCAATTGGTTATTAACGGTATTGATGTTAACAGCATTAATACAGAGAAGTTGAAAAAACAATTAGAAAAATACGGAGATTCACAAGAGGATTTTGATAAGGATACCTATTACGGTATTGAACAGTTTCTTCACCATTTAGGTTATAACGATTTAGAGATTCGGTATTCGAAAGAAACCATGCCATCCGACGATGTGCTAATGTACGATATGTATAATGATGAGTTTTATAATTTAAAAGACGGATATGAGGTTCGACTTTATCGGTGGATGAAAGGAACAAATCTTGAGGTGATTTATGATGAAGTAAGCATTGAAACGTCATTAATTGTTTCTGAAGAATCAGTCTGTTTAGATGTATGGGATGGACGGAATTATTCAACTGGTTCTCAATTTGAACATGAAAAAGTTTATAAAATATTTGAAGTCGATGGGATAAAAGTTGAGGATATGTATTTAGTTGAACATTGGTCACAATGGCAAGGTACCCATACAGAGGGCATCATCATGTCACGCAATGATTTAAATAATCATCTAAAATCCTTAGATTATGATGTAATAAAATATATGAATAAAATAGATAACACCTTTACTGATTCCAAATGGTAGCAAATTACGATGGTCTAAATGAACGTTTATTCAAAACAAGAAACGTTCATTCTTCGTACCGAATTAACTATCCTTAAAAAGGATTTATTATTTTTCTCAAAAATCTAAAAACTCAGATATAATAGATTAAATTTAGGGGGGATAAAAATGAAACAAATAATTAGTGAGAGATTAACAATAAAGGTGATTAAAAATAAGCCATATTTATACACTTGGTGGTATGATCCAACGGGTGTAAGAAATAAAAATGAAAAAGCAAGAAAATTACGTTCGCAAGGAGTTAAATCAAGAGAGGCATACGCTTCGCCATCATCAAAATTTAAATGGCTATATCTGGGGCCAATAGATTTTTTTAAGGAGTATTCGAATTCACCGACAGTATTACTAAAAGAAATTGAAATTAGATTTAATCGTGAACAAAATAGAATATTAGAAAAGTACATTTTTCAAAAAGACAAGATTATTGAAGAAATCAAATCAACATATACCTTAGATTCGATACAATCCAGGCTTGAAGAAGAAAAAAATAGAGTATTGAACGGGTTGGTAAATGACGAACAATTTACGGAACAAGCAGTGAGGGATATTATAAAGGGCTATAATAAAAAGTATAAAGAAATTCGAACCTTGGCTTTACAGGATAGAAGTAGTACGGAAGACATTGGTAAATTTGCATATTATAAAGAGAAATACGCAACTGATATTACGGATGAAGTAATAATGGTTGAGCTAGAAAATCAAAAATTAGAGGAATTAAAAGAGTTAGAGGTTACATTCACTATTATGGAAAATACTTTTAAGGAAAAGAGAAACTATTTACCCATACTTCAAGTAGTGAATGAATATGTAGATGCCTATAATCGTAGAAAAGAAATAGAATGGTACTTCATGGAAAATAAAACTAAAATTAAGGAAAATATTTTTCAAGAGTTAGTAAATAATTTGAACAATATTCCCACGGAAATTCAGTTAGAGGAACAATTCAACAAGCTGATGAAAGAGGAGATGGAAAAAATAAAAGTATATCGTGCTACATAAGTAAGAAATTTACAAACTTTTATTGTTCTTTTTCTAAAAGCTACTGTCAAGATATTAACAAAAAGACCTCAAAATTCATTTTGAGGTCTCTTTTTTCCATTAAAAATGCTGGATTTGTTTTTTAATTGCAGAATACGGAATATCAATATCAATTCCACCAGCAGCATGATCGTTACCTGGATAGTTAGGGCTAAAAAGGACAGTAAATCCATTCTTACAGTATACAAAATCTGTGTCTATATCTAATTGTAAATCTGTTATAAAAGCTTCATATCCTCGTTCTTTATTCTCTGCTTTAAGAATTTTGGATATGTAAGACTTTGCCTTACATTTTGGTTTTGGTATCTAATACGTTAGTTAAATAGATTCTTTTACCAGTTTTGAGATTTACGTTATAAGAATCATAATAATATTCTCTCTGAGCCCCACCTGTATACCAATTAATTACATACTTTAAAGATAAAATATTTTGGTTTAAAACCATTATTTTGTAAACAGATGTATTTCCACATTGCTTGCATTCAGGATCGTCTAACTTAATTTGTTTATCTTCTCGATCTATTTCTAATGCAAGTTGTTTTAAATATTTATTAACATCGTTCATGATTTTTTTATTCGATAAATTTACTAACTGAGGATACGAACTTGAACCTAATTTTACTTGTTTAATTGAAGGTGTGCTTTGAGTTGCTGCAAAGGAAATGGGCATTGAAAAACTTAATGTAAAAAAAAATATGGCTATGAAAAATAGAGTTTTTTTAGTTTCACGTATTTTCCCTCAGGTACTTATTACTTCGTTTGAGATAGTATAGTCTATTGGAATTTAACCTAATTTATGTATTCATTTACCTTTTGATAAAGGCAGCAGGGAGCAAGCTATGACCCTACCATTGAATTCTGTTGAACTGTTTTATTTGAGCAATTAAATAAAATGAAAGTACGTTAATACGAATCCTGCATAAAACAGGAAAGTGGCTACTTGGGTTTATGTACAAATAGACATAGTGGAAAAATAAGGAATAACCATTTGTAAGCCCCTATATGTAATGTTTTCAATTATCTCTGTATGGAAAACTAAGTCTACTTCTAAACTTTCCCTGACCCTTTACATTCCTCAAATGTTCTACTACCTCCACCTATCACGATGTCAAAGTAAACTCTTCCATCCCCGTCACATACAGGACAAGTTTCTTCTCTAGAAAGAATCGGTTTAATCATTTTTCAATCCTCCTTTTAAAAAAATTTGGTACAACCTACTATATGATTGGTATTTTTATTTCATTCATTTAGATTGATTTGTATGAGCACTTTCAGAAATATCTTGCTTTGTTAACAATGAATTTAACCATCCTTAAAAGGATTTATTAAAATTCCTTCTTGGTATAAAAGTTTTATATCGACGATTGTTTTCAGGAATATATACCAATTAAAGGGAATAATATCCACTATTGAATTTAGAAAGTGGGAAGATAGATGAAACTAAAATTAATTATTCTTACCTTATCAACTCTTATAGCAGTTACGGCAGGTTGCAGTGAAACCACTTCGAGAAAGTTAACAAAAAATCCAGAGGTACTTTCTAATGAAAGTAAGAAAGAATCAGAAGAGAAATTAAAGAGTCCTTATTCATATAAAGAATTGGGAAAATATGAGGATTTAATTGAATTGGGTATTCAATCTAACATCGGAAAACATCCAACAATTGGTAATAACTTTGATACATTCAGGCATTATTTTGGTGAAAAATTTGTTATTGATTATGGATACAAGAATAAAGCTTTAATGGGAAACGTAGAAGATTTTAATGGTTACAAAATCCATATAGGTGCAACAAATGGAGTAATTACAGCCATGAGAATTTCTAAACCTAATGAACAGTATTTTGATAATCCACAAGAGGTTTTAGCTCTTTTTGAAGATTTTTTACCTTCGGATTCAAAAATGCTACTAGAATACTATTATGATAAGCAAGATCAAATGGATGGGCAATATTACATATATAAAAGTGATAAAGTACAAGAACCGTTTCTAAAAGCTATTAAAAATGGAAAGGAGAATTTTTATGTAACTCAACATGAAAAGATTGGCAGCTCTTTTTCGTTTGAAAATTTCACAATAAGATTACATGACAATCCAAATGAAGAAGGTACTTTTTGGAATGAGATTACTGTTACATTAGGTAGTTCGTCACACCTTGATGATTTTCTTAATGGTTGGTTCGTTACACGTTTTGATAGTTGGATTTTTGAAGATGGTCATACTGAATAATTCATAATTCATATTAATCACTCATAATTATTAAGAAGAATAGTATTAGAGATTGTTAATTTGAGGTGAGAGAATGTTAAAAAAACTAAGTTTAATTATTTGTTTCTTAATGTTTGCTACATCCGTGCAAGTTCATGGAGCGGCACCAGATTTTAAAAAATACAAGGGTGACTGGTACACCGATGCTTATAGAGAAAAGTCTGGTTTAGGGTTAAAGCTTAATTTTAGTTCTACAACAAAGGGTAAAATAAAACTTTTCGCAGAAGTTCTTCAAGTCGGGGATCCTACCTTAACTACTAGGGTCTCAGATACACCAACATATAATATAACATTTGATAAAAACGGAATAGGGAAGTTTGGATTTACTGACGGAAATAGCGGTGAAAAAGGAACAGCGATAGTTTCATTAAAAGGCTTAAACATTAATTTAGAAATTAAATACCTGAAAAAGTTTGAAACAGCGCTATATCCTGGTAAGTATAATTTGGTCAGATCCGATTTTGTCACCTATAAAGGTACTAAAACAGGAATGAAGTTAACCTTACCAAAAGCGATTAGAAATCAATTGGTATTTAAGGAAGTCAAAAATAAAGAGTTTGAAACATATCAATTAATGGTCTATTTCCATGATACGCTATTCCTAAAAAAGGATTTATTTATCGGAGAAATAATAAAAATGCCATTAAAAGAATTTGAAAGTGAGGGATATTCAGATTGGTATAAAGAAATAGCAGTTGATCCTAAAAATACATATGTTTATGTATTTGCTGGTATAAGTGAGGGTCCATATGCAGAATACAATAGTGCTATTGCAAAGAAAGCTAATGACGCTTGTTCAAAAGTCCAAGAACATCTAGCAATATTTATGAAGAGAATATTTAATGTAAAATAGGTTTTTAAGAGCATTAATTTTTTAATTTAATCACCTTCATAGAAGTGTTTATTATTACCATGACTCAGTGGCATCTGTGACTTAGTTTAGTGACACTAGTGGTTTGAAGAGCCACCGAGAAAAAAACTTTCTCTAGTAGACAATGCAATTTATCACTTTACCAGGAGTCTCTACGTGTATAATAGCCTCCTGGTATAAAGAGCTAGTCGATTTTCCATTTTAAAGGGCTTTGTAAGGGGCAGTGGTTTCATTAACTTATGTCCTAAGTGTCACTACAATATGGCAGAGCTACCACTTTTTCATGGTTGTATTTAAAGGAGCTGAAGTGGATGATCATCAGTATTCTATTACAAACTTTGCTTATTGTTACATTACTGTTTTGGGGAAAAGAAAATAAATCAATTGTACATTTATTTATATTCCTAAATCTATTCTATGGAATGTTGAACAATTATACAGTTTATAAGAGAATTAAAGAAAATAAGCCAGAATTCTCACAAAATAAATTTATATTTACTAGGCTAAATTTCTTTTGTTTTGCTTTTGCTATTTTTGCAGCACTTTATTTGATTAAACCATGGATAGGATTTTTATTTATTCCCATTGGAATTTTATATTATTTAGGCTGGAGCTCAGGACAGAGCGAAAGAAGGAATAAACCCATTGAACTTCAAAAGTATATAAGTGATACTACGAATTATCGAACAGGCAACTATTCTTCAGTAATAGATACATCCGAATCAAATTCATATGAAGAAAGAATTCATTATTCAAAAAAATCGTCAAAAAAACATTATTCTTATGAAGATAATGACGATGATGTTAACTATAATAATTCGGATGAATGTAGTACGTGTGGAAGTTATCCGTGTAATTGTTGCAGTAGATGTGGATATTCAAGTTATGATTGTAGATGTTGTCCACATTGTCATCAATATTCCTGTATATGTTGCAACGGAAACGATCCTGACGATGAGTGTAAGGTATGTGGTTCACAAATCGGAACTTGTTATCATTAGAAATTATTTGTCAACAACCAAAGCCATCTATACTAGATAACTTAACAAATATATTATCTTTATTTTTGGTGCTAGAAAAAAGTCAGGATAGTTAACATAGCTAATGTTAACTATCCTGACTTTCTTTTTCTAAGGATAAATTAGTGAACTAAATTCGTGTCATTAATGAATAAGAGAATTATTTGTCAATTGTTCATCTTGAATTTTGAGTCTTAATATGTTTGAAAAAAATTAGTTACAAAATGACCACGCCTATTATTTGGTAGAGAGCCACCTGTCCTTTTGTAAATGGGAAAAGTTAAAGTTATTAGTTCATATAAATATAAGGATAGTTAACCGATACCTAGTTAACTATCCTTATATTTATTTTAGAAGTAATTGGAATTTATGTTGAAAAGGAAAAATACAAAATGGTTGGATTTTTTTCTAAAGATAACGATTTCCATTTATTAATGATCAAAACCCAATTAAATTCATTCTTGATTCATAAATCACCAATGGCGTTGAAGTGGTAACTTCAACCCCTTGAACGCAAATCACTATGATAAATATCAAATAATAACCCCTTTTCAATTAAATACATTCAAAACTCTTATAATAGGGTCATTTTTGCCTAAAAAGTGCAATTAAATCAAAATTCCCATAAACATAAAAAACACCTAAAAGGTGATGTTTAGGTGTCGGTTTGTGACCTTAGAGTACGAAGGAGGTGACCTAAGGTCTAGGTTTGTTAAAACCTATCTTTAAAAAAAGAAAGGGTGATCCGAATGGAATTGTAACCCAACCTAAGTTGTCTTACATTCCTATCTATATGTAATTGGTTCCATTTTATTCCAGTTAAATTTCCTCTTCTAAAAAAATTTCTCATTTTTCAAAAATAAATTTGGAAATCCCCTTTTTCGTGTGTATACTACTTGAGCCAATCGAAATGGCAGTAATGGATAAATATAGTAATCAATGAATCTATAAATTTATACATAGGACAAGCCAATACATACATAAAGATAAAATACAGAGATGGGGGAGAGGGACATGGAAATGAAAATAGAGAAAGGACAACAGATAGAGATTGAAAATGGTTGGATTACATTTTTAGCACCGACAGAGAAAAAGGAAAAGCCAATGGAAAGTCTTTCCCAATTACTAGCACGAATATATTTGCAAGATCTAGAACTTTCAACTCAAAAAACGGGTTGAGAGTTCTTTTTTGTTGTCAATAAATTTTTTTATCTGAATTTTTGAGTGCCTTTTTTATCGCTAGTGAACTGATTGTCGCGCATACGAACGAAACGGAGTACCGTTCGTTTATTTCCAATAAGAAGAACGAGGCGCTCCATTCGCGGATTATCGTTATGCCAATTCCTTATAACTTAAAGGTTTCACAGGAAGAGCGAATTTATGAAAAAATGATTCGTGAGAGTGATGTCGCCGATGTGCATATTGCTCCACATACGCTCCGTGTGGCTGCGATGTTCACTATATTGACGCGTTTGAAGGAGCCAAAAAAAGGCGATATTGATTTAGTGAAGAAAATGAGATTGTATGATGGTGAGGTTGTCGAGGGCTATAATTCCGCAGATGTCGATGAGTTGAAGAAGGAATATACGGATGAAGGAATGAGCGGAATCGATCCTCGCTATGTGATTAACCGAATCTCTTCAACGATTATTCGAAAAGAAATTCCATCAATTAATGCTTTGGATGTACTAAGATCGCTAAAGGAGGGTCTCGACCAGCATCCGTCCATTACGGCTGAGTTGCGGGAGCGTTATATGAATTACATTTCCTTGGCTCGCAAAGAATATGATAATATCGCCAAGAAAGAAGTTCAAAAGGCATTTGTGTACTCGTATGAAGAGTCTGCGAAGACATTAATGGATAATTACCTAGATAATGTTGAGGCGTACTGTAATAAGAATAAATTACGTGATCCGTTAACAGGTGAAGAAATCAATCCTGATGAAAAGCTAATGCGTTCCATCGAGGAGCAAATTGGCATTTCTGAAAATGCAAAGAAGGCATTCCGTGAAGAAATCTTAATTCGCATTTCTGCCTATGCACGAAAAGGGAAACGGTTCGATTATAATTCACATGATCGTTTACGCGAAGCCATTCAAAAGAAACTATTTGCTGACTTAAAAGACGTTGTCAAAATTACGACATCAACGAAAACACCAGACGAACAGCAATTAAAGAAAGTAAACGAAGTCGTAGCCAGACTCATCGACGAATATGGCTACAACTCCACATCCGCAAACGAACTCCTACGCTACGTAGGAAGCCTCCTAAACAGATAACAACAAAGGACTGACGAAACCCCATCGTCAGTCCTTTAACACTTTACAGCTTTAAATTAAATGGGGACAGTCCCGCACCCCTTTAATGCGTTAAAGCAGTCGGGGACTGTCCCCACTTGCTTTAAGGTGCTAAAGCATCACGCACTGCTTGTCCATCATTGGGCGAACGTACAATTATCGAAATTATTTGTAAATTATTTTGTATTTCTGCATAGGATAAAGTAATCCATTTTTTATTTTAGTCTATTAGCATTGTGTTATAGTATGTTTTATTTGTGAAAAGTGTGCTTGTCAACAATAATTTAATTGAATAGGAGGGTACAGAAATGACCGATGTGAACAATCATCAGTTTGTGATTTCCAAGGAAGATTGGTCCCTCCACCGTAAAGGCCACGATGACCAACAACGACATCAAGACAAAGTCCAAGAGGCAATTCGCAATAACCTACCCGACTTAGTAACTGAAGAGAACATTATTATGTCCAATGGTCGAGATGTGGTGAAAATTCCAATTCGCTCATTAGACGAATACAAAATCCGCTATAACTACGATAAAAACAAACATGTTGGCCAAGGAAACGGGGACAGTCAGATTGGGGATGTCGTTGCTCGTGATGGCTCAAGCGGCCAAAAGGGACCTGGAAAAGGTCAAGGTGCAGGAGATCAAGCCGGTGAAGATTACTTTGAAGCAGAAGTTTCGATAATGGAAATCGAAGAGGCGCTGTTTAAACAGTTAGAGCTTCCGAACCTTAAAAAGAAGGAACAGGCCGAAAATATTGTTGAAAACATAGAATTCAATGATATTCGCAAAACCGGTCTGATGGGAAATATCGATAAAAAGCGGACGATGATGACAGCATTCAAGCGTAATGCGATGACTGGTACTCCATCTTTTTATCCAATATATCCGGAGGATCTCAAGTTTAAAACCTGGAACGAAGTAAAGAAACCAGATTCGAAAGCCGTTGTGATTGCCATGATGGATACCAGCGGTTCGATGGGAATTTGGGAAAAGTACATGGCGCGCAGTTTCTTCTTCTGGATGACGCGTTTCCTCAGAACAAAATACGAAACAGTCGAAATTGAATTTATCGCCCATCATACCGAGGCAAAAGTCGTATCAGAAGAGGATTTCTTTTCAAAAGGTGAAAGCGGTGGAACTATTTGTTCTTCAGCCTACCGAAAAGCGTTAGACATCATCGATGCCAAATACGACCCAGTTCGTTTTAATATCTATCCATTTCATTTCTCTGACGGTGATAATCTTACATCAGATAACGCCAGATGTGTAAAATTAGTCGAAGAATTAATGAAAGTATCCAATATGTTTGGCTACGGAGAAGTAAACCAATACAACCGCCACTCGACCCTCATGTCCGCATACAAAAACATCAAAAATGAACAATTCCGCTATTACATCCTAAAACAAAAACCCGACGTCTTTCATGCGATGAAGAGCTTCTTTAAAAATGAAGAATCTAAAGTGTTGTCATAAAAAACGACAGGTGCATGGCACCTGTCGTCTTTTCATTTTAGTATACTATTCAAATATCGGATAATCTCTTCTGGCTTACCAGAAACTTTCTCTTCTCTATTCTTCCAAGAATTTTCTACTAAGTGACTATATATTCGATTTTAAAAACATATTATAAAAAGAAAATCGACAAGGTGCCAGGCATCTGTCGATTTTTTTCATTTCATCCTGTCATAGCCACAAACCACTTCTTAGCAGCCCACAACCAGAGTCAAATGGATGAATAAAATAATTTTACAAGAATATACTATTAATTCCTTAACAGGATGACAATGGATAAATTATGAATGTTTATCATCGACAAAAGGTCACAGCAGTTGTCGAAATATTGTGATTTTTATTTGTTCCATTAGAGCAAAATCAATTGTAAGATTATTAAATAACACTATTAATGAAAGGGTTATGTATTATATGTGTCAATATACGGTTTCCATCCTTTTTCAAGGAAAACAATATCAGACGAATGTCATTGCCGATAAAAGTATCTCTGAAGATGAAATTTATCAATTAGCCTTGGAACAAGTCCAAAAGCAATGGGGAGAAATATCATAAAACACGACAGGTAAATGTTACCTGTCGTGTTTTTTTGTTTGAGTTATCTTGGAGTTAGGTTACTTGCTTGTTATGTTGAGCTAGCTTAAAGTATATAGAAGAAATTGTATCTCGTTTAGACGATAAAAACGGGAAAAATAAGCGAGTACTTGCAAGCATTTTTAAAAGGAGGGATAGGCTTGGTAAAAGTAACCCACTCGGCAATTACAACGATTAAAAATGAAGTCCAGGACGTTATCGCTGAGGGAAAAAAGCCCCTTATCCGCCTCACAATGGGTATTGGTTGAGGTGGCCCAAAGCTGCACCTGGCTCTGGAAGAGTCAGCTTTAAAGAATGATGAAATCACCGAAATTGAGGACATTCAATTTCTAGTCAATGAGCGCGACAAGGTTTATTTTGATAATGTAAAGGTTGATTATACTCAATCACCTCTTGGTGGTGGACAGTTTACTTTATTGCGGGTATAACCTGTTGGAAAGGAAGAGAGGGGCTAGTTTTAGCCTCTTTCTTTTTTGTACTTGTTCTATTAGTTTTTCTCCATTTAGTCCATAGTAAGAAATTTTTTATAACGTCAACAAATAGACAGAAAATTCATGTAAAATAAAGAAAAGGGCGAGGAGGAAATTGATATGAAAAAAGATATTTTTGTTGACCCACTGATAAATATGAGCAGTTCGGACATGATTACGGTGATAATCCAGTTTAAGACTAAACCAGCCCAAGAGGCAATGGCCATTTCGCAGAAAAGTGGTCAACCAATCACATTAGAAAAAGCTAAATGGGCAGTGGAGCAAAGCCATCTGCGATTTCAGGAGGACGTAAAAAAACATCTTGTTTCAAAAAAAATTCCCTTTACAATTAATCATGTATATAAGTCTGCCCTAAATGGTGTATCTATGAGTCTTCCTGCTAATAATATCAATACCTTGCTCCTTTTTAATGAAATAGAATCCATCCATGCGAATCAGGAATACCATATAGACCCACCAAATATGAAAAAATTTTATCAGTAGTTTTTTGGAAGGAAAATACATGCAACCATTTACAGAGAGAGTCATAGAAATTATTAAAAATATACCTGAGGGAAAAGTGATGACATATGGACAAATTGCCGCTCAAGCGGGAAGCCCACGGGCTGCAAGGCAAGTAGTCCGGATCCTCCATTCCATGAGCCAAAAGCATCAATTACCTTGGCATCGGGTCATCAACTCCAAAGGAGAAATCGCCATCAGCGAACAAGAAATCTTCCAAGAGCAAGTCTTTGCACTCCAACAAGAAGGAGTAGTCGTCCAAAACAACCGTTTTGTTGATTTAAAGAAATACCAATGGTGCCTGTCACCGAACCACTAAATATTTCCATCAAGAATATCGAATATAATCCCTTCAATCTTACAACCCTAATTGTAAGATTGTAATATAAAGGGGACGATTTTATGACGATAACTCCAAAGCAGACCATTGAATTGCATGGGTTTAATAATCTAACTAAGTCCTTAAGCTTTAATATGTATGATGTTTGTTATACAAAGACGAAGGCTGAGAGGGAAGCTTATATTGATTATATTGATGAGCAGTATAATGCTGATCGGTTAACGCAGATTCTCACTTCGGTAACGGATATTATTGGTGCCCACATATTAAATATCGCGAAACAGGACTATGAACCCCAAGGGGCTAGTGTAACCATTTTAGTATCCGAAGGACCTGTTGGTGAAAAGCCGATTGAATCCTTTGAAGAGTCACCTGGTCCAGTACCGGTAGGAACTGGAGGGGCTGTAACAGCTGCATTGGATAAAAGTCATATCACCGTTCATACTTATCCGGAATACCATCCAGATGACGGGATTTGTACGTTTCGTGCAGATATCGATGTCTCCACCTGTGGTGAAATTTCTCCACTTAAAGCATTAAACTATTTAATTCATTCTTTTGAAACGGATGTAATGGTTATTGACTATCGCGTCCGAGGTTTCACAAGAGATGTCATAGGACATAAATTATTTATTGATCATGAAATCAGCTCTATTCAGAATTACATTCCTGAAGAAGTCCAAGAACTTTATGATATGATTGATGTCAATGTTTATCAGGAAAATATTTTTCATACTAAATGTAAGTTGAAACAATTCGACCTCGACAATTACTTGTTTGGTTATACGAAAGAAAAGCTAACGACGGAAGAACAAGCCCTCATTACCAAGGATTTGAAATTGGAAATGGACGAGATTTTTTATGGGAAAAATATCGTCCCAGCCATTCAAAAATAACCAGCAGGCAATGTTCCTGCTGGTTTTCTCATGGACGCCCCAGGTTAGAAAGGATTCATCATAAGAGTATTTTTTCTAAATTCCGATTATAATGGTATTATCACTGTAATCGGAGGTTTAATAGGATGAAAAAATGGTTTTCGGTTATCGCAGTCGGTCTCCTGCTTATGATAAGTGGCTGTTCCTTACTAAATGAAGCAACAAACACCGTTACATATATTAAAGAAGCAACCGAATTTCTAGGCAAAACGACGAAGTTTGCCAATGATGCCCCAAAGCTGGCTCAAAAAGCTGTAAACGACCCAAATGCAGCAAAAGAACTCGAAAAGATGTTGCTTGCTATGAAGGAAGATATGGATGCCTTTAACGGACTCACTGCACCGGAAGTTGCTGCTGATTTACATCAGCAAATTATTTCTAATAATACAACCATTGCACAAGGAATAGACCTATATTTAGCCAATATCAAAAACGGAAAACTAGACCCCAGCATCTTAGAAAACACGGAACTTTTCCAAACCGTCCAAGACATCTCAACCATCATCGACCAAATCAAACAACTTGGCCAATAAACTAAAAACAAAACCAACACACTTTAGCGCTTTAAAGCATGTATATTTTTTAAAGCACTAAAGCAATTTAACGCTTTAGTGCTTTAAAAAACTCGGGGACAGTCCCCACATGCTTTAAAGCGCTAAAGTTTTTAGTACGTGTGGATCGGCCATTTATTACCTTTGACACGTTTCGACATGGGTTGTATGATTATGAGCGTCGTTTATTAGATTTCAAGTAGTCCGATAATATCGACTTACAAGTGGAGGTTACAACTATGAGTCAAAACAACAAACTTGGATTCTGGATTTTAACGGCACTTGTTGTCGGAAATATGGTCGGATCAGGGATTTTCATGCTCCCACGTTCTTTGTCGGAAGCAGCAAGTCCTGGGGGAGTGATGGGTGCCTGGCTATTAACAGGTCTTGGTGTTCTTATGCTAGCATTGGTGTTTGGAAATCTAGCGATTCGTAAGCCAAATCTGTCAGGTGGACCACAAATCTACGCAAAAGAGTTATTTAAAAAAGACTCAAAAGCATCGATTCTTTCTGGATTTATGGCTTCTTGGGGATACTGGATTGGTACCTTCGCAGGAAATGTTGCCATTATTACAACGTTTGCTGGTTATTTATCAACATTCTTCCCAATTTTAACGAGCCAAGCAGAACTGCTAACAATCGGAACGTTTTCCCTAAAAGTAGGAAATGCTTTAACTTTTATCGTATGCACGATCCTTTTATGGGGAACTCATTTTATAATTCTTCGTGGCTTAAGCCAGGCTGGGAAATTAAACTTTTTAGCAACTGCTACAAAAGTCATCGGTTTTTTTCTCTTCATCGTTGTCGGTGTATTTGCATTCAATAAAGCGAATATCCTACCTTTTGTTGCACCAAGAGTCGACGAAACAGGGCAAACCTTCAGTATGTTTGGGCAGATCAATAATGCCGCATTAGCAACCCTTTGGGCATTTTGTGGTGTCGAATCGGCCATGATTTTTGCTTCAAGAGCTAAGAAGAAAACAGATGTTAAACGAGCTACAATCGTAGGAGTCATGATTACGTTGGCCATCTATATCGGAATTAGTACGCTAACAATGGGGATGCTCACCCAGGATGCCATTATTGCATCTGATAAACCTCTAATTGACGCGATTCAATCCGTTTTAGGTCCTGTTGGTGGTAAAATTTTAGCAGCAGTCGGATTAGTAAGCTTACTAGGTTCAACAATTGGCTGGGTTTTACTTGCCGGTGAAATTCCGTTCCAAGCCGCAAAACAAGGATTATTCTTAAAGTCCTTCGAAAAGGTAGACAAAGAAGGGACGCCGGTTTTTGCTTTAGTTGTGAGTAATGCCTTAGCGCAAGTTTTTATTTTCTCAACAATTTCAAGTTCAATTTCGGCAGCGTTCGATTTTGTTATTTATATTGCAACATTGTCTTACCTAGTCCCATATTTCATTTCAGCAGTTTACCAGCTAAAACTGGTTATAATAGGAGATACCTACTCATCAATGATGAAAGATCGCTGGGTTGACGGAATTATCGCATCACTATCAACCGCCTATTCTTCTTGGGTCATCATTGCCGGAACTTCTGACTTAAAAACATTTATTTTTGGGGTAGCTTTATTAGCAAGTGGAATTATCTTTTATAAACAAATCTTAGGAAATTCACAAAAAAAGCCTAAGAAATCAGCTTCTAAAGAAATTCCTGCTTAATGAACAAGGACTAGTTCAAAATATTTGAACTAGTCCTTACGTCTTTTTACACTGATCTTCCCAGGAATGCTTTTAACATCCACACATGTTTCTCAAGGCTTGAGTGAATAGCCAAAAGCATATCACCGGTAATTTCATCATTTTCCTGTTCAGCAATCGCCATTCCTTCTTTTAACTCACCTACTAAAATGGAAAAATCACTTGCAGTGGCTTGAACCATTTCCTCTGCCGTTTCATTTCCATTCGCCTCTTTGATTGAAGCCATTTGTAAGCAATCGTTCATGGTGGCAACAGGTTTTCCACCGATTGCAAGCAAGCGCTCTGCAATTTCATCAATATGTAAGCTTGCTTCATTGTAAAACTCTTCAAACTTTGTATGTAAGGTAAAAAATTGATTTCCTTTTACATACCAATGAAAATTGTGAAGCTTGATAAATAAAACAGACCAGTTTGCAATTTGCTTATTAAGAACTCCGGATAATTGATTCTCCATAATAGCCCTCCAATCCTTTTTACCAATTTCAGTTTACCCTAATCTACACTTTCCATTCTCACTACTTAAAATGGATAAATCGCTTTAGTACTTTAAAGCATGTGGGGACTGTCCCCACATGCTTTAAAGTACTAAAGTGTTTAGATGATTGTGTTGATGCTTTATGGTGTTCATTGTTTTTGCCACTTTGTTGTCATAAAGATTTGAAGATTAATTGAACTTCTGCCGAATTTGCGGTACGAGTTAAGGATATTTTTTATAATGGAAATATAAAAAAACCGAAAGGTGCGATATAGGATGAATGTGACAACTATTATTGAATTGGAAAATAAAGAGGTTGAGAGAATTACTGGAGCGAAGCTTGTTTTTACTCAAGAGCAAATTGAAGAAAATATTGTAGAAACCTGTGTGGAGTGCTTGAAAAAAGAAGGATCGGAAGAATGTCTGGATAACGACGAGGCGATGGAGCTTGTATTCCAGCAACTAAAAACAGAAGGCACAATTCCAGAGCATGTTGAGGATTACTCTTTCCAAATGCCTTCCTGTGAACGGATTAAAAAAGATGTTTACAAGGAAGAAGATATGCCCCAAAAGGTCATTATTACTTTCATGTCATAAAAAGTTCCCATGGGGAGCTTTTTTTTGTAAATTTGCCAATTTAGTGAACTGTGATTAATATCAACGCAATGGATTTAGTATGAACTATAAAATAAATAGGTATAGGAAAATCTAACCTTCTGTAAACGCTTACAACATGAAGCGCAATCAAACAAAGTCAAAAAATCAAACTCGACAAATTCAAACCCCCAACCAAAAGGAGGGTCAACGTGCAGACGAAAATTACCATCTTAACCGGCCATTTCGGCAGTGGTAAAACCGAAATCGCTATTAATCTTGCACTCCAAGAACGCAAACAACACATTAAAGTTGCTATCAATGATTTAGATATCGTTAACCCTTATTACCGCACACGAGATGTCCATCAGGAATTCATCAAACACGATATCGAATTAATCGCACCGAAAGGTCATCTGGCAACGGCTGATTTACCAATTGTGTCTGGAGAAATTTATCGGGTCCTTCACGACCCATCTTACCGAATTATCATTGATGCAGGTGGTGATAAAGACGGTGCAACAGCCTTAGGACAATACTACAATGAATGGATCAACATGAAGCCGGAAATGCTATTTGTTTTAAACGCTAACCGTCCATATGTAAGCACCCTAGAAGGGGCACTGGCAACGATGGAAAGAATTGAGGAGGCAGCGAGACTGAAAATTTCCGGAATCATTAATAATACTAACATCGGCTCTGCAACTACACTTATAGAGATTGAAAAAGGACTCAATCTTGCAAACCAAATTTCCATCAACACGAAAATACCATTACTCTGCACCACGATTGATCATCATTTGAAAGAGCAAACCGCTGAATTTGCCAATCACAATCGAGTTACTTATATCCAGCGCTACATGAAGCTACCGTGGGAAACAGTCATTTAGTAAAATATCAGTTTTACTAGAAAAATTGTAGCTTCTCTCAATCAATAAAAGGAGGAACCACCACATGGAAAAACGCGTTATCTTTAACGAAGATACTTGCAAGTCCTGTAGTCTCTGCATCAATGTATGCCCCACAAACGTCATTTTTCTAGCAGACTATTTAAACGGTAAAGGCTATCGTCCTGCCACCGTCATCGACCAAGAGAAATGCATCAGCTGTGCAAAATGTGCACAAATTTGCCCTGATTCCGTTATTACCGTATATCGTCCTGAAAAGAAAAAGACCACTGTGGTTTAAATGAAACCACAAACCAATAAGGAGTTGACTCAAATGGCAAAAGTTTTAATGAAAGGAAATGAAGTGATTGCAGAAGCGGCTGTCCATGCTGGTTGCAAATACTTCTTTGGCTATCCCATCACACCGCAAAGTGAATTAGTTGCCTATATGGCCAAACGTTTACCTGAGGTTGGAGGACTTTTCCTTCAAGCAGAAAGTGAAATAGCTGCCATCAATATGGTGTATGGCGCAGCGGGAACAGGTGTTAGAGTCATGACATCCTCCTCAAGTCCAGGTTTTAGCCTCAAGCAAGAAGGGATTTCCTTCTTAGTTGGTTCTGAGCTACCAGCGGTTATTTGTAATATCGTCCGTGGTGGACCTGGGCTTGGGAACATTCAACCGGCACAGTCTGACTATTTCCAAGTCACAAAAGGCGGTGGACACGGTGACTATCATATCCCGGTTCTTGCTCCCTCCTCACTACAGGAAATCGTGGACTTAACTCAGGATGCCTTTGACATTGCTGACAATTACCGAACACCGGTCATTCTAATGGGGGATGGCATGCTTGGACAGATGATGGAGCCCGTTGAATTCACGGAGCCAAAACCAAAACATCTGCCTAAAAAAGATTGGGCCACAACTGGGACACGTGGTGACGGTGGTCCAAAGATTATCACATCCTTAGAACTTGATGCCGAAAGCTTAGAAAAACGCAACGACCATCTTCAAGCTAAATTCCGTCAAATCAAGGAAAAAGAAGTCCGCTACGAAACTTTCCAGACAGAGGATGCCGATTATATCATCGTCGCTTTCGGTACAGTCGCAAGAATCGCCATGAATGCGATTTTAAAGGCACGCCAAGAAGGATTCAAAATCGGTCTCATCAGACCAATTACCTTATGGCCATTCCCGGTGAAACCGTTCCAGGACACTCGAGACAAAGTGAAGGCCTATATTACGGTGGAAATGAGCGCTGGACAAATGATTGAAGACGTGCGTCTCGCAGTAGACGGCCGTACACCTGTCGAATTTTATGGTCGAACTGGTGGCGTCGTGCCTACTCAAGAGGAGATTTATCAAAAAATCATTTCGGTTGTGGAGGGGGTGGAGGTATGATTACTGTTTATGAAAAAACTAAAGGCCTCACGGATAAACCGACCCACTATTGCCCAGGTTGTACTCACGGAATTATCCATCGTGTTGTTGGTGAAGTTTTAGAAGAAATGGGAATTTTAGAGGATACAATCGGTGTGGCTTCGGTGGGCTGCTCGGTGCTTTCCTATGAATATTTTAATTGCGATATGACCCAAGCAGCACATGGTCGCGCACCTGCTGTTGCTACCGGCATTAAGCGTGTACTACCAGATCGCTTTGTTTTTACTTACCAAGGAGATGGCGACCTAGCCTCTATTGGGATTAGCGAAGTCATCCATTCGGCAGCTAGAGGTGAGAACATTACGGTCATTTTCGTCAACAATGCCATATATGGCATGACTGGAGGGCAAATGGCTCCGACAACGTTAATTGGTCAAAAAACGGTCACATCGCCGCAAGGCCGTAATCCGAATATTCAAGGCCTACCAATCAGAATTAGTGAAATGATTGCTACTTTAGATGGGGCAGCATATATTGAGCGGGTTTCCTCTCATGATGTTCCCCATATCGCAAAAATGAAAAAGGCTATTCGAAAAGGGTTTGAAACACAGAAAA
This sequence comes from Pseudoneobacillus rhizolycopersici, assembly GCF_054786815.1. Taxonomy (NCBI): domain Bacteria; kingdom Bacillati; phylum Bacillota; class Bacilli; order Caryophanales; family Bacillaceae; genus Pseudoneobacillus; species Pseudoneobacillus rhizolycopersici. Next base: position 207,713 of record NZ_JBTOOE010000005.1, on the reverse strand, counting down.
ACGGTCTAGGTTTCTCGTTAATCGAAGTGCTATCAACCTGTCCAACTAACTGGGGTATTGACCCATATGAATCATTGGATTGGGTCAAGCACAATATGATTCCCGCCTATCCTCTAGGGGTTTATAAACAAAGAGAGGGGCGTGCTTTCTAATGCTAGAAGAAATGATTATCGCCGGTTTCGGAGGACAAGGCGTTATGTCGATGGGGCAGCTGCTAGCCTATGCAGGTATGTATGAAAGAAAACATGTATCCTGGCTGCCATCGTACGGACCGGAACAGCGTGGCGGTACAGCCAATTGTGCCGTTGTCATCAGTCATGATCCAGTTGGCTCTCCGCTCGTATCAAGGCCAACGACAGCTATTGTGTTAAACAACCCCTCGCTTGAAAAATTTGAGCCAAAGGTCAGAGCGGGAGGGTTACTAATCATTGATACGAGTCTGGTAACACTGGATTCTAACCGAGAAGACATTAATGTAATTAGAATGGATGCCACCCAATTGGCAATCGAACTAGGCAACAAGCGAATCGCAAATATGATTTTACTTGGAGCCTTTCTAGAAAAAACACAAATACTTGGCATGGAAGCGATCATGGAATCTTTGAAAAAAGTTCTTTCAGAAGATAAACACCATCTCCTAGAAATCAATCGACAAGCCTTGTTAAAAGGTACTACCATCATTCAAACACAGTCAAATTAAAAAATAAAGCCTGGTCTAAATGTTTAAAGACCAGGCTTTTTACTCACGTATTAACGGTAAAGTAATTTCAACTAAAGTTCCTTCATGGATCTTACTCTGATAGTTGATAGCTCCATGATGCTGTTTGATAATTTTATGACATATCATTAATCCTAGCCCAGTACCCTTTTCCTTTAAAGTGTAAAATGGCTCACCAAGTCGTGGAAGTAGGTCTTCTGGTATCCCACAGCCATAATCACGGATGGAAATAATACAGGCATTGTGATTATTTTTTCGTAGGCTGATTTCAATATTCCCGCCACTTGTCATAGCTTCCATTGCATTTTTTAAAATATTTAAGAAAACCTGTTTCAATTGATTTTTCTCACAAGTAATCATAAACTGGGAGGCATCATAGCTTAATTGAAACTGAATATTACTCATGTAGGCCTGGGGTCGCAGAAGCTCTAGCGTATTTTCGACAAGTTCAAGTAGGTTAGTCCGTGTTAATTGAATCGCTTGCGGTTTGCCAAGGGATAGAAGCTCACTAGTAATCGTTTCAATCCGTTCTAATTCATTTAAGAGCAAATCATTAAATTCAATTGAACTATTTTCTTTTTTATATAATTGTACGAAGCCTTTAATAGTCGTTAATGGATTTCTAATTTCATGGGCGACACCAGCTGCCAATTCCCCGACAATCGAAAGTTTTTCTGATTGTAGTAAAATTTCTTCGGCTTTTTTTCGTTCGGAGATGTCACGGCTGATGATAACGGAATGTTCAATTTGTCCGTTCTCACCCATTACAGGGACGCAGCGTGATTCAAATTCAATCCAACGGCCGCTCACATGCTTCAAACGGTACTCCATCGAGTGTAATTCTTGATTTTTGAAAATACGTTTAATTGTTTCGGTAAAAATCGGTACATCATTCGGGTGAATAAACTTGCATAGTTCAGCATTCTCCACTTCATCTTCCCGATAACCTAGGATATTCCGATGCGAAGGGGAGAAGTAACTTATCGAATAATCTTTTTCCATTACCATAATTAAATCAGAGGTATTTTCAGCAATTAAACGGTATTTCGCTTCACTTTCCTCCAACGTCACTAGCGTTTCCTTTAATTCCTGCTGATAATTAGCCATCATCTTATAAAGGTCTGCAAACTTTTTATTTAGACGGTGAAGTTTTTCGTAGGATTCAATGACTAATCCACCAATAATGACACCAAACATCACAAAAATGAGATACTGAAGGTGAAACACGGGATTATCTCGAAATACATTAAAAATAATCGGGACGGTAATGATATAGATAAAAACATAACTAACAAAGTAAATCATGACTTTAGGCACATAGGTGAGGCGTGTTTTTAAACAAGAATGAATGATTAAAAACACTATCAAAATGATCAGCCAGCCAGTTATTGCCGGAAACCAGTTCCCAGCTTCAACTAATCTTGCGATAAGTGCAATACTTCCAGTGAGAAAACCTGCTAAAGGTCCGAGATAAACAAATGATAAAATAACAGGGGCATAACGGATATCATAACTATAGTCGTTGACATGAAAGGATATGTTTACAAGAATAACTGAAATCACACCGCCGTAGATACCACCCCAAAAGCGAAAATGCTTAGGAATGCGAAAGTTATAAAAGGAGCGGACGATTAAAGGGATACTTACTAATAGCGAAAATATTGAAAGATTGATAATATATTCTAGTAAATTCAAAAATCTCCCACCTAAACATATTCTATTTCTATAATCATAAACCAGATAACCACTTATTTCCATAGATAATTTTTAGTAAACAAGACTAAAACATTCCAATAGTTACCGTTACATGAAAATGTCGCTCTAGATTTTTCTAACCAATAAAGTGTACAATTTATTTCGTGAGAATAAAATTTCGGTGGTGTATAAATCATGATTGCAAAAACAGAAGAGGATTTTCAAGGTTTAAAAGAGATAGGCAGGATCGTCGCGTCTATTCGAGATAAAATGGTCGCAAAAACGACACCGGGGGTAACAACGAAAGAACTGGATGAATATGCAGCAATGCTATTTGAAGAAGCTGGAGCGATTTCCGCCCCTAAAGGGGTATATGACTTTCCAGGATACACTTGTATTAGTGTTAATGAGGAGGTTGCCCATGGTATTCCAGGTAACCGCGTGATAGCTGAAGGGGATCTTGTGAATATTGATGTTTCCGGTTCGAAAAATGGTTATTTTGCTGATACAGGCATTAGTTTTGTTGTTGGCAATGGCGATGAAATTCTGACAAAGGTTTGTCAGGTAGCCAAGGAAGCCTTTGATGCCGGCGTGAAAAAAATTAAGCCAGGAGCGAAAAAGAGTAATATTAGTAAAGCGGTGTTTCAAACAGCCAAAAAACACGGACTAACTGTGATTAAAAACTTAACTGGGCATGGAGTAGGCCGCTCTATTCACGAAGAACCAAATCATATTTATAATTACTATGAGCCATGGGATGATGAGTTATTAAAAGAGGGAATGGTTATTGCGTTTGAACCATTCATTTCCTCTAAGGAAGAAGAAGTCCTCCAATTGGATGATGGCTGGACATTTGTTACAAAAAGAAGCGCCGTTGCCCAGGTGGAACACACGATTATCATTACTAAAGATGGTCCCATTCTAATTACAGTATAAGCAAAAGCAGGTAAAGTTCTACCTGCTTTTTTTTATTAAAAAACCTTTCTCCTGAATAATTGCCTCTTTTGCTTTTCTTGTTGTCCCTCAGGGATAAATTTCTCCTTATTCTTTATGAGAACAATTCTGGATTCATAAAACTTTTTTTATTGATGTCATCTTTAATGTGTCCGTAAACGTATGTATTTATTTTTTTACAAATGTTAAATAATTGTTTTACAAAATTTCAACGTACGAGTAAAATGAATAGTGATAAAGACAAATAATATGACAATATTGTGAATGTACGCTAAGTTTATTTACAGATTGTAAAATATTTCTGTTACAAATGTTCAGTTTTTCTGTTATAGTTAATATAGCTAAACTAAGAAGATATTGACACTGGTTTAAAAGTGATTTTTAGTGAAAGACGGAAACAATAAAGTGGAGGATAGTAATTCTCTCAATGGAAAGGAATAGATTAAAAATGACGACACGAATCGCTAATATGATTGATCATACAGCCTTAGCTGCAACTACTTCGAAAGAAGATATTATAAAATTGACTCAAGAAGCAAAAGAATTTCAATTTGCCTCTGTTTGTGTGAATCCCACGTGGGTAAAGCTTGCAGCGGAACAATTAAAAGATGCAAAAGATGTGAAGGTATGTACAGTTATTGGGTTTCCATTAGGAGCCAATACACCTGAAGTGAAAGCTTTTGAAACAGTCAATGCTATTGAAAACGGAGCGACTGAAGTGGATATGGTAGTGAATATCGGCGCTCTAAAAGATGGCGATGACGAGTTGGTAGAACGTGACATTCGCGCTGTTGTTGATGCGGCGAAAGGAAAAGCCTTAACAAAGGTCATCATTGAAACTTCCTTATTAACAGATGAGGAAAAAATTCGCGCTTGCCAACTTTCAGTGAAGGCTGGAGCAGATTTTGTGAAGACCTCTACTGGATTCTCAACAGGTGGAGCGCTCGTTTCTGATGTCGCACTTATGCGTAAAATTGTTGGTCCTGACATTGGTGTCAAAGCATCTGGTGGAGTCAGAAGCCTTGAAGATGCTCAAGCAATGATTGAAGCAGGGGCAACAAGAATTGGGGCGAGTTCAGGAGTATCTATCGTAAAAGGTGAAATCTCGCTTGCTTCGTATTAAAATAAAGATAAAAGAGGTAATACTATTATGAAGGAAATTTTATTAGCGACTGTAGCTGGTTTTTTAGTTGGTGTTTTATTTAAATTCTTAAAGCTACCTCTTCCTGCTCCACCAGTTCTTTCGGCTGTGATGGGTGTGTTCGGAGTTTGGTTAGGTGGAGCTGTTTTTGAATACATCATGAAAATGCTACAGCAATAACGTAATCTTGGGAGGTTGAACCGATGGAAGAAACTCAATTAATTAAAGAAGCGATTACAGCCATGCAAAGAGCCTATGTCCCTTACTCCAATTTTAAGGTTGGCGCGGCCCTGCTAGCGAAAGATGGTACCGTTTATCATGGCTGTAATATAGAAAACGCAGGTTATAGTATGACCAACTGTGCGGAACGAACCGCTTTTTTCAATGCCATTTCGGAAGGTGTAAAAGATTTCGAAAAATTAGTGGTCGTTGCTGATACAGAGGGTCCTTGTTCTCCATGTGGTGCCTGCCGCCAAGTAATCTCCGAATTCTGTGACCCAAGTATGGAAGTAATCCTAACTAATTTAAAAGGGGATACCACACATACAACGGTAGCTGAGCTGTTGCCATTTGCCTTTTCTCCAAAGGATTTAAATAAGTAAGAAGAGTGAGTCTAAATTGGCTCACTCTTTTTTTTAGAAATGCAACAATGTTTGCCAAAATACCCTTATATAAACAAAATTGTATAGTCTGTATAATAAAACCATGATTTAATTAAAAACATATATATAATCTACTCGTATTTATGTAACCTTGATGAGGTGGTATTCATGCAATTTGATCAATATAAAAATTTGTTAATTGAAAAAATAAGAAAGCAATTAAGCGATTGGTTTGATAACCGTTTAGAGGAACAAGTGCCGCGCGAAGAGTTATATCGTTTTCTTCATTCTATAAAAGGTACTGCAGGTACGATTCAGCTAGGCGGTATCCTACAAATTACTGCTGAGCTTTTAGATAGATTAGATCAAAACAGTGATCCATACTGGTCCAAAAGTGACCTAAGAGATTTTCTGTATCATTTACTAAGGGTATCATACGAATACGAACACTACAAAGAAGAGTCTGGCAAAACTTCGAAACTGCCAAGAGAAGGAAAAGTGCCTTTAATTCAAATTATCGATGAAGATGTTTCGATGTTAATCTTGTTAAGAGAAGCTCTAGGGGATAAAGGTTGGTTGGTTATTGTCCATAACGATTTCAAAAAAGGAAAAGAACAGTTTCTAGAATTAAAGCCGGATTGTCTTATTATCGATCGTCCATTTACTAAATCTAATGAATTTGATTCTTTCGTACAATTCCAAAAAACATCCTTTGTTCCTTTAGTAGTGACAAGTATAGATCAAGATAGAAAGTCAAGAATGGAAGCGTACCAAAAAGGGGCGGATGATTATATAGAAAAGCCTCTAAATCTGGAAGAACTAGTCATACGAATTGAAAGACTCTTACAACGTAAAGAGTTATTTGATCAAAACTTTACGTCAATAAGCAAATTAACTCAACCAGTTCAAAAAAGGTTAAATGTGTCTGTATTAGATGATGATCCTATTATTCGTACTATGCTCATAAAGGTTCTTCAATCCATCCGCATCGACCACATTGAATTAAATATACAAGCATTTGATGATGGAAAAAAATTCTTGGAATCAAATTGGTTAAAGGAGCAAGGAGAGCACTTTATTGTTTTGGATGGTGTGATGCCGGTTATGGATGGGATTGAGGTTTTACAAAAAGTAAAGCAAAGAAAAGAGAAGGTATCTGTCTTAATGCTGACAGCTAGAAAATCAGAGCATGATATCGCCCGAGCATTACAGCTTGGTGCAGATGATTATGTAACGAAACCATTTAGTATTTTAGAGCTTCAGGCAAGGATGGAGAGATTAATCCAGAGGATGTTTTAATATGTGGAGCAAGGAATTATTTTATTTGGCTATTATGACTGGTGGAATTGTTAGTTTATTATTTATCATTTTATTTTATCTAATCATTAGAAAAGCCATTGAAAACAATCGAAATAATAAGATTAATCAACAAAAAGAAAAATATCGTGAACCGTTGCTTTCTTATATATTAGATCCCACATTATCAAGAAAATTAAGACCAAACACATCTATAAAAAAACAGGCCATTGAAGAATTGCTCGATAGGTATATTGATGTACTGGAAGGGAATCAAGAAAAACAAAATGTCTATTATTTGGCCGAACTATATTTGGCTGATTACTACAAAAAAATCCTTCACAGCCGAAAATGGAGTAGGAGATTTAATACTCTTCATCATATTGAAGATTTTTACGTCCGTTCATTACTGCCCAATATTGTCTTCTTAGTTAAAAACGAAAAAGTAACAAGAGAAGAAAAAATATTGGCCTTAAGAATATTGGCCCTATTTGAATATCCAGATTTAGTAAGAGAATTACTCTCTAATCATTCAAATTTATCGGAGTTCGAATACCGTGGGATATTTATGAAAGCATCTGGAAAGTTGTTAGATTTATTTATATTGCACTTCCAGCAAAGCCCTACTAATATGCAATTAGCCTTGATTGATAGCCTGGCAAATAACCGCGAATTAAGATATGTTTCCTTTATTGAATCTGTGTTTCAAACTTATCGGGGAGAAATTCGAATTAGGGCCCTTAAAGCATTGGGAACGATTGGCTATGTCAATAATATCGATACCTATTTGCCGCTTTGTCAATCACCCCATTGGGAAGAAAGAGTGATGATTGCCCGGTTGTTGGGGATTATACAGGTCGATGAAGGGACTAACTGTCTAGAAGAATTGCTCCAAGATCAAAGTTGGTGGGTAAGGTACCAAGCTGGCTTATCATTAAAACGATATCCTAACGGAATTGACATCCTTAAGAAGGTTTTTCAGACATCAAAAGATCCATTTGCTCAAGATATGGCTTGGGAATGGTTAAATAAAGGGGATTAACATGTTAATGTCTTTATACAGTAGTGTCATGATAGGCTATGGCTGGTTTATTACCATTTTTATGGTCGTCGTCATTGCCTTTTATTCGATTATCCTTTTGATCTCAGCCTTCCAGCTAAGAAAGGAATATCGTTTGGATAGAAAACAAACTTATGATGATTATCTTAATGAATTTAATAGCAAACCCATTTCAATCATTGTTCCTGCGTACAATGAGGAGGCAGGAATTATTCCAAGTATTCGCTCTCTCCTAAGTATCAATTACCCAGTATATGAGATTATTGTCGTCAATGATGGATCGAAAGATGACACATTAAAAAAAGTAATTGAGCAATACGAGATGGTGGAAATTCAGAAAGTAGTACGAAAGCAACTTTCTACAAAAGCGATTAAGAAAATTTACCAATCGAAACTCCTGTCACATTTATACTTGATTGACAAAGATAATGGTGGCAAGGCAGATGCTCTAAATGTCGGTTTGAATTTTTCCCATTTTCCTTACGTTTGTTCACTGGATGGAGATTCGGTTTTAGAAAGTGACGCCTTCTTAAAAGTAATGAGGCCTATCATTGACTCGAATGAACAGGTGATTGCTTCTGGCGGTAGTATTCGGATTGCAAACGGTTGCCATATTGAAAATGGTACCCTTATGAAGGTTGGCCTGGCGCAAAATCCTCTCGTCATTATGCAAATAATTGAGTATTTACGCGCTTTTCTCATGGGAAGAGTTGGCTTAAGTCGCCACAATCTATTATTAATTATTTCAGGAGCCTTTGGAGTATTTTCAAAACATTGGATTTTGGAAGCAGGTGGATATAAGACTGATACCGTTGGTGAGGATATGGAATTAGTTGTTCGAATTCACCGAATTCTTAAGGAAAGAAAAGCTAACAAAAAGATTGTCTATGTCCCTGACCCTGTTTGCTGGACTGAGGTCCCGGAACAAATGAAGTACTTAAGGAGGCAAAGAAGTCGCTGGCATCGCGGATTATTTGAGAGTCTTTGGACACACCGTAAGCTCACCTTTAATCCAAAATATGGTTCGATTGGTTTTATTTCGTTTCCTTATTTTTGGGTGGTCGAATTTTTCGGTCCAGTAGTTGAATTATCAGGATATTTATATTCAATTCTATCTATATTCCTAGGCGGAATCTATATTGAATTTGCGATATTGTTTTTTTTCTTATCTTGCTTATATGGTTCTTTCTTCTCTATGGCAGCTGTCCTATTGGAGGAATGGAGCTTACGACGTTATCCTCGAATTGGACAAATCATTAAGCTGTTTCTATACTCATTAACGGAAACTTTATGGTATCGCCCGCTAACTGTGTTTTGGAGATGTGAAGGAATATGGCAAACCATAAAAGGGGAGAAAAGTTGGGGAGAAATGAAAAGAAAAGGTGTATCACAATGATCAAATGGTTAATAGGTAAGAGTGGATACTTATTATTTGTCTATATCCTTGGTTTGCTTATCGTCATTCTCAGTCCTTTTTGGTTATGGACGTTAAAAGAGAGCAGGCCATTAGATGTTTTAATCGTTGATAAAACAGTACCTGATGAAACTTATCGTGAGCATAAGGGGTTAGTTTGGCTGCTAAATAATGAGAAAGTTGTCAAGTCAAATAAAGAGTCATACTCCTTAAATAAAGATTATATTGGATTTTTTCCGAAGAAAAATGAAAAATTTGAAATCAAAAGTTTTCCGGAAAATTTAGAGGATTATCAGGTTATCTATCTAGCTGATCAATATGGGGTTTATCAAGAAGAGTTTTATGGGAAGAACCCGTTGGGTAAACGTTCGGAAAGCATCTATGGAGGTCTCCAGCAGTCCGAGGTAGAGCAACTAGAGGATACTCTTTTCAAAAGCCCAGGTAAAACGTTGATTGCTGAATTTAACACGTTTGGAAGTCCCACGACCATTGAGGCTAGAACAAAGATTTCAAATCTCCTAAATGTGAATTGGACAGGGTGGATCGGTCGTTATTTCCCTAATCTTGCTACCAATGAAGTCCCCGTTTGGGTAAAAGAAAGTTATGAGGGAAAATGGGATTTTCATGGTGGAGGCATCATTTTTGTCAATGAGAATGATTATGTTTATGTCATCCAAGAAAAAGACCTTACTCAAAAAGGAATTCCCATCAAGTTTACAGAACGAGGAAATGATTACTTTAGGCAAGAATTAGATTCAAACTATCAATATTGGTTTGATATTCTTGAACCGCGCAACGACGATGAGGTTTTAGCCACTTTTCATCTCCCGGTTAAAAAAAATATAGGTGAACAGCTTGCGGAGATTGGGATTCCTTTGACCTTTCCAGCTATAAATCTTCATCAAAATGCCCAATATACTTCCTATTACTTTTCGGGCGATTTTGCAGATGAAGAGGAGGTTCCTGGTATTTACCAAACTAGGGGTTTATCACTATGGAAGCAATATGTTAGCGGGAGAGATTCTTTCTATTGGAAAACGTACGTTCCAATGATGAGATATATACTTAAATATGGTCTGCATAAAGAAGTTGAGCGGGAAAATGTTGAACTCTTTCAACAAAATGGTATTACTTATAACAGTCAAACGGGAGACCAATTTATTCAAATTCTAAAGGATGGTAAATGGGAGAACATCATTATTAAAGGTGTTAATATGGGTATTGCGAAGCCGGGATATTTTCCAGGGGAAGCAGCGATTACAAAAGATGAGTACCTTCGTTGGTTTCGTGCAATTGGAGACATGAATGCAAATACATTCCGTGTATATACATTACACCCTCCCGCATTCTATGAGGCATTGTATGAATATAATCAAACCGCCAAAAAACCATTATATTTATTCCATGGTGCTTGGGTGACGGAAGAGAAATTAATCCATCATCAAAATGCTTTCGCTAAGGAAGTGATTGATGATTTTCAACTGGAACTAAGACAGATGATCGATATTATTCATGGAAACATTACCATACCAGAACGACCAGGTCACTCTTGGGGGGAGTATAAAACCGATGTATCGCGCTATGTTCTCGGTTTTATCATTGGTACCGAGTGGGACCCGAATGTAGTATTGGAAACGAATAATAAAAATAAAAAGGTCGGCCAATGGAATGGAAGGTATTTTGTAACTGAAAGTGCGAGTCCATTTGAGATATGGCTAGCGCAAATGATGGATTATACAGCCAGCTACGAAGCCGAACATTATGGATGGCAACACACAATGAGTTTTACCAATTGGGTCACAACCGATTTATTGAAACACCCTGCTGAACCTTCAGTGGATGAAGATTTAGTTTCGGTCAACCCGAACCATATCCATAGTACGGAAGCCTTTAAGGCAGGACTATTTGCTTCCTATCATATTTACCCTTATTACCCTGATTTTTTAAATTATGAACCAAACTATTTGAATTATAAGGATCAAGATGGAAAACCAAATAATTATGCAGGTTATTTGCACGAGCTCATTTCGGAACATGATATGCCGGTTCTTGTTGCTGAATTTGGTGTACCAAGCTCGCGCGGTTTAACTCATCTAAATGCTTACGGAATGGACCAAGGTCACCATTCAGAGCAGGAACAAGGTGAGATTAACACACGTTTATACAAATCAATCTTACACGAAGGCTATGCCGGTGGATTGGTATTTACTTGGCAGGACGAGTGGTTTAAAAGGACCTGGAACACGATGGACCTGGATAATCCAGAGCGCAGGCCGTATTGGAATAATGTCCAGACAAATGAGCAACACTTCGGTCTACTTAGCTTTGAACCGAGTGCAATTGAGAAACAGATTTATGTAGATGGAAAAGAAGGTGACTGGAAAAAGGTTAAAGCTGTTCCGATTTATCAATCATCAACTAAAAACTCAGCCATCAATGGAATCGATCTATTTTCTGATTCGGGTTATCTTTATACAAAACTCCGCTTTAATCAACCGATTGATTGGCAGAAGGATGATATCTACTTACTTTTAAATACCATTTCCGATCAAGGACAGAACAAGGTGACATTATCGAATGGGGAGACCGTCGAAACAAAAGGCGTCGATTTTATGGTTCAAATAAAGGATGAACATTCCGCTAATATAATGGTGGATAGTTATTATGACCCGTTTTATTTCCAGTATGGCGAGCTTTTAAAGATGATAAGGGTAGCTCCATATGCTAACAAAAAAGCAAATGGGATATTCCATCCAATTCGATTAGCCTTAAATAAGGAAATGGTAATTCCATCAACTAAAAAGAAGTATCCGTTTACTGCATATGAAACAGGACAGCTAATGTTCGGTGACGGTAATCCGAATCATAACGAATATAACAGTTTAACGGATATAAGCTTGAGTAAGGATGGTAAGTTGCTGGAGTTGCGGATTGCTTGGCAGCTTCTCAATGTAAAAGACCCTAGTATGAAGGAAGCCTTGGGAGATCTTTGGTCAATGGGATTAGAAGGTTCGCAAAAAATAGATACAATTCAAATGAATGCCCTTCTTTTGAATAATGGAAAAATCTTAAACACTGATTGGGTTAACCAATCGATCCATTATAATTGGAATGAATGGGAGCAGCCAATTTTTGCGGAACGACTAAAGAAATCTTATTATATTATGAAAAAAACTTTTGAATCTGTAGATGCTTGGGAGGGAAAAAAGTGAAACGAATTTTATTAGCGGAAGACGAAGAGATTATCCGAATGCTCATCATGGATACGCTTGAGGATGAAGAATATCAAGTGGATGAAGCGGCAGATGGAGAAGAAGCAATGAAACTTTTTGCGGAAGACAAATATGATTTGCTCATTCTTGATTATATGATGCCGGGGCTCACCGGGATTGAAGTGATTGAAAAAGTCCGTGAGGGCCATCACAATCAGACGGTAAAGATTCTAATGCTATCTGCTAAAAGTCAACAGTATGAACAGGATAAAATTCTTTCAGTTGGTGCAGATGAATTTATGGCAAAACCATTTAGTCCCTTGCAGCTAATTGAGAAAATAAAGGATATTTTCAATGAATATTAAAGGCTATGTGAAAAAAAGTCTATCAACTAAGTATGCTACTCTAGTCGGGATATCGATTGTCTTCTTTCTCATTGGAACAGCGGTTTTATGGCTGTTCCTCCATTCCTTTAAGGTCACATACTCTACACAAATAGAGCTTTTAGAGGAAAAGCAGAACCTGGCCCAAGAAATCAACGATAGTTTCAATAGTGCCATTTCTGATGCGCGAGGGTACTATGCATACGGTAATCCAGCATTAAAAGAAAATGCCTTGCAGCAAGCGAAAGTCATCATTCAATTGGAGGACCGTTTTGCCCATAAAGCTACCACAGCTGAGGATCAACAATTTCTAAAAAGCGCTCAACAATTTACAAGTTTCTATTTTGGGGAAACATTACCGGTTGCGATAGCCGACTTTGAGAATGGTCATTTAGATAATGTAGCACAGCAAGCTAATCGAGAAATTACAGCAAAAATAAAAAACTTTCAAAAAGATTCTAAAGAATATATTACAAGGTTAAATAAAGATTTGGAAGATAGTTTTAACCGGTTAATTCAGCTACAAAGCTATGTTCAAATCGCTTTTACTGTATTCATTTTGTTGATTTTAGTAACGATCCTACGAATTACAAGAATCATGTTTCGTAATGTGGGACAACCATTAAGTCAATTAGCGATGGCAGCAAATGATTTGGCAAATGGAAAGGAAGTTCCGATGGAACAATTGATTTCGGGCCGGGAAGATGAAATTGGAGCACTTTCAATCGCGTTCCGTAAAATGCTAGAGAAGGTTCATGAAAAGGAAGAAAATCTGATTTCACGTAATGAAGAACTATTTCATCAAAAGGAAGAGCTACGCTTCAAACAAACTGAATTGGAAGCCATCTTGAGTGATTTAAAAAATAGTCAGCTAAATCTGCAGAAAAGGAACGATTTGATTAATAAAATTTCCAATTCACTTGATAAAAAGGAAGTGATGGACAGTATTGTCGTCAATATGTGTTCCATTATCGAGGCAGATTGTGGGATGCTGGTATTGCTAAATGAAGACAACTTTTCATCTTATGGGATTACAAATGAAGCTGCTCATCAATTTAAGAATCATCTGCATCAAGGGCTAGGCAGCCGGTTAAAGGTTAATAAACAGCCATTTGTAGTAAAAAGAGAACTTGCCAATAATGAAAAAGGATATCATCAACATATCGGTTATAGTTATGATTTATATTTGCCGGTGTTAGCCTCTGATAATGATTTAATGGTTATTTTGTTATTAAGTAGATTTGCCGGAAATTATACTAGTGAGCAAATCGATGATTACATGGCCTTGACAAAGAATATCGCCCTCTCACTTGAAAAAATACGCATCTATGAGCAATCAGAGGAAGCAAGGCGCCTAAACCAAGACATCTTAAATACCATTCAAGAAGGTATTCAATTAGTAGATAGCAGTGGCAAAATTGTTAAGGTTAATACACAACTATCCGATATGTTCCATTGGAATGGAAGAGAGCTAGTTGGTTGTCATTTCCATGATTGGTCGATGGTCTTAGCGAAACAAGTCCAAGAATCAGAAGGATTAATTGATTTTCTTCAACATTCCATTCAATCAGTGGACTTTAACATAAGTCAAAACACCTATATTTATAAAAAAGTAAAACCCTATCAGGTCATTAAGGTGTATTGTGAACGATTATCCTATGGGGATGAACAATTAGGTACCGTTATTGTTCATCGTGATATTACGAAAGAATACGAAGTAGATCAGATGAAATCTGAATTTGTTAGCACCGTAAGCCATGAATTAAGGACACCTTTGGCAAGCATACTTGGCTTTACCGAGCTAATTTTGAATCGAAAATTACAACAGGATAAACAACAGAAATATTTATCAACTATCTATAATGAAGCGAAACGTCTTACCGCCTTAATTAATGACTTCCTGGATGTACAAAGAATGGAAAGTGGTAAGCAAACATATGAAAAGAAATTTATCCAGCTACAGCCAATTATTGAAAAAGTCATAGACAACCAAAAAATTAATACAAACCAGCATGTTTTTCAAATAATCGATGAAACGAATGGTGAATTAATTTTAGGTGATCGCGACAAGATGGAGCAAGTTTTTATGAATCTCATCAGTAATGCAGTCAAATACTCTCCATCTGGTGGAGAAATCAATATTCGCCTGTTTACCAATGAGGAGAAAATTTGTGTTTCCATTGAAGATCAAGGGCTCGGGATACCCGAAGAGTCTATGAAATTGCTATTTACCAAGTTTTTTAGAATTGATAATACAGACCGCCGTCGCATAGGAGGTACTGGATTAGGTCTTGCGATTGTTCAAGAAATCATAAAAGCTCATAATGGGGAAATAACCGTTCAATCAACATATGAAAAAGGAAGTACTTTTACCTGTTCTTTCCCACTGGTACCTGCTCAAAAAGAATCAAATCCATCAGTAGTGATGAAAGAAAATGGTTATCAAGTTTTAGTTGTTGAGGATGACCTAAGCTTAGGCCAATTGATTAGCCAAGAGCTTAGAGAAAACCATTTTCAGGTTTCGTACTTCAAACGTGGTCAAGATGCCTTAGATTCGTTACGTCATGAGATTCCTGATGCAATTGTTCTTGATATTCTTTTAGAAGAGGATGAAATTGATGGTTGGGGAATAATGGAAATTATCAAGAAAGACGATACCCTTAAGGATATTCCCATTTTTGTGTCAAGTGCCTTAGATGAAAAGGAAAAGGGATTTGCTCTAGGAGCAATAGAGTACTTAATCAAACCTTATAAACCAAGCCAACTCTCTAAAACGATTATGCAAACCCTATTAAAAAACGGCAAACTTGGTCAAGTGTATATACCTGAGGATGGAAAATAATCTATATAATCGAAAGCTGTCTCATAAATATTGAGACAGTTTTCTTTTTTTACATATTTACGTTGTTTAGCTCATAAATTGGAATAAGGCATATGCTATTATCTAATCTTAATTCCGACTTGCCGCATTGGAGAACGTGCCTTGAATAATATTCTTAGGGGGGAAATCAGATGAACGTTGGGTTTTGGCTTAACATTATCGTGATGGGATTGCTCATTTATGGCCTATTTTTTCTCCAGAAAAAACACGTTTCTTTCTCCAAAAGGGTCTTCCTAGCCTTAGCAGTAGGTATTATTTATGGATTTATTCTTCAGTGGCTTTACGGACCGATCCATCAGACAGTGGTGGATTGTATTCAATGGTTTAATCTAGTCGGTACGGGTTATATCAAACTGCTACAAATGATTGTCATGCCACTTGTCTTCATTTCAATCTTAGCAGCGTTTACAAAGGTGAAACTGAGCAAGAATGTTGGAAAAATCAGCGCGCTTATCATTGGATTATTGGTAGGGACAACGGCCATTGCCGCTACGGTGGGGATTGTAACAACCTTAGGATTCGATTTAGAATCTGTTCAAATTCACGAAGGTCAGGCGGAACAAGTTCGTGGTGAGCAACTGGTACAACGCTCGGCTGAGGTTGCAGATAAAACGTTTCCACAGCAAATGTTGGATTTATTGCCGGCTAATCCGTTCCTTGATTTAACGGGGGCACGGCCAACTTCGACTATTTCAGTGGTTATATTTTCCGCATTTATTGGCATTGCCTATTTGGGAGTCAGAAGGAAAACACCGGAACATGCCGAACTGTTTGAAAAATTGATAGATTCGTTGCATGCCGTCATAATGCGGATTGTTACAATTATTTTAAGACTAACTCCATATGGTGTGTTAGTGATTATGACAAAAGCGGTTGCTTTAAGTGATATTGATGGCATCCTAAAACTAGGAAAATTTGTTGTCGCCTCCTATGTCGCGTTAATTGTGATGTTTATCTTTCATTTAATTTTGTTATCAGTAGTCGGTTTAAATCCACTTACCTATTTGAAAAAGGCATTCCCTGTGTTGACTTTTGCCTTTACATCGAGGACTAGTGCGGGTTCACTACCTATTACGATAAAAACACAGCAATCATTAGGGGTGCCAGAAGGCATTGCTAACTTTGCAGGTTCGTTTGGATTAACGATTGGTCAAAATGGATGTGCTGGGGTCTATCCGGCGATGCTCGCAATAATGATTGCACCTACAGTAGGAGTAGAAATTAATGCGACCTTCATTGCGACTGTAATCGCTGTTGTTGCCATTAGCAGTTTCGGAGTTGCCGGGGTAGGGGGGAACGCCACTTTTGCTGCCATTCTTGTTCTATCAGCCCTTAACCTTCCAGTTGCATTAGCTGGTCTATTAATTTCCATCGAACCGCTAATTGATATGGGTCGGACTGCGCTAAATGTGAGCGGGGCCATGACATCAGGTATATTAACAAGTAAAGTAACCGGAGAACTGAACCCAGAATCTTATCAGAGCTTGGATAATCGCATAGAAGCAGAAGTCTAACAAAGAAGCCAGCCCTTTCGCAAGTCGGGCTGGCTTTTTCCTATTACATATTTAATTCAGTAGATTGTGATTGCTTCAAACGCTGTTTCTTAGATTTTTTAAAATGGAACATTTCATACACAACTGGAATGACCACAAGTGTTAACAACGTCGCTACACTCAGTCCACCGATGACGACAACAGCGAGGTTTTGCGAAACTAAGCTTCCTGTTTCCGCTTTTTTAAATAAAAGCGGAATCATCGCACAGATGGTGGCGACGGCTGTCATTAAAATCGGACGCATCCGGACCGCTGCTGCTTCGATCAGAGCATCGCGAATAATCATCTTTTCTTCATTTTGTTTCACACGGTCAAGTAATACAATCGCGTTCGTAACAACGACCCCGATTAACATTAACGCTCCTAATAAAGAGGTAATATTGACTGGAATTCCACTGATAAGTAAAGCTAAGATTGCTCCGATGGCTGCCAATGGCAACGAGAAAAGAATCGCAATTGGTGCCCGGATTGTTTTAAATGTAATCACCATGATGAGGAATACAATTCCAACTGATAAGAGCATCGTCATAAACAAGTCAGTAAAGTCGCTTGCCTGCTGAGCACTTGCACCGCCCATTACCACATCAATATCTTCCGGAAGATCCATTCCTTCCACTTTAGCTGGCTTGTTTCCAAAAATCGCTAGGTTAATCTCTTTGGAGACTTCAGAAAGCTTTTTCGAATCCACATTAGCTGTTACCCGAACATAAGGGTCGCCATCCTTGTGGAACTGGCTTGTCGGTTTTTCTTCCGATTTTAATGTTGCAACTTGAGAAACTGGAACCATTCCACCAGCTGTCATCACCAAAATATTTTCTAAATCTTTTGGCGTGCTAGGATCAAACATTGGTTCGACAAACACATTAATATCTTGCTCGTTCAATTGAACTTTGCCAATCGGAATTCGATTGATCATTGCAGAAACTTGCCCGGCAATCTGAGCCGTTTCAGCTTTCTTTGGATCAACGTTTAACGAGTAAACGGTCTTTTTCTCTTCTTGGTTCGTTTCAACCGTCTCGACACCGTCAATTCCTTTGATTTCAGCTTTGATTTTGTTTGCCGTTTCTTCCAATACCTTTAATTCAGAGCCTAATACATCAATGGTAATTTGAGAAATACCTACTGCTCCCATAAGTGATGCAGCGGCAACACTATATTTCGCATCTTTGTATTCGGATTTCTTCTGCTCCATTTTATCGATAAACTGTTTTGAATCTTTTTTATCTTTCAAAATGACTAGGACAGCGGCAGTTGTAGGTGAACCAACTTCTCCAAATTGAGCTTGGTCAGCATTGTTTCCAAGCTGGGTAACAACTTCCTTAATTTCAGACTGGTTTAGTACATATTTTTCTAGTTCCAACGTTTCTTCTTTTACTTTGTCGATTGGTGTATTATTCGGATAGTCTAGCGTTATTTGGATAAAATCGGCCGAAGCACTATCAGCCGCACCCTTTGGCATCATGAAATATGTTGCAATGGAACCGACAAATAAAACGAACGATGTTAGTAAAACGATCCATTTATGGTCAAGTGACCAGGAAAGCAGCTTCGTGAATTTCTTAGATGGCTGATGAGTTGGTAGTTTTGTATTTTTTAATAATCCCGCACTCATTAATGGCACTACTGTTAAAGCTACAATTAATGAGCTTAGTAGAGAATAAGTTACCGTTAAGGCAAACGGTAATAAGAAGTCTTGCAATGCTCCGCTGACTAAGCCAATTGGTAGAAATACAGCCACAGTAGTCAACGTTGATGCAGTAATCGCTGCACCAACTTCTTTTACGGCCTCAACAATCATGCCAATCGAGAACGATTCCTTTTGCATTTTTCGGAAAATATTCTCGATAACTACGATACTATCATCTACTAAACGACCAACCGCAACGGCAACCCCACCAAGTGTTAAAATATTTAAAGTGATGCCGGAGCGTGATAATAGGAATAACGTAAATGCTAACGATAATGGGATCGAAACAATTGTGATGAACGTTGATTTAATATTTCTTAAGAATAACATAATGACAATTGTCGCGAAAAATGCTCCAAGTAAAACTTCCTTCATCATTGTTTTAACAGATGTTTCAACCATATCGGCAGTCGAAATAACGACATTTGCATTCACATTGTCATATTTTTTATTAACTTCCTTAGCAGCCGCCACGATATTTTTACTAATGGCAACTGCATTTGCTGCGCTTTCCTTTTGAACGATTAAATAAAGTCCTTCTGCGCCATTGACGCGATTAATCGAGTTTTCAGGCTTCTTTTCTTCAATGGTGGCAATGTCTTTTAAAAGAACACCTGGTGCCACCGGCAAATTTTTCACTGTTTCGATTGAATCAATTGTACCAGCCACTTGAATATTACTTGCTTTGCCGTCAATCGTTTTTTCGCCTACAGCCATGGCCAGATTTCTACCTTGTAAAAGCGTCGTAATCGCTTGTAGCGATACCTGTTTTTCCGCCATCTTCGCATTATCGAGTTTCACGGATAAATAGGAATTCGCTGTCCCATATGCTTGAACATTGGCGACACCGTCGACATCTTTAAAGTACGGAAGGATTTTCTGTTTAGCAAAAGCCAAGTTCTCAGCTGTTAATCCTTCATCAAAGGTAACGGCAATTTGTGAGATCGGGATCATGGATGTGTTAAGCAATACGACAATCGGTTTGGAAACGTTTTGCGGTAGCTGAATTCCATTAATGAATTCTTGAGCTTCTTGTTTAGCTTCTTTCATAATGATTCCAGATTCGTAGAAGATATCGATCTTCGTGAACCCGTCACCTGTTGTAGAAAAAATGTTTTTCTTACCCTTTACTCCACTAAGGGCGTTCTCTAGTGGAAGAGTTACTTGTTCCTCCATTGTTTTCGAATCTGTCCCTTGCCCCATGACAACCACAGTAATCTGTGGATTATCCGCTGCCGGGAGGAACTCCATTGGCAAAGTGAAATAACTGATGACACCCATGACGAGGATGAGAAGCGACATGATGGTTACAGCAGCTTTGTTACGAAAGGCCCATTTGGTAAACCATGACATTTAATTAACACTCCATTCGTAGTAAAAATTTACTATAATTACAACAGTAAATATTACCACTAGTGGAAAAAATAACAAGGAGGGCTGTTAAAACTTTAGAAAAAATTTACATTTCGACAAAAAGAGAGATATTCTGACGATATCTCTCTTTTGCAAAATAATATTTTAATGTGGTAAAAACGCCAATTGATAAAAGAATAGTACTGCAAAAAGATAAAGTAACGGATGAACCTGGCGCCACTGGCCTTTCACTATTTTTAATAGTGGATAGGAGATAAATCCTAAGGCAATGCCTGTCGCAATGCTTGATGTTAGTGGCATGCTTAAAATGATAAGGAATGCCGGAAAGGCTTCATCTAGTTGATCCCAATTAATATGAGAGATGCTTCCCATCATTAAACTACCAACAATAATAAGGGCTGGTGCGGTAATAGCTGAAATTCCAGAAACCGCACTGACAAGTGGTCCGAAGAAGGCTGCAATGATAAAGAGAATGGCTACAGTAACTGAAGTTAAACCAGTTCTCCCACCTGCTGCAACTCCGCTTGAAGATTCGATATAAGCAGAAGTTGGGCTCGTCCCAAACATCGCGCCAATCGTTGTCGCAATCGAATCCGATAGTAAAGCTTCCCGAGCTCGTGGCATTGTTTTACCCTTCATTAATCCTGCTTGCTGAGCAACACCAATCATTGTCCCGGTTGTATCAAAAATCGTTACCAATAAAAAAGAGAACACTACTGCATAAAGGCTATGTTGAAACACTTCAGCAAAAGCGGTAATCGGATTTAATACGATTAGACCTTCAGGCAATTTTGGCAGCGAAACAAAACCTTGTTCAAATTGAAGCTGACCAGTAAAAAAGGCAATCACACCTGTAATAATCATTCCAAAGAATAACGCTCCATTGACGCGTAATACCATTAATATAAGTGTTACTGCAAGACCGACTAATGCCAAGATCGCTCCCGGCCTATGCAAATCCCCAAGTGCAACTAAATTAGTTGGATGTGCTTGAATGATTCCTGTTAAGCGCAGGCCGATAAAGGCGATAAAAAGCCCGATTCCGGCAGTTATTCCGTGCTTGAGATTGTCGGGAATCGCTTCAATTAATTTACTTCTGAAAGGCGTTAACGATAAAGCAATAAATATTAAACCAGCAATAAACACTGCGGCAAAAGCAGTTGTATAAGAAATATTTCCATGTGTACCAACAACTGAATAGGCGAAATAGGCATTTAAGCCCATTCCAGGAGCAATTGCGATTGGATAATTGGCGAACAATCCCATCCACAATGTTCCGATGACAGTGGCGATGATTGTCGCCGTAAAGACTTGATCAAAAGGCACGCCTGCATCAGCTAAAATAATTGGGTTAACGATGACGATATAGACCATTGTTAAGAATGTTGTAATCCCTGCTAGTACTTCTGTTTTCGTATTTGTCTGATTTTCTTGCAGTTTAAACACTAATACCCCTCCGTTAAACACGAACAATTTTTATCACGTTCTTAATATTATTCGTTTTTATTCGGATGTTCAATAGTTATTTATAAAAATGGTGACTATTTTTATATTTTATCCAATGTTATCATCGGAAAAATAGCAGGAATATCGTTAGGAGGTTCTAAAACCCGAATATTATCCTTTGTAAAGGGGTGGCAAAGTTCGAGTTTTACCGCATGAAGCGCTTGCCTATCGTAAATAAGTTTCCCTCCATAGAGTTTGTCTCCAATTAGTGGGTGACCGAGATGATTGAAATGAACACGAATCTGATGGGTTCTCCCTGTTTCTAACCAACACTTTATCAATGATAGGTTTTCCTTTGGTAAATGTTCAATCAACTGATAGTGGGTAACGGCCAATTGACCGGTTGGAGAAACCCTCCTTCTCGTTGGATGATGGCGGTCGCGGCCAATCGGTTCACGAATGGTCCCCTTTTTTGTTTTTAAACGGCCTTCCACTAAGGCCAGATAGGTTCTTGTAATTTTTCTTTGCTCCAACATTCCGTCTAAAATCGCTGCTGCTAACGGATGCTTTGCGAAAAGAATCGCCCCGGACGTATCGCGGTCAAGCCGGTGAATATGCCTCGCCCAGTTGGACTCTCCATTCATTTGTAAATATGAGCTTACCCCATTTAATAGTGTACCATCTTGATTTGGTTCGTTAGGGTGAGTGTCGATTCCCGCAGGTTTATTGACAATTAACACATGGTCATCTTCATATAGGATAGCGATATCCATATAGGTCGGAGTGATTTCTGCCTCATAGCCTTCAAAAAAATTGATGGAAAGAGTGTCTTCAGGTTTAAGTGGGGTCAGCCAGTTAGCCGCTGAATGGTTGACTAACACCCTTTTTTCCATGCGATACTGATGAGTCAGCTTCTTCGGTGCTTGCCAATCCTGCTTGAAAATGTCCTCCACCGTTTTACCTAGCCATCCTTTAGGTAGAGAGAATTCAATCCAATTGCCTTTTCTTTGTGTTTTAATCATCGATAAATCTCCTTAAATTACCACGGTCTTTATTCCGTGTTTTATGATATTCTAATTGTATATTATTCGCAGAGAAGAGCAATAAAAGGTGGTTATACTGTGAGAGTTGTATATGCATCTACTCCAGAACAGGAGGAAAAAATTAAAGAATTGATCCAAAAGTTTTATACCGATGTATTTCCTTTGTATTTTACAGATGAGGAAATTAGAGAATTTGAGCGACTAAACATTCTCAATACTTTAGACTTGAGTTTTGAGTATTTTGGAACACTGAAGGATGCTTATCAAGTCATTACTAGTCTACACACTCTCTTGTCTATTTTAGAGGGAAGCCATTTTACCCATCAATATGAATCGGTATTTAATCGCAATGTACAAACATTAAATGAATTTGGTTTATCTTTCCCATTTTCATATGAAAACTTTTCCTTTTCCAGGCATATTAAAGCAGAAAACTTAAGTATCTACACAAGAGCAGACAACCAAATGCTTATTTAAAGAAAACGCCTACTGTTATTCGTTAACAGCAGGCGTATTCTTTAATCATTTTTTTACATATTGTTCGAGCCATTGGCGGTATTGTGCTGCATCACGCGCACCATCGATTCGTGCTACTTCTTTTCCGTCTTTATAACGGACAAGGGTTGGTGTCCCGTCAATTCGATATTGATCCCAGCCTTGTTCAAATTCTAAAATATTGTACTGATCAATATGAATACTCATTTCATCAGCAAGCGGCATTAGAATTGGCGTTGCTACCTTACAATGAGAACATTCAGGTGAGAAAAAGTAAACTGTAAGGTCCTCCTTATTGGCTAGCTTTTTCTCCAAATCTTCGGGAAGAATGATATTTTGGTAATTCGGATCATTCAGTTGGTCAATGGTAGATTGCTTCAGCTTTTTTGTTTTATAAGGATTATTTCCTTCCACTTTTTGATTGTTTTGCAGATTATTGACAACGGCCAAGGCAACAAACAAAGCCACGATAACCCCAATAAAAACCAACATTTTTTTCATATAAGTTAACCTCTCTTTTTCCAAATAATAAAACTGCAAATAAAAATAATCATAAAGGCAGTTAAGGCTAAAAACGGAATCGTAATAAATCCTAGCCAATTGATGTATTGACCTGTGCACGGTACTCTCCCACAGGAAGGGGCCATATCGGCAAAGAAGTCTACCTTTTGTAGTAAATAATGATAAAAAGATATCCCTCCACCAATTGCCGATAGAATCATCGTGTAGAGGGAGATCTTATAATCCTTCTTCATGTAGGCAATTCCCAGTACCACCACAATTGGATACATCAGGATTCGTTGATACCAGCAAAGCTCACAGGGCTCATATCCACGAACTTCGGAAAAGTAAAGGCTCCCAAACATGGCGATAACGGATGCTGCCCATGCGGTAAACAATAATGATTCTTTGTTTTTTTCGCTCATTGTTAACTCCTTTATATTGAAGCATTTTTATAGTTAATTTTAAGGGAAAAGTGGAAATATCTCAAATACGAGATTTAGTCAAAATACATATTTATTAAAATGGAAATTAGCGGTATTATGTAGAGGTATCATTTGATTAAATCCTACGAAAATTGTCGGATATTGTATGAAGGATTCGTTACCGTGTGAATCGAAATTATTGGTAAGGAAATCGTTTGGAGGGAATGCTGAAATGGTTTGGAAACAAAAAGCTGAAAAGTGGCAACAATTTGCCGGTCTAGAACCGGAACTAAAGGAACAGCTTCAAAAACTACAAGCCGATGAAAAAGGGTTAGAAGAAGCTTTTTATAAAAATCTTGAATTTGGAACAGGTGGAATGCGCGGCGAGATTGGTGTCGGCACGAATCGGATGAATACTTATACAGTTAGAAAAGCATCCGCAGGGATGGCTGCTTACATAGAAGCCGCAGGAGAAGAGGCGAAAACCCGCGGAGTCGCCATCGCATACGATTCACGTCATAAATCAAAGGAATTTGCGTTAGAGACTGCCAAAACGTTTGCTTCAAGCGGAATTAAAGCTTATTTATTTGAAAACTTGCGGCCGACACCGGAACTTTCCTTTGCGATTCGCCATCTAAACGCTTATGCCGGAGTGGTGATTACCGCAAGTCATAACCCTCCT
Organism: Pseudoneobacillus rhizolycopersici; assembly: GCF_054786815.1. Classification (NCBI taxonomy): domain Bacteria; kingdom Bacillati; phylum Bacillota; class Bacilli; order Caryophanales; family Bacillaceae; genus Pseudoneobacillus; species Pseudoneobacillus rhizolycopersici. The sequence goes on along the minus strand of NZ_JBTOOE010000005.1, from coordinate 183,151 downwards.
GAATACAATGGCTATAAGGCCTACGGACAGGATGGGGCACAGCTGCCACCTGCCGTTGCTGATATTGTGATTGATTATGTTGATCAGATAGAAGATGAACTGGTTATTGCGGTTGAGGATGAAAAGAGCCTATTCGAAAAGGGATTAATTGAAATAATTGGTGAAGAAGTCGACAAAGCCTATATTCAAAACCTATTAACGATTTCGGAAAATCCGATGCTAGCTGGTGAATCGGATATCACCGTGGTGTTCACACCATTACACGGTACCGCCAACCTACCTGCGCGTGAAGGTTTACGGGCCTTGGGCTACCAAAATATCCATGTAGTCGCAGAGCAGGAATTGCCGGACCCGCAATTTTCAACGGTCAAAAGTCCAAATCCAGAAGAACATGCCGCCTTTGAACTGGCGATTCGCGATGGAAATCGCTTAGGTGCCGATCTACTCATCGCAACAGACCCTGATGCCGACCGGTTAGGGATTGCTGTTAAAAATGAAGCTGGCGAATATGTCGTATTAACCGGAAATCAAACAGGGGCGCTGCTGCTCGATTACATCCTTTCACAAAAGAGTGAAAAAGGAGCGCTCTCTAATAACGGAATCGTGTTTAAAACGATTGTCACTTCTGAATTAGGTCGAAAGGTTGCTGCTGCGTTTGGAATCCCAACCGAAGATGTCTTAACCGGCTTTAAATTTATCGCTGAAAAGATTGAAGAATATCAACGCTCTGGTAAACATACCTTCTTGTTTGGCTATGAGGAAAGCTACGGATATTTAATTGGCGATTTTGCCCGAGATAAAGATGCCATCCAGGCAACAATCCTAGCAACGGAGGCTTGTGCATTTTATAAGAAAAAAGGCATGACCCTGTATGAGGCGATGCTAGATGTCTATAATCGCTATGGCTTCTACTTAGAAGGACTTAAGTCACTTACCCTAAAGGGGAAGGAAGGCGCTGAAACGATTGGGGCGCTCCTGTCAACGTTCCGTGCAGATCATTTACAGCAAATCGGTTCATGGAAAATTGTTGCCGCTGAGGACTATTTAAACAGTGTACGGACTAGTGAAGCAGGCGAGGAAGCCATTTTACTGCCGAAATCAAATGTTCTAAAATATATCTTAGCTGATGGCTCATGGGTTTGTTTACGTCCCTCAGGTACGGAACCGAAAGTGAAGTTTTATTTTGGCGTAAATGGTCAAAATATGGATGAAACCAAAGGCAAGCTTTCCGAATTAGAAAAGGCCTTTATGAATTTAGTGGATGAAAAGCTAAAGCTTGTTTCAAGCAAGGAATAGCAGCATGAAAGGAAGATTTTATATGTTAAAAAATCAAGTTGCCATCGTGACAGGTGCGTCGCGTGGCATTGGCAAGGAAATTGCTAGGAAGTTGGCTGGTGAGGGTGCCCGCCTAACCTTAGTAGGCAGTTCAGCAGACGTGATGCAGTCTGCAAAGGCTTTAAATTCGGAGGGCTTTGCAGAGGTAATCGGAGTGCAAGCCGATGTCGCAAATGAAACGGATATGAAGCGGGTCGTTCAAACAACTTTAGATCAGTTTGGGCAAATCGACATTTTAGTAAATAATGCGGGAATCGGTTTTTTTAAGATTGTAGAAGAAGTGACCCTAGAAGAGTGGAAAAAGGTATTTGAGGTAAATGTGCAAGGCGTGTTTTTAGGGGCCAAGTCTGTTCTACCTCATATGAAGGAGCGTCGCTCTGGGACTATCATCACGATTTCCTCTGACGTTGGTCGTTATACCATCCCAAATGGTGCTGCCTATACATCTACCAAGTATGCGGTCCAAGGCTTTTCAGGATCATTGGCCCAAGAGGTTCGTGAGTTTGGAATCCGCGTGGGCACGATTAATCCGGGGATGGTCGATACCTATTTCGCCAACTCCACCCAAGGCCTCCCAGAAAAAGAGGAATGGCTAAAGGTAGAAGACATCGCAAACGCTGTTGTTTACATGGCATCGGCTCCAAAGCATATGCTTATCGACGAAATTATCCTCCATCCATTAGTGCAGAATTATCCGATAGCTTAACATCGCTAGTCGTGGCCCGGGAGTTTTTTGTGACTCCCGGTTTTTTGTGTTTGGTTGATAAAATAGGGGAAACAGTTGATAAACTTCTAACGCAACACTACAACTTTAGTCTGACTCCAGTCTCAAACCTTTTTCTAAGGCAACACACCGCAAAAAAAGTTATAATATTAGAAAAACGCTAAAAATTCGGGGGAATTGGATGGAAAATCGTCATTCTGAATTGTTAATTTTAAAAGAAATTGCCGAGTTATTAAACACGGGAACGAACCTAGATGAAATGCTGGTTGGTGTCTTAAAAAAACTGTTGCAAGTGACGGGGATGGAGACGGGCTGGATTTTTCTCATCGACGAGAAGGGAAACCATCAGGTGGCAGCTAAAGAGAACCTGCCACCTGCGCTTTGCTACAAAAGCCTCAAACCGTTGTGTAACGGAAAATGCTGGTGCGTCGACCGTTATAATGACGGAAGATTATTGAAGGCGACCAATATTATTGAATGCAAACGAATTGAGGACGCCATTGAGTACAAATGGGGAGATACGAATGAACTTACCCATCATGCCTCAGTCCCCTTGAGGGCAGGCGAGGAAAAATTCGGAATTCTAAATGTTGGTTCGCCACAGAAAACCTATTTCCAACAGGACGAATTAGCATTACTTGAGTCGATTGCCTTCCAAATCGGGTCTGCCATTAAAAGGCATTACCTCATCCAAAAAGAACGGCAAATCGCCTTAACGGCGGAGCGAAACCGCTTGGCACGAGATCTTCATGACTCCGTCAATCAGCTACTATTTTCACTAAGCTTAACGGCTAGGGGCGGGCAGGAAATGATCGATCAGCCTGAAATAAAGGATACCTTCGCATTTATTCAAGACTTAGCTCAAGAGGCGCTTAACGAAATGAGAGCCCTTATTTGGCAGCTGCGGCCACAAGGCTTAGAAAATGGGGTCGTTTCAGCATTAACCAGCTATGGCCAAATGTTAGGGCTCAGCTTGGTTACAGAAGTCAAAGGGTTACTATCTTTGCCGGGGAAAGTTGAAGAAATTGTCTGGCGCATTGGACAAGAGGCTTTGGCGAATTGTAAAAAACATTCCGGCCAATCGGAAGTGAAAATCGTACTCACGGTCGAAAAAAGTCAGCTCCGCATGCTAATCGAAGATGCTGGCTGCGGCTTTTTATACGATGAAGCAAATGAACTTCCATCTTTGGGGCTAAAAAGCATGAAAGAGCGTACCGAAGCAATAAATGGTATGTTCAACTTAATCAGTCAACCGGGCCAAGGGACGAAAATTCAAGTCATGATACCAATTTAAGGGGGGACCCAAATGACAATAAAAATCTTAATTGCCGATGACCATCATGTGGTGCGGCGTGGGCTTGTTTTTTTTCTAAAAACCCAAAAAGATCTTGAGGTAATCGGTGAAGCGAAAAATGGTCAGGAAGCAGTTGAACTGACAAAAACATTAAACCCTGATATTGTGCTAATGGATTTGGATATGCCGGTAATGGACGGGATTGAGGCGACCAAACAAATCAAAACTGCGCAGCCGGAAATGAAGATCATGATATTAACGAGCTTCTCCGACCAAGACCATGTGATTCCGGCCATTGAAGCGGGAGCGTCCGGCTACCAGTTGAAGGACATTGAGCCGGATGAATTGGTCCGTTCCATCAAACGGATTCTTGCCGGTGAAAACCAGCTACACCCGAAGGCAACAACCCATCTATTATCGCATTTAGCCAATAAAAACCGTGATGTTAAATCACTGACCGATGATTTAACGAAACGGGAGCTTGAGGTCTTATTAGAAATAGCCAAAGGTAAAAGTAACAAAGAAATTGCCTCGTCATTATTTATTACCGAAAAAACCGTCAAAACCCATGTTTCGAATGTGCTGGCAAAATTAGAATTGCAGGATCGGACCCAGGCCGCACTGTTTGCCGTTAAAAATGGTTTACTTGAAAACTAATCTACGACTAAAGGCTGAGTCCTAAAAGAAGATTTTTCTACCAAAATACTGAGACGATTATCAAGCATTATACGGATTTAAGCTTTGATTGCTTTTCCTATAATGAAACTATCGAAAAGCAAAGGAGCGAATATTAAATGAAATTACTCATTATCAACGGAAGCCCAAGAAAAAATGGCCGCACTGGCAGAGCGATGAGAAATATCGTCAGAATGTATGGTTTCGATCAAATCGATTTAAGCAGCGAGGACGCAGTACCATTATTCAATGGCGAGGATGAGCAAGATCAGCTAAACAGCGTAATCGACCTCCGACAAAAGGTAAAGGAAGCTGATGGAATCATCCTTGCTTCACCTGAATATCACAGTGGCATGAGCGGTGTCTTGAAAAACGCCCTAGACTTTTTAGGCAGTGAGCACTTAAAGCATAAACCAGTGGCACTACTTGCGGTTGCCGGTGGAGGAAAGGGTGGCATTAATGCCTTAAATAACATGAGAACGGTGATGCGCGGATTATATGCGAACGCGATTCCTCGTCAGCTAGTGTTAGACCCAAAAGCGTTTGATTATGAAAATGACCATTTCCATGAAGACTTTGTTCCTTTAATCACTGCATTAGTCGAAGAATTACACCTCTACGCTCATGGCTACCAGGCAATGAAAGAGGTGTTATACGGTGAGCGTACTTTATAAGGACCGACGCTTTTATTTTATCCTGATGGCGAACTTGTTATCCTCAATTGGTTCGGGGATTACGATGATTGCCGTTCCTTGGTTGCTTGTCTCAAAAGGTGATGGAGCCGTCATTTTTGGCTATGCGACTATTGTTATGACCTTGATTAATTTTATCATGGCTCCTTTTATTGGTCAGTGGGTTGATCGCTATTCCCGGAAAAGGCTGTTAATGATCGGGGAAACAGTTGGCTTTGTGCTAATTCTGGGTTTCGCCATCCAAGGCATCCTTGGAGTCGAATACACAAATTGGCATTACATGATTTTATATGGAACCGGCAGCTTTTATTACAATTTGTTTTATCCTGGCATGTTTGCTTTTAATCAGGAAATCTTCCCAAAAAGCGCTTATAAGTCTTTAAATGGGGCGATGGAAATTCAGGGTCAGCTTTCAAGCGTCATTGCCGGGGCTGTGGCGGCAATGCTCCTTGGGAAAATCAATCTTGAATGGATTCTCCTCTTTGATGCTTTTACTTACATTAGTGCTTTCTGCTTCTTCTGGGCAATTCCCTATACAGCTAGAACATTCACTATAACAAGGGGTGATTCTTTTGGGCAGAAGCTAACCGAAGGCTATCGCTATATGAAGCTGAGACCGAAATTGTTCTTATTCTTACTAGCGTCATTTGTCCCATTTATTGGTGTAATGGTAACCAATTATTTATTTCCGGTTTATTTAGTCGATGTCTTAAAAGTGGAAGGTTCGATTTATGGTGCGCAAAGCATGGTGTATGGAATTGGTGCCGTATTGGCGGGCATAATGATTCCGTATATGGTAAAAAAATTTGGTAATGAAAATTCGATTGTCATAACAACCTTACTATATACGGTCGGAATTAACATTATCCTGATGACAAAAGCGATTCCTGTTTTCCTTGTCATTATTGCTCTTTTAGCATTCGGAAATGCAGGTACACGGGTAGCCCGGAATACCTATTTAATGGACCATATTCCAAATCAAATTGTCGGCAGGGTCGATAGCCTATTTCGAACAATCGGCTTGGCAATTCGTGTAGTTTTATTAAGTACATTTACCTTGATAAATTCAAGCTTTGATGTTCACTATAGCTTTTACCTGTTAGCATTTATTTTAATCCTTTCATTTTTCGTGGTTATTTTCACGAAAAATTCAACTACTACATTGGCAAAAGAAGGGCTGAATCAACCTGTTTGATTCAGCCCTTCTTTTATTCAAATATAGCCATATCGTAGTCCGTTTCGGTAACCCCTAAACTAGCGTTCGCATGGTCGATGTATCTTAATAATGAATATAAATGTTTTTCCAGGACGGAATAATCTTTTTCAAAATGGTAAGAATGGAGGAAATGCTCAATTTTTTTTGCCAAAAATTGATCTTCTGTGCGCACCATTAGGATTAATAAATTATCCCATTGTGACCGGTGTGTATAATATAACGCTCGGTCATAATCAACAATATTCATCTTCTCTCCTCCTTACTAGGAGTTGAGATTATTGTATGACGCTACCCTTCAAAACTTACTAAACAAAAGTTGGGCATGTTGATTTTATCAGGTTTTCAACATTTACATGTATATTTTTGTTTATTTTTGAGCAAATAATCACATGCTAAACAAAAGGAGGAAATATGAAAAAATACATCAGTTTATTTATTGTTGGCTATTTTATGCTCACTAATCAAACTTTTGCGAACGTTGTCAATCCGGAGCAAACCTATACATATGAAAGAATGAAGGATGATATTTGGCAGCTCAAGGAAAAATACGATGATGATCTTTCTGTCAAAACGCTGGGTTACTCCCATTTTGGTCGAAAAATTTATGGAGTGAAACTAGGTAACGGAGAAAAAAACATCCTCATGATCGGCAGTCATCATGGTCGCGAATGGTTAACTAGTTCTTTATTAATGGAAATGCTCGAGACATATGCTGACGCATATCATAAAAAGGAAGACATAGGTCCATTTTCTTCCAGCCTTCTTGATGAAGTTTCGATTTGGTTTGTACCGATGTTGAATCCTGATGGAGTGACGATCCAGCAGGGAGGAATAAAAAAATTTCCCAAATATCATCGGGATAACCTTGTTGAAATGAATTTAAATTCATCTGATTTTTCAAGATGGAAGGCAAATGGAAAAGGAATTGATTTAAATCGTCAATATCCGGTTGGCTGGGGAGAACTGGATGATGAAAACGTCGATGTTCCTGCTTATCAATTCTATAAAGGTAAAAAACCTGTTGTCGCACATGAAACAAAAGCCATCGTCCGATTTACTAAAAAAATCAAACCGGAAATGGCTGTTTCCTATCACACGGCAGGAAGAGAAATTTATTGGAATTACAAAAATGGCAAGCATACACAAAGGGACCGTCAAATTGCTGAAAAGGCAGCACTGTTAACAGGATATAAACTGGAAACACCACCTAAGGAATCGATTGGAGCAGGATACACCGATTGGTTTATTAGCACATTCCATCGTCCTGCCTTAACAATGGAGATTAGCTATTTAGTAGGTGAAACGAGCCCGCCCCTTAGTGTTTTTGAGGAAGAATGGCAACGAAATAAATTTGTTGGAATGATGCTCGTCAAAGAAGCTAAAACTATCAGTAATTCTAACTAAGAAAGTGGGGTTGTTGATGAGGAGACATACTTTAGCATTGATGACAATGTTTATGTTTTTTATTAGCGGGTATTTTCAGGTTCAAGCTGAAAAAATTGATTACGAAAAATATGGCTCCATTGCCATTTCCATTGTAAAAGCGGACTACCCAGGAGAGCCAGTCACCGAGTATCAATTTTTAGGACGCGAAAATTTGACGGATGCGATTGTGCAAGACTCTTTTAAATTCATTGTCAAAGAAAACGGCAAAAACCTTAATGTTCTCGTAAAAGTCAAGCATAGCATTCAAAACAACAAACTAGTAAGCTTAACCGTTGAAGAACAGAAGTAATAACCAAGTCAGGCTTAAAGCCTGTCTTGGTTATTTTATTTCATCTTTCCCTTTTATTTTTCATACATTGTGTATAAGAAGATAAAGGGGGGATAGACAGATGAATGAGCAGGATCATAAGGATCTCGAATATGCAATTACGGAAATCACCGAAATTGCTAAGGGGTTTGGGTTAGACTTTTACCCAATGCGATATGAAATTTGCCCAGCAGACATCATTTATACATTTGGTGCCTATGGAATGCCAACGCGATTTTCCCATTGGAGTTTTGGGAAACAATTTCATAAAATGAAGCTCCATTATGATTTAGGGTTAAGCAAAATCTACGAGCTCGTGATTAACTCCAATCCATGTTATGCGTTTTTGCTTGATTCGAATTCATTAATACAAAACAAACTCATTGTTGCTCACGTTTTAGCTCACTGTGATTTTTTCAAGAATAATGTTCGCTTTCAAAACACAAAAAGAGATATGGTCGAGAGTATGGCTGCTACAGCTGAGCGAATTCGTCAATATGAAATCCTGTATGGTAAACCCGAGGTTGAGTCCTTTTTAGATGCTGTATTGGCCATCGAGGAGCATATCGATCCGTCGTTGATGCGTCCAAAATTAGCATGGTCGATGGATGATATCGAGGAAGATGCAGAGGAAACAAAAACACAGTCAACTCCATACGATGATCTTTGGAATCTAGATGATCGAAACAAAATGAAAGTGGAGCGAAAGAAGACTAAAAAATTTCCGCCACAGCCAGAAAAAGATATCCTCTTGTTTATTGAATCGTATAGCCGTGAACTAAAGGACTGGCAACGCGACATTCTCACGATGATGCGTGAGGAAATGCTGTATTTCTGGCCACAGCTCGAAACAAAAATTATGAACGAAGGTTGGGCTTCGTATTGGCACCAACGAATACTAAGGGAAATGGATTTAACAAGTGGTGAATCGATTGAATTTGCTAAGTTAAATGCCGGGGTCGTACAGCCTTCAAAAACGGGAATCAATCCTTATTATTTAGGAATAAAAATATTCGAGGACATTGAAGAAAGATATAATCATCCAACAGATGAAATGATTCGCCGCGGAGTAAAACCAGGCTCTGGTCGTGAGAAAATGTTTGAGGTTCGCGAAATCGAATCAGATATTTCCTTCCTAAGAAATTATTTAACGAAGGATCTTGTCATGCGCGAGGATATGTACCTTTTCCAAAAGCAAGGGAAGGAATACAAAGTGGTCGATAAAGAGTGGGAACACGTCCGTGACCAACTTGTCGGCATGCGTGTCAATGGAGGATTTCCATATATCACCGTAATCGACGGCGATTATTTGAAAAATGGGGAACTTTACCTCAAGCATTGGTACGAAGGAATTGAGCTAGATTTAAAATACCTTGAAAAGGTTCTACCTTACATTTATCAACTATGGGGTAGACCAGCTCATATGGAAACGGTCATCGAGGGCCGTAACATGTTATTTACCTATGACGGTAAAGGAATCCATCGGAAGTATTTATAATGAATTGGTGGCTACTGTGATAGTAGCCATTTTTTTTTGTGGGATCAAAGCGATTTTAGTAAATGTCGAAAAAATTTCAACAAATCTTGATAGTTTCTTGAAAAATAAGCGATATAGTTACAATAGAGATTGGCTAAGAGTTGAGGAGGGATCAAGACAATATGTATGAATGGTTCAGTGCAATAAGTCAGTTCTTAAGCCAGCCGTTTCTTACTTTAAAGCAATCAACGGAGGGCATTCCAATCGTATCAGCATTTATCCTAGGTATTATTGGAGCCCTAGCACCATGCCAATTTACAGGTAATTTAGGTGCAGTTACGATATATGGAAATCAGTCCCTGCAAAAGCGAATTGCCTGGTTAGAAATGCTCTATTTTATTTTAGGTAAAATTGTCGTTTTTACCTTCCTTGGTTCCATCGTATGGATTCTTGGGAGTGAGGTGCAAACGAGTTTAACACTAGTATTTCCTTGGGTCCGCAAAGCATTTGGCCCGCTGCTAATATTTATCGGACTGTTTATGATTGGAATAATCATGATACGAAAAACACTAACTCTGGGCAGCATTCCGGAGCGGTTCTTAAAGAAAGGGAAATTAGGGGCTTTTCTATTAGGAGTTAGTTTTACCTTAGGTTTTTGCCCAACCATGTTTATTTTATTTTTCGTTACCCTTCTGCCGATTTCTTTATCGGTATCTTACGGGGCGGTTCTACCTATTATTTTCGCTATAGGGACATCCATACCACTCATCCTGGCCATTACACTCATTTGGTATTTCGGCTTAAGCGGGAAGTTAATGAAAAAAAGCGGTAGAAAACTCGGGGCTTTCGTTCAAAAGATAGCGGGTGCTATTATGCTAATTTTAGGATTTTTAGATACAATAACCTATTGGAGCCTGTAATAAAAAATCCCCTTGAAGGGGATTTTTTATTGATATGCTTTTGATAAAAATGCTCTTGTTCGCTCAACTTGCGAATCATTAAATAATTGTTCTGGTGGCCCCATTTCAATGATTTTCCCCTGGTCAACAAACATGACCTTGTTAGCTACCTCTTTGGCAAAACCAATTTCATGGGTAACAATGATCATCGTCATCCGATCATTAGCAAGCATTTTCATCACCTTTAACACCTCACCAGTTAATTCAGGGTCAAGAGCTGAGGTTGGTTCATCAAATAGAAGAATCTCCGGGTTCATCATTAACGCTCTCGCAATGGCAACCCGTTGTTTTTGTCCACCTGAAAGTTTGGAAGGGTACTCGTAAGCTTTACTAGAAAGTCCAACCTTTTCTAGTAATTCTTCCCTCTTTTTTTGGATGATTTCTTTAGCCTCACTTTTAACGAATTTTGGAGCAACCTCAAGATTATCTTTTACCGTTAGGTGAGGGAAGAGGTTAAAATGCTGAAAGACCATCCCCATTTTTTGGGTGATTTGTTTGATTTCCTGCTTGCCAACATAGTTGCCATTTTGTACGAGAAACCGATCAAAAATACGAATGGAGCCATTGTCAGTCTTTTCAAGATTGATTAGACTTCTTAGCATCGTACTTTTTCCAGAACCAGAGGGTCCAATAATGGCTAGACAATCGCCTTGATTGACTTGAAAGGAGATATTTTTTAAAACATCAATGCCGCCATATGATTTTTGTATATTTTCCACTTCGATGATTGTCATATATGCCAGTCCTTTTTTATGCAAAAATTAATTTTTTCTCGATCCATTTAAATAAACCGGAAAGTATTAGAGTCATCAGCAAGTAAATGATTCCTGCGATAAAAAATGGCAGGATCGTAAAATCTCGGTTAACAGCGGTCTGTGCAAAATGAAGTAGTTCAGGAACTGCAACAGCGTAAAGCAATGCTGTATCTTTGATAAGGGTAATCGATTCGTTTGCTATAGCAGGAAGAGCTACTCGAACCATTTGTGGCAGGATGATTTTTACCATCGTTTGCCACTTGTTAAAACCAAGCACTTGGGCTGCCTCATATTGACCTTTATCGATTGCTAGCAGTCCGCCGCGAAAAATCTCTGCAAAATAAGCGGCATAGTTTAGAATAAAACCTAGGCATGCGGCAACAAAACGGTCCATTACTAAATATTCACCGACGAAAGGTAGCATTGGTAAGCCGAAACAAATCAACAATAATTGCAACAACAAAGGTGTTCCGCGCATGACATAGATGTAACATCTTGCAACCGATGCAACAATCCGATGGCTACTTCCTGAAAGTAATGTAAGAATAAATCCTAACGGAATAGATAGGACAATGACAATCAAGAATAATAGGATTGTCATTTGCGCTCCTTCTAGCATCGGTTTCGTAATAGTAATTAGGTAATCTATATTCATCACGCTGTTCACCTTCGTCTAATTATTTTAAAATGCGATCTTCTCCAAACCATTTTTCGGAAATTTGCGCAGCGGTACCATCCGCATTTAGTCCATCTAAACTTTCCTGTAGTTCTTTTAACAATTTTTCATTGCCTTTTTTGACACCAATTCCATATTCTTCCGGAGAGAGCGATTCTTCTAACATTTTAAAAGTATCCTGTTCTTGTGTTAGGTAATAATCTGCCACAACCTGATCAATGATAACGGCGTCTATCCGACCAATTTTCAAATCATTCAGTGCAAGGACATTATCCTTATACTCGGTGATCGAGTTGACTTTGGTACTTATTTCATTAGCATTTAATGCATCAAGTGCAGAGGATAATGATTGAACACCTACGACTTTCCCTGCAAGTTTATTCAAACTAGTAAGTTCTGAATCTGATTTTGTTACAATTACTTGAGCATTTTTTAGATATGGCTTCGTAAATAGGACCTTTTCTTTGCGTTCTTCCGTAATCGTATAACCATTCCAAATTAAGTCGATGCGGCCACTAGAAAGCTCAGATTCTTTGGCGCTCCAGTCAATCGGTTGGAAAACGACTTTTTTCCCCATCTTATCGGCCGTGGCCTTAGCATAATCGATGTCGAAACCGACAATTTCATTATTTTCATTCCTGAAACCCATTGGAGCAAATTTATCATCGATTCCGATGACTAATTGGTTTTTCTCCTTCGATGAAGCCGAATTTGAACAACCTACAGCTGAAACAAGTATCATTCCTACAATTGTAAACAAAGTAATCCAGCGTTTCATTTTACATCCTCCTAAAATCCTTTAGTTTATTAAAGTGGCAACGTGTTAATATGGTAGTATGATAACACGATAAAGTAAATTGGTCGACTCTTTTTTTAAAAGAAAGATTATTCTGAAAAATAATAGTGGATCTTCACATATCGTTCACAATTAATTCTATTTCGATATTGTTAATGAAAATAATTCAGCTTATTCTTAGATAGGGTTAAGTTTGCTTTAATAATCCTAAACTAATGGTTATAATCGAGGTGAAAGTGGTTCACCTAATAACTTAAAGGAGAAGTCGTTATGAGGAAACTAGCATTTCTTGTTATGTCATTATTACTGGTCATGGTAGGTTGTGGTAAAGATAAGGAAAGTGATCAATCTAATGGAGCCGTCAGTCCACCAGCGCTTATAGAAGTTACCATTCATACACCCGAAACTATTAATATCAATGAGGAAGTAAAGCTCGAAGCAACAGTTACACAAGGCGATGAGTTGGTTGACGATGCAAACGAAGTAAAATTCGAAGTATGGAAGATTGGCGAAGAAGAGCATGAGAAAGTGGATGCGACAAACGATGGAAAAGGTGTATATTCAATCAAAAAGACCTTTACCGAAGATGGTCATTATTCTGTTATCGCCCATGTTACGGCAAGAAGTATGCATTCGATGCCAAAACAAGATTTTACAGTTGGAACTCCTGCAGAAAATACGGTAAGTGAAGAGAATACTGGAAACTCTCATCACGAAGATAGTGGTCATGGGCATCATGAAACCGCTTTGAAAATAGAGTCAAACCAGGAAAATGCCACTGTAGCTATTAATCAAGATATAGAGTTATCAACTACGTTAACACTTGAAAATACTCCATTATTGGGTGCAACAGTTCGTTTTGAAATTATCCCTGAAGATGAAAGCAAAAAGGAATGGATTGATGCTACTGAAGATGGAGCAGGGGTCTACACGGCTAAGGCAATATTCAAAACAGCCGGCATGTATCACGTGCAAATTCATGTCAATAAAGATGAAATCCATGATCACAAAATTTTGATGATTGAAGTGAAATAAAGAGAAGGCAGGCTTATTTTTTATGATAAGTCTGCCTTATTATTATTCAGCAGATTTAAAAAGTGAGAACGAGATATGGGAATACCGACATAATAGCCTTGGGCATAGTCACAATGCTCTTGGTGTAGAAATTTTAACTGTTCTTCATTTTCAACCCCTTCTGCGACTACTTGTAAATGTAAGTTGTGGGCAAGAGAAATAACTGCCTTAGCAATCATTGCATTTGTTTGATCGGTATCTAAATTCATAATAAACGATTTATCAATTTTTAACGTGTCAATTGGAAAAAGCTTCAAATAACTAAGCGAGGAAAAGCCTGTACCAAAATCATCAATGGAAATTTTTACTCCAAGTGATTTTAAGTTTTTTAAAGTCAACTTTGCTTCATCCGGTGATTTCATGACGGTACTTTCCGTTAACTCAAGTTCTAAGGCATTGGGAGGTAATCCCGTCTCTAATAAAACCCTTGAAATGACCTGTTCTAGATTCTGTTTATGGAATTGAGAAGCAGAAATATTGACACTGACGGTTAATTGATTAAAACCGAGATCATGCCATTCTTTACAGCTTTCACAAGCCTTACGAATCACCTGTTCTCCAATTGGGACGATGAGCCCAGTCTCCTCAGCCAGTGAAATAAAGGAACCGGGATAAATTAAGCTGTTATTTCTCTGCCAACGAATAAGAGCCTCCGCGCCACTAATCGCTCCCGTTAATAAGTTAATTTTTGGCTGATAGTGAAGAATAAACTCCTGTTTCTCCAATGCTTCACGTAAGTTCATTTCCGTTTCCATTCGTTCATTAATATGGTCCATCATGGATGAGCTAAATTGATAATAGCCGTTTCTCCCTTGGTCCTTAGAACGATACATGGCTATATCAGCATTTTTGATTAATGTATCGATTGAATCCCCGTCATTCGGATAGATGCTAAATCCAATACTTGTTGTGATGCTTATTTTTTGATCATGAATCAAAAAGGGCTGCTCCATTGCTTTCATAATTTGATGGGCAAACCTCTTGGCCGTTTCATCTAACGCGTTCGGGAGAATAAATATAAATTCATCGCCACCCAATCTTGCTAGAACATTATTCGTCTTTTGTAATTTCTTTAATCGATTTCCGACTTCCTGGAGTAACGAATCTCCGGCAGAATGACCAAGACTATCATTGATAAATTTAAAATGGTCTAAATCTAAAAGTATGATACAAAAAGTAGGTCCAAAGGATTTCTTCAAATCCATCTTCCTGAATGATTGTAAGTACCAACGATTAGGTAGGCCGGTCAAGGCATCATGATAAGCCATATGTTTGATTTTTGCTTCCACTTTTTTCTTTTCACTAATATCTCTGCAAACGGCTAAATACGCCTTTGTTTCGGAGATTTGAATTAATCGTAGATTAATGTCGACTGGTATTGCTGTCCCGTCAACTTTTTTCATTAAGTCTTCAAAATGAATGGACTTCCTATTCGTAGACGCACGTTTCATTTTTTTAGTAAGTGATGTAAATAAATAAGCTCCATTTAGAAAAAGTAATTCTTCCTTCTTATGACCGATTAATTCACAAGCATTCGGATTAATGTCAATAATCAGGCCGTTTCTATCAAAGAGGAAAATACTGTCAGCTGCTTGCTCAATTAAGTTCCGGAATTTTTCTTCACTCTCACGTAAACGTTTTTCAGCGATTACTCGGTCCGTAATATCCAATCCAAAACCAAGTAAAAATTCTTCATTTGTCTCTTCGGAACGGATAATCGTTTTCCCAGTGTACATATAGGATTCTTTCCCTTGAAAGCCAACCATTCCCTCTTTCGTAATCAGTTCTTTTCTCTGCCATACTTCTAAATCATCGGCTCTATTTTGGTTTGCGATATAAAGGGGGAAAAAATCATAGACGGTTTTACCGACCAGCTCCTCAAGTGTTAAGCCATTGCATTTACAAGCTTGTTTATTGGCAAATAGGGTTCTTCCTTCGCGGTCTTCCAAAAAAATATTAATTGGAAGCGTATCGAGAATTTTTAAATTAAGGGATTCGTTGTTTTTAAGTTTATTAATAAATTCTTCTGTCTTGTGTTCAGAGTTAACCACAGTCCTGCGAAGCCTGTCTAATTCCCGTACATAGACCTCATAATTCTCTAAGGTATATTTCATGATTTCCCTCCCCTGGTTTTGTGTATGGATTATAAAAAAATGCTCTAAAACTATTGTATAAGTTGTTCAGGTCAATGGGTCACGGACTTTTTACAAATTAGTGAAAATAGCATACTGGAATAATCTGACATTAGTAAATTAAAACATTGACGCAGGGAATCGTTTTCATATACATTAGTAATAACTATATAAAAATTGGGGTGAGACTATTGGGAAGTACATTCAAAGATGTAAGTTAGCTGTGACTAAATTGGAGTATCAAAACCAATCTACCCAATTAGGCCTTTTATCCCTTTCTATAAATGGCATTGGGTAAATTTTTTGCGGTTATTACTTTAACAGGTTGATTTGTAGAAATTTGTCATATATTTCTTACAAGAGAACATTTTATTACAAAGCATAAATAAACCATTACATTAATAAATAACTATTAACAAATCTCTAGGAGGTGTATTCCTTCGCTGCAGGAATTGTGGAGAAGGAGACTTATTTGGACATATTTAATTTGATCATGGTGGCAATTTTAATTGCTTTAACAGGTTTTTTTGTGGCAACAGAATTTGCGATTGTAAAAGTAAGAGGTACCCGGATTGATCAGCTCGTATCAGAGGGGAATAAAAATGCAATTGCGGCCAAAACTGTGATCTCAAATTTAGACGAGTATTTATCCGCTTGTCAGCTCGGCATTACCATTACAGCTTTAGGACTTGGTTGGATTGGAGAAGAAACAATCGAAAGTATTTTACATCCTGTGTTTGAAAAACTGCAACTATCAGAATCGGCTTCTAGCATTCTATCCATTTCTATTGCCTTCGCAACAATCACCTTTTTACACGTTGTTGTTGGTGAACTGGCACCAAAAACAATGGCCATCCAAAAGGCAGAAGGAATTGCGCTAGTATTCTCTAAACCAATCATATTTTTCTATAAATTAATGTATCCTTTTATTAAGACTTTAAACGGTTCGGCACGACTTTTGTCTGGACTGTTCGGGCTAAAACCAGTTTCGGAACATGAGATTGCCCATACAGAGGAAGAATTGAGGATGATATTATCTGAGAGCTATAAAAGCGGAGAAATTAACCAGTCGGAATATAAATATGTAAATAATATTTTTGAATTTAATGATCGACTTGCCAAAGAAATAATGGTGCCACGGACTGAAATGGTGGGTTACGATAAGGAAATGACCATTGAGGAGTTTATTACGAAGGCAACTGAGGAAAATTATACTCGGTATCCGATTTTTGAGGGTGACAAAGACCATATCATTGGCATGATTAATATGAAAGAAGTTTTATCAGACTTTGTCAAGAAAAAAGTGGCAAGAGAGTCAATTGTCAAGTATTCTCGACCGGTCATTAAGGTTATGGAATCAATGCCGATACATGATTTATTATTACGCATGCAAAAAGAACGTGTTCATATGGCGATCCTCGTTGATGAATATGGTGGTACCGCAGGGCTTGTGACGGTCGAGGATATTATCGAGGAAATTGTCGGCGATATCCGTGATGAATTTGACCATGATGAGGTTCCCGATATCAAGAAAATCAATGAGCATAAAACAATCATCGATGGGAAAGTGCTTATCGAAGAGGTTAATGACTTATTTGGACTCGATATCGATGATACTGATGTTGACACCATTAGCGGTTGGATTTTAACCGAAAAGATGGAAGCAAAAGAGGGCGATAAAATCACCTTAGGTGACTATGAAATTAAAATCCTGGAAATGGAAGGTTACCATATTAAATCGCTCGAAATTGAAAAAATGCTTGGCCAAAAGTCGCTTGCGTAAATTCAAAAAGGAACCCTTGAAATGCCAAGGGTTCTTTTTTATTTGAAAAAATGGTATCTTTCTATATAAGGGGGTTTTGCGAACTTGAAGGGATTGCTTAAACCATTTTTAATTGTAGCTGGATCCATTTGTGTTTTTATGGGAATTGTTGGAATTGTTGTTCCTTTAATCCCTACTACTCCTTTGCTATTATTGGGTGCTTATTGCTACGCACGTTCTTCGGAAAAACTTTATCAGTGGCTTCTTAACACCAAATGGCTTGGTGACTATATTAAGAGCTTTCAAGCTGGACAGGGAATTCCAAAAAGGGCAAAATATACGGCCATCCTTGTTCTTTGGCTTACGTCTAGTTATTCGATTTTCTTTTTGATTCCGATTATTTGGGTAAGGTTGTTAGTTTTAGGAGTAGTTTTATATATTACTTATTTTATCTGGTCTATTAAAAATAAAGAGGTTGAAAACGAAACATAAAAAAGGAAGGGAATCCCCTTCCTTTTTTGCATGAATTAATTTTTTATAATCAATTCTGATTGTACATAGTGGTATAAAAGCTTTGCTGTATTTTCAATCGATGATTGATGTGTGCGCTCAAAGGCATGCGAGGAATCGATTCCTGGGCCGATTAAGCCATGGACGATATCATGTCCAGAGCGAATAGCAGCAGAAGCATCAGATCCATAAAAAGGATAAAGGTCAACTTTGTATTGAATTCCATGATCCTCGCAAAGTTGCGTTAGTTTTTTGCGTAATTCATAATGGTAAGGACCGCTCGCATCTTTTGCACAAATAGATACCGTATATTCATCGGTCGATTGTCCGTCACCCATTGCACCCATATCGACAGCTAGATACTCAACTGTCTCTGGAGTGATATTGGAATTGCCCCCATAGCCAATTTCCTCATTGTTTGAAATAAGGAAATGAGTCGTATAAGGTAAGACGATACCTTCTGACTTAATTTGTTTAATTAATTGTAATAAAATTCCAACACTTGCTTTATCATCAAGATGACGTGATTTGATATAACCCGATCCAGTGATTTCCACTCGTGGGTCAAAGGCAACAAAATCACCGACCTCAATTCCAAGCGCTCGAACCTCTGCAGCGGTATGTACTTTCTCGTCAATTCGGACTTCAATATTATCAATATTACGCTCTGCCTTTCCAGCATCCTTGTAGACATGTACAGATTGCTGATGCATGAGAATCGTACCACTAATAGATTTCCCTTGTGTTGTTTCGATTTGGCAGTATTCACCTTCGATCGAGTTATACTTAAAGCCACCAATTAAATCGATTTTTAAACGCCCACTTGACTTAATTTCCTTGACCATTGCTCCAAGTGTGTCGACATGGGCTGTAAGCATGCGATGATTAGCTGTGTCTGTACCTGGAATGGTTGCAATGAGACCGCCTTTTCGGTTTCTTTTAGTCTCGACATTTAATTCCTTCAAATAGTTTTCAACAAACCAAATGACTTTTTCTGTATTTCCTGATGGACTTGGAATCGAAACTAATTCTTTAATTAATTGAATCGTTTCCATTGTGTTCGAATTCAACATGTTCAAACCTCTTTTCTGATGGTGTAATCAATTTTTCAAAAGAATAATACATTCTATTACTTTATTTTTAACAGTAAAAAGATGCTAAAAGTAACTTATACTGAAAACCACGGTATGGACTTTTTGAAGAGCTAAATCTTAAAGTTCATTTTAATAATGTTGGCTTTGACAAGTGTGTTCCAAACGATGACAAGGCCCGGACCAATGAACATACCAATAAATCCTAATAGTTTAAAGCCAATAAATAGGCTGATAAGGGAGGCAAGGGGTGAAATACCTAAACTTTGGGCAAATATTTTTGGTTCAATGGTTCTCCTAATCACTGTTATCACAAGAAATAATATGATTAGTCCATACCCCAGGAAAGCATTTCCCTGGAAAAAAGCGACTACTGCCCATGGCACCAATACGGAACCTGTTCCAAGTATTGGTAAAATATCGACGAGAACAATTAATAATGCCAAGAGTGATCTATGGGGAGCCTGTAAAATCCATAAACCAGCATATGCCATAATAAAGGTGGCAAAACTTAATATAATTTGGGCTCTTAAAAATCCAAAAGATGCACTTGTAAGCGGCTTTAGGACTAAATTAATTTTTTCTTTCGTTTCTTCCTTTAGATGGGAAGATATTTTCGCAATAATATTGGGATACTCTATACTAATAAGAAACAGAGCGATTAGATAAATTAAAAATTCAACTAAAAAGCTAGGAATCGTTGTTAATAAGGAAATCAGGCCTTCCGCTGTACTTTGGAGGAAGGTTGTCAATCCTCGTATGGTATTTTCAAAAGATTTCTCAACTGAAGAGATAACATCAGGAGGTAAATTACTTAAATATTGCTCCCATTTTTTAATCAATGGACGAACCCCAGAATCGTAAAGACTAATCACTAATTGAGGAGTTTGCTTTGATAATTTCGTAATATTCTGCGCTAATGTTGAAACAGCATAATAAAACGTGAAAAATAATAATATTAAATAGCTTAAATAAGTTATGAGAACGGCCTGAAAACGTTTAAACCTCAGCTTATCTTTCAGGAATCGAATAATAGGCTCTAATAGAAAGGCCGTTATCCAAGCAAAAATAATCGGTAAAATATATGGCAAAATCAAAAAGATAGTTAATAGAACAATTCCAATAAACAACCATTTTTTCCACATTTATGTACAAACTCTCCTTACACACCAAATCAACTTACAAAACAACTACCTTTATTATAAAGTCTTATCCCCAGAATGTATATTTTTATATTGTTACTGTTTTTGTAACATCTTAATAGTAAAAAAGTTGTTATGATAAATAATATAAATAACGAGTTCGCAATGGGAGGGAAACAGGATGGAAGAGTTAAAAAAGGCTTTTGAAGAAATGAAGAAGGTCATCATGATGAATAATGAGAAGCTTGAGCATATTGAGCATCGATTGGATCGCCTTGAGAAAGTAGATAGTATTGAACATCGTGTGGCTGTGAATCAAATTGATTTATCTGATATTAAAGAAGCATTAGAAGAAATAAAGGAAAATTATATATTTAATGGAAATGATGAATTTAAATCCATCCATAAAAGATTGGATTCCCATTTGATTCGAATAGCGAGAGTAGAGGAAGATATTATCATTTTAAAGGAAAAAGAGAAAGATAGATAGTTCCACCTAAATGGGTAAGGGGAGTTACCAATGGTGTTCAAATTAAATATATTGACCAGTGTGGATGTGGCGGTCATGTTTTACGAGTGTGGAAACAATAAAAAGTCGGGACAATATCTCCCGACTTTTATTTATTATTTTATCCAATCTCTTGCTAACAAGCTGTAGACCATTAAGTCGTGATAATGGCCATATAGGTTTTCACCATCACGAATGGTTCCTTCATGATAAAATCCCAGTCGCTCAGGAATGGCTCTACTCTTTCTATTTGCAACACCACAGCGTATTTCCACCCGATTAAGCTTCAGTTCAAAAAAAACATAATTCAACAGAGCCTGCACGGCCCTTGTAATAATCCCTTTTCCTTGATAGCCTTCACCAAGGTAGTAACCAATCGAAGTTAGTTGATTTTGCCAATCAATCTGGTGAAGACCGATTGCCCCGACCAATCTTCCTCGATAACGAATTCCTAAATTAACTCCCTGATTATCGGCAAATTGCTTTAACCAAATAGGAATAATGGAATGATATTGTTCGGGTCCTAACATAGCGTCGACCCATGGCAGCCATCTGCGTAAATGATATCGGTTATTATCAACTAACTGAAATAACTCATTAGCATGATGAACCTGGAATAATTGCAATTCTATTTCATTATCTACTTTTAACGTAAACAAAATTCTACCTCCTCTTTATTGATTTTCTATTGGTGTAATGGCAGAAGTATCGAAAAAGTTGTTTTGTCGGCATTTGATTTGCAAGTAATCAGACCTTTATGTTTTTCAATAATTTCACTACATACAAATAGTCCTAAACCAGTTCCAAGTTTTTTGGTAGTAAAAAATGGTTCAAAGATTGTTTGTTGGTACTCTTCCGGAATCATTGGACCATTGTTTGTGATATTTATTTGGATAAACGAATTTGGAATAAATCTTGTATCGATTTCGATCAACGGTTCCTCGGTTGGATGATGGCAAATAACATCAGTCGCATTAAAAATAATATTGATGAGGACTTGGCGGATTTCATCTATATAGCCGTGAAGGTTAACATCTCTCTCAAAATTCTTAATGATTTTCGCCTTTGAATCGAGGATACTTGGATATAAAAAGACCAAAACTTCCTCTATTAGTGTATTTAAACTAAAGGTTGTCTTTTCTTTTCCAATCAGCTCTTTTTTCGATAACAATAAGAATTGGGAAATCCTAAAATTTAATTGCTCAAGCTCATTAGTAATAATGTCTAAATATTTCATCTTAGGATATTCCGATTGTATTAACTGAATAAACCCTTGAATAGAGGTTAGCGGGTTTCTAAACTCATGAACGAAACTAGAAGTCATTTGGCCTAATAGAGTTAAGCGGTCCTGATGCGTGGAGTCAATTACCTGTGTTTTTTCTGCAATAATTTTGTTTTTTATATCAGTATATGCGGACACAGCATAAAACAAAAATCTATCAAATGCATAGTTAATCCGATTGATTGACTCCTGTAATTCAACCCAGTCCAGTTCAGATTCTACAATATGTTTATACACGATTGATCTACCTAAACTGACATTAAAGACAAAATCCCCGATATTAATATTGGCTTGAACTCGTTCTGTGGCTGTTTCGGTAGCCAATTTTTTTAACAGCTGTTCAAGATGAGTTTCAGGTACTATTAGTATTTGATACAAAATGTCAAACATCGCTTCACCATTTTTATAAATATGGTCCATAAATGGATCTTCAGTTGAGACGATAATTTGACTGTACCATTCATTTAAAAGCTGTTCTTTCCGGCTTAATAAAAAGTCCACTAAGTTCAATCTCGTTTCCGATTCCATGTTAAACCTCCAAATATTGCGAAACAATTTAATGTTTCTACGTTAGTAATACTATTCGAGCAAATTACGCATTTTCCTTTATCGACTTTTGTAGAATTTTAAGAAGTTATGGCGAAAGTCGATAAATACTTTCTTTATAAGCAACTTTTTGTTGAAAAAAAGAAAAACAACAGAGAATTACTGTTGTTTTTCCTCGAAAAATGGCTCAATATGGATAAAAGCATTTTGAACCTGATGTTTTTCTTTGAGAATCTTTTCAATTTTTTCAGTAATTTCATGGCTCTCGATGACATCTAGACTTGGATTGACATGAATGGTTGTCTCGAGAAAAATATGATTCCCATGCATTCTCGCTTTCGTATCTGAAACATTTTTTACCCCAGGAGCCTTCTGAATGGTTTTTTCTATTTCAGTTAAGTGTTCCTGGTCAAATCCGTCGGTTAAGGTTAATGTGGCATCATGGAAAATACTCCATGCTGTCTTACAGATAATAATACCAACAACTACTCCTGCTGAGCTATCTAGAAAGGGAATCCCAAGATATGTACCAATAATCCCAATAAAAGCTCCAATGCTCACAAAGGCGTCTGAGCGATTGTCATAGGCTACTGCCTTAATGGAAGGACTTTGGATTTTCAACGCTAACTTAAGGTTATATCGATATACTCCATACATGATTAGTGCAGAGACGATTGCTGTCCAGGCAGTAATCCAGTCAGGAGTGGTATTCCCTTCATCGAATAAGCTCTTAAATCCACTAATAATAACATTTAATCCAACAGACATCATGATAAAAGCTGCAACAAGTGAAGAAATTGATTCAGCTCGGTTATGCCCATATAAATGATTTTCATCAGGTGGTTTGCGAGCGATTTTTAATCCTATCAAAACTGCTACGGAGGCTACGATATCGGTTGAATTATTTAAACCATCAGCCCAAAGTCCTTCCGAATGACCTATTTTTGCAATAATTAGTTTGAATAAAGCGAGGAAAATATAGGCGAAAATACTTAACCACGCTCCACGTTCCCCAGCTTTCAGTTGGTTTGATGCTTCCATAATGAACCTCCAATAATTTTTCGCATCTAAACTTTATCAAAATAATACTAAGTGGGTCTATAGAAACAATGTCACCTTATGGCATGTCTATTGTAATCAGTAAAATAATTTGACTGGGGTAAACAAACTTTTTGCTTGTAAAATAGCCCCATTCATTGTATAGTCAATATGTTAATAAAATATGATTCCACTAGGGGAGCCTTTTTAAGGCTGAGAGTGAGCGTTTGAGTTCTAACCCTTTGAACCTGTTAGTTAATGCTAGCGTAGGGATGTGGTTTGATGGATAGAAACAATGTGGACCATCTAAACCGTCCAGCATTGTTTTTTTTGTTGGACAAAAAACTTAAGCCGTTACAACAGTGGGTTTGCCAAACGTTTCTCAAGGAATAAGGGGGAAACGAGAAAAATGAAACAAAACAAAACATTATTTTTAGTAGAGATTGCCATTTTCACAGCGCTTGCATTTTTATTAGACTTAGTTTCTAACTTTGTCTTTTCAAGAATCTGGCCGCAGGGTGGTTCAGTGTCGATTCAGATGGTACCTGTGTTTTTAATGGCATTTCGCTGGGGAATTAAAGGCGGCGCTTTAACCGGATTTTTATTGGGATTATTACAATTTATCCTTGGCTATTCACAAATTTATACACCTATCCAGGGAGCAATCGATTACTTAGTAGCCTTTACCGTTCTAGGTCTTGCTGGCCTTTTGTCCAATAAAGTGAAGGCTGGATTAGAGTCACAAAATAAAGGAAAATGGATAGCTACTGCAACTTTTGGAGTATTCATTGGAAGTGTCTTAAGATTTTTAAGCCATTACTACACCGGAATTGTCTTTTTCGGAGAATATGCACCTAAGGGGCAGCCGGTAGCGCTTTATTCATTAATTTATAATGGAACCTATATGTTACCAAGCTTTATATTATGTGCAATTGTTGTTGTTCTTGTAATCAGTGCAGCACCGAAAAAGATGCTAAATTAATGATTAGGAAGTCAAACTACGGTTTGGCTTTTTTATTTTATGACAATTTTGCAACATTTTAATTATACAATCGATTATTGCATGCTATCTAAGAAAAAAAACATTGAATATCATTCTCATTAGTGTTATAAAGAAAGAGAATCATTCTCATTTAATTAAAACACAAACAAGGTGATTAGGATGTTAGCGCAATTAAAAACAGGTGAAAAAGCCATTATTTCTGATATATCTAATACGGATGCCCTCGTGCGTCGACGTTTACTTGATCTAGGTATTATGGAGGGCTCGCTGATTTGTATTAAATGTATTATGCCCTTCGGTGGACCTTATATGTTAGAGTACTGTGGCCAATGTGTCGGAATTCGTCGTAAAGAAGCGAATCAAATTGAAGTGGAGAGATTATAATGGAAATTGCGCTTCTAGGAAATCCTAATACTGGCAAAACCTCATTGTTTAATCATCTAACCGGTTCCTATGAATATGTAGGCAATTGGAGCGGCGTAACGGTGGAGAAAAAAGTCGGTTGGTTTAAGAATAAGAAAGATACCTTGATTGACCTACCCGGTATATACACGTTAAACCCACTATCTAAGGATGAAGGGGTTGTGACTAACTACTTTCTTTCAGAACATCCGGATAAATTATTAAATATTATTGATGCTTCGCAGATGGAAAGAAATCTTCATTTAACTATTCAGCTTTTGGAATACGAAAAACCGCTTACTATTGGCCTCAATATGATGGATGTTGCCAAGAACCGAGGTATTCATATCGATGTTGAGCGCTTATCGAAACGACTAGGAATACGAGTGACTCCTGTTATTGCTCGCAGTGGAAAAGGCTGCGAAACATTGGCGGAAGTCCTTCTAAATAAACATTCGAATAAAATGAACAAGTCATTGATCTTTTATGGTAATACAATGGAGGAATCCATTCTCGAGCTTGGTGAAATGCTTAAAGGAGAAGAAAAGCCTCCAACAAGATGGTTGGCACTCCAATTGTTCGAAGGTAATCCTTATGTAAGAGAATATCTGGAAAAAAGAATAGATAAGAAAGTGTTGAACCAATTTGTTCAAAAGGTCGAGCAGGCAGTGACAACAATCGAAAAGGCAAAATCGCTTGACCAATTTATTTATCAAAAAAGAAAAGCAGTCATTCAATCAATATTAGGCGAAGTCATCTCAGTTGCGAATCCTAACCATACTCCGTTATCCGAAAAGGTCGATAAAATTGTCACGAATAAATTTTTAGGTATGCCGATTTTTTTATTGCTGTTGTATTTGATGTTTATGCTGACCTTCAACTGGCTTGGATTTCCGCTTTCAGACCGGTTAGATGCTTTAATTTCCGGTCCGATCACCGATTGGACCATTAGTCTATTAGATTTCCTTGGAGCATCTGCCTTTTTACATTCCCTTATCGTCGATGGAATTATTGCTGGTGTAGGCGGGGTTATCGTCTTCGTGCCACAAATTTTTATCCTATTTTTCTTTATATCGTTATTGGAAGATTCGGGTTATATGGCGCGTGTAGCTCTCGTTATGGACCGCATAATGGAGCATGTTGGTCTGAACGGAAAAGCATTTATTCCGATGATGATTGGTTTCGGTTGTAACGTACCCGGAATCATGGCAGCGAGAACGATCGAAACACCGAAAGAACGATTATTAACCATCTTGTTGACACCTTTAATGTCATGTTCAGCTCGCTTACCTGTTTATGCGCTATTTGCTGGATCATTTTTTATGAAACAAGAAGCGTTAGTTGTATTATCCTTATATGTGTTAGGTATTGTGGTTTCACTCATTCTAGCAAAACTTTTTTCTAAAACTATCTTAAGCTCTGAAAGTTCGTTATTTGTTATTGAACTTCCACCATACCGTTTACCACAAGGGAGAGCCTTATGGCGAAGTACATGGGACAAAGGAAAAAGTTTTGTGAAAAAAGCCGGAACATTCATTTTTGCTGGTTCTGTTTTTATTTGGCTCCTTTCCTATGCTGGACCTGGCGGATTGGATGTTGCGATGGACGATAGTTATTTAGCGGCAATTGGCGGTATTTTTGCACCCCTTTTAGAACCGATAGGCTTTGGCACTTGGCAAGCAGGTGCATCCCTTTTAACAGGTTTTCTGGCAAAAGAAGCGATTATTTCAACGATGAATATCATTTATTTTGTACCTGATGAAGCCTCCTTACAGGGCATTTTAGCAACAACTTTTACACCATTGGCAGCATACAGTTTTATGGCCTTTATTTTATTATATATTCCTTGCTTAGCAACGGCTGCAACGATTTACAAGGAAACTGGCTCGAAGAAATGGACTGGTTTCTCCATTGGCTATGCATTAGTGATAGCCTATATTATTGCATTAATCATTTACCATGGCGGAAAGCTTTTAGGTTTTTCATAATTTTTTGTAAGGTGGGGAAATCCTTATGTTAGGAAATATTCTGATTGGCGGCGCAATTTTTGGCTATGCTAGCTATGCCCTCGTTCGTTTTATTAAAAAAGCACAAAAAGGCAAATGTGCGGCCTGTGATATACGTGAATCCTGTCATAATCCTTGTGGGAAAGAAGATTTTATGTCTTAAAAATTGATACGATTGTTTTTCTTGGTGTAAAATTACTCTAAAAGCGCTAAGGGATTGAGATTAAATGACTAGAGATGAAATAATCGATCTAGTAACCGAACATTTACGTTTAATCCGGTTGGAGGCAGATTACACCCAAGATAAGATGGCTGAGATTATCGGATTATCGAAAAAAACATTGGTCCAAATTGAAAAGGGTCGGGTTCCGGCAAGTTGGTCAACAGTGGTGACTGTATGTGCTTTGTTCCGTGATTCCGAAACGGTTAGAAATTTCCTTGGAGATCAACCTTTAGAAGTACTGGAGACTTTAGCCAGATCAGATATCGAAATTCGTAAAGAACGGACTCTCGGTGGTAAAGTGTGGTGGAAGGAGCTGGCCAATCATGGAGGCTTTATCCTTCAACAAAACCTTATAAGCCAGCATTATCGGATTATCGATGAAGAAGCGTTTCGAATCTTCAGCAGCTTCGATGAGGAATCGGCACGAAAGAGATTTGCTGAAATTAGTAAGAAATGAATATTATTGAGATGATGCCAAATGACTAGTTTGGCATCATTTTTTATTTCGTTATGCCAATTGACCATTAACCCCCATATCAGTAGTGGATAATTCGAACTATTTAGAAAACGAATACGCAGAGGTGATTTCTATGGAAAGCAATAATAAGATTCGGGTCCATCCAATTATCAAAAAATGCATGAAGCATCTCGATATTCTCGAAACCGATGATAAAACAAAACAAATTGTCTATATGTATATGGAAACTCTGCACCGGGAGCTAGTGCAGAGGGAGAAGGATCGGGTTGCAGGAGAGTAGTGTATGGGGAATGGAAAGGGGGCAGGTATGGTCGAGATGAATAGGGGTTAATTTGTGCCCGTCCTCAATAATACTGTGACGAATAGGGGGTAATTGTGCCCGGCAGTAGCTAATGGGGTCACGAATAGGAGCTAATCATACCCGACTCCAGCTAAAGCGGTCACGAATAGGAGCTAATCATACTCGAAATCCCTTCAACTGGCCGGGAAAAGTCCAATAAAGACGGTTTATTAGACAAAACGAGTCCAAAGTGTTCGCTACCGGTCACGAATAAAGGTTAATCGTGCCCGTCCCTAGCAAAATCGGTCACGAATAGGAGCTAATCGTGCCTGACCCCAGCTAAAGCGGTCACGAATCAAGGCTAATCGTACCCTACCATAGCAAGGGCGGCCAAGTATAACATCTAGCCCTTAACTTTCCATAGAATTACGGATGACCTGTATTGCTCCACAAAACTATAAAAATCAAATAGACATTAATCTTCAATATAGTAAGAAGACCTTCCACATTCTACAAGCTTAAAATTTCGAAGCAATACCTTTCGAATTACCTTCTTTAAAACAC
The DNA here is from genome assembly GCF_054786815.1 of Pseudoneobacillus rhizolycopersici. Taxonomy (NCBI): domain Bacteria; kingdom Bacillati; phylum Bacillota; class Bacilli; order Caryophanales; family Bacillaceae; genus Pseudoneobacillus; species Pseudoneobacillus rhizolycopersici. The sequence goes on along the minus strand of NZ_JBTOOE010000005.1, from coordinate 154,758 downwards.
CCCCACCAGACCAATCAAAAATAATGCTAGTTGTCATCTTAATCTCCGGAAATAAGAGGCGGAACGCTACAATATTTCTTAATATAGCAGAATCAACATCCTCAGCATGACCACAATTCTTACACCCAAATGTACATACATTAATTTGAACTAAATGAAAAGAACTACATTTAACACATTTGAATCCTTTTTTTATCCTTTCAAATCTGTACTTTGGTAATAGGTAACTTAATGGTGGTTTTGCTTGAATAGATAATAACTCTTCAATCATCATTTTGTGATTTTCTGTTAGGTCAGGAGTATACTGATTGAGTTTTCTTATATACCCATTTAGCTGGGTTGGTAATATCAGTTGTTTATTGACTGGGGCTTTATACAGATTAAAGTTGGGGTTAATAAAAACAATATATGAGTCTATTGGAATATTATAGCCAATACTTTGAAGTAATTTTTGAAGAAAATATTCTCTTTTTTGTAACTTGTGTAAAGGATTATCAATTTGAATATGAGTGAATTTGTACCATTTTTCTCCTTTTATATAGTAATCTCCCTCTTCATTAATAACTAAAAAATGAAACAATGTTTTTCCCGAATAGGCAAGAGCATCGACACTAAAAAATTGGTCTTCCATTCTAAACCAAAGCTTGTAAAAAATGCACCAATTAATAGAAAGATTTTTCAACCAGTTCTCACAATTTCTTCTCCCATCCAATTCCTTTAAAAGTTTTGGAAAATGCCTAATTTCTAAATCAGAAAGATTCCACCGACCGTTTAAAACCTTAAACTTCCTCAACTCCTCCGACTCTTCACAAGCAGTAACTAGCATGGCCCACACCCTCCCCAAAAATGTCCAGATAAGTACATATTATGGAAAGCCCCGTGTCCAGACAAGTGATTCAATAGATGTTCAATAAATCTACAAATATCTCATATCCCCTCAGCCCCTAGACCGAGTAAAAAACCATCACCAGTCGCTATTTTGCATTCAGCCCCTTTAGTATGATTAAGCTACCATATAATGAATAGGGGTATTGAAAAATGAAAAAATTCCGCGAAATTTTTCAAAATCGCACGTTTCGCCATCTTTTCTTTGCTACGTTTACGTCGCAGATGGGGAGTACGATTGGTTTAACGGCGTTTATGTTTTATTTGCTTGACCGCTTTTCCGACCAACCGGTATATGCATCAATCACTGAGTTAATGTTTTCTTTGCCAACGCTGGCTGTCTTTTTCTTAGTGGGGGTGTTTGCGGACCGAATGGATCGCCAAAAAATTGCCTATTATTGTGATTGGCTCAGTGCCGGACTTTCGTTAACTTTTCTGGTAGCCATCATAATTGGATGGATGCCATTTATTTTCTTTGTGTTGTTCACCCGAAGTGCTATCCAAAAATTCTTTTTTCCAGCTGAAAGTGCCATTGTCCAGGGAATTTTGAAAAAGGATGATTACACAACAGCAGCGGGCTTAAACCAACTAGTGATGAGTTTATTTATGTTATTCGGAAATGCGTTAGGTATTTTTGCTTATTGGTCTGTTGGAATATATGGGGCGATTATCGTTGATTGCATTACGTTTATCATTAGTGCCCTATTAATAAAAACCATCAATATTCCAGAGGAAGTTCGTTTACCGAATGGAAAGCATACATTTAAGGATTTAAACCTTAAATTAGTCATTAAAGACTTTAAGCTTGGGATCAATTATATATTTTCTAATAGACTGCTTAGAACATTATTAGTAGGATTTATCGTATTTGGGGTCGTCAATGGCGGTTTCTCCGTTATTCCGATCTTCATCTTGAAATATAAACTGGCACCAAACAGCTATGAGGAACTTTCCATTTGGGTAGGAGTAATCTTTGGCGTCGGTGTCCTCCTAGGGAGCTTTATCGCCTCCACACTATCTCAGAAGATAAAACTTTATCAAATGGTAATTTTTGGTCTATTGGTGACAGGCACCTTCGTCGTCCTTGCATCATTTGCAGAGAATATTTATTTATATTTGGGCTTACTGTTTGCCGCTTCGTTGGGGTTGCCGTTTGTGAATATTGGGATTGGCGGCTGGATGCCGAGTATTGTTGATCCAAAGATGATGGGGCGGGTCCAAGGCTGGATTAATCCATTGATGATGTTTGCGCAATCATTGACTTTAGGCGTAATTGCCGTTACCTATCCGAAAATGGTTACTGTGGAGATGTTATATTGGATGGTTGGTGGGTGTTTAATGCTTGTTGGGCTTTATTACTTAATTTCACTTCCAAAATTTTCACCTTCTGAGAAAAAATCCAAAAAAACCTCGCTATCTGAACAAAGTGCTATATAATATAGAGTGACCTCAGAGTCACTCTTTTTTTGTCATAAATTTTTTATCAAAAAAAATGAACGAAATGAAAGAACTAGCCGTTATATAAGGGAGAAACCAATGGATAGCGGGGAAAGCGAGGATGTAGATGGATGAGAAGAACCTAATTAAGTCAGCCTTGAAGGGGGATGCGACGTCATTTGCTCTCCTTTTTCACGAGAACTATCCATTTTTGGTAAAATACTTAGTTAAGATTTCCCTAAATATTGACTTGGCCGAGGAGATTGCCCAAGAAACAATGGCAAAATGTATGGAGAAACTCCATTTATTTAACGGGAAATCTAAGTTCTCGTCGTGGCTGATAACGATTGCCACTAACGTTTATTTTGATTATTTACGTAAAGAAAAACGGGAAAAAAATTGGCAATTACAAGAGCAGGCTTTTCGAAAAATTAAATGGCAGTTTGAAAGTCGTAATGAGGAATGGAACGATGTGTTATCTGCCCTAGGAAAATTATCTGAAGAAGTAAGAATTCCGATTATTTTAAAACATTATTATGGTTATTCTTATGAGGATATTGGTCATATGATGAAACTCTCTGCTGGAACAATCAAATCAAGAGTACACAACGGGATTTTAGCAGTTAGAAAGGAGTTAAAGCTTGATGAAGAGGTCAAAAATCATTCCCTTGAAAACCGATCAACTAATTGACAATCATACAATAAATAAGATTTCGGAAGGACTTGATTCTTTAGATCGTTTGCCTGTAGAGACTCCAAGCCAAAAATGGTTCGAGCAATTTGTCATCGAACAGCAACGGTTAGCCAAGGAAAAATGGCGCAAAGAGCTCTTGCTGTTTTCGCTAATAGCGATTTTTATCTTATCAGTAGTTATTTTTTCACTATATCAGATGCCGATCATTTTTATTGTTCTTCAAGGTATCGGAATTGCCACCATCATTATTTACAGCATGATTTACATCAAAAAGCAGGTGAAACCTGATGAACGTTGAACCAACTATTGGGTTAATTTTCATTGTTGCCGTTATTTTACTAAGTCAAAGTATCTTTTTGTTTTTAAATGCCAGAAGGTATCAGCATAATTATTGGTTATGGGGGATATTGGGGTTAATCCAGGCGCCATTCCCGACCATTGTTTATTTAGTATTTGTAAGGAGAGTATGGGATAAAGAACGTCGTTTTGGCAATGGGTAAAGGTTGGTGAAGGGTGTAATGGAAAAATTAAAGGTACTACTTGTGTTTATTGCCGTTATCGGGCAAATACTAGGAATTATTTTGTTGTTTATTAATGTAAAAGTGGCGATTGCCGCTTATATTTTATATGCAATTGCGATTTTTGCTGTATTTTTTCTACTAGTAAAAGATAGACGAAAAGAAAAAAAGGAGGACGAAGAAAATGATTATCGTGACTACTGATTTTGTACCAGGTAAAGAAATTAAGGAATTCAAAGGGTTTGTAAGGGGAAATACGGTTCAATCGAAACATATTGGGAAAGATTTGCTTGCAGGATTACGAACAATTGTCGGTGGGGAAATTAGTGAATATACGGAAATGATGGATGAGGCTAGACAAAAGGCTATTGCCCGTATGGTGCAAGATGCGGAGAGCAAAGGTGCCAACGCAATCGTTGCCATGAGATTACAATCAGCTGCCGTTATGCAAAACACTTCTGAAATTATTGCCTATGGAACAGCGGTTGTAGTTGAATAAAAAATAGTTTGACACTTCAACTTGTTTGGTGATAATCTAACAAAGGAAGAAAAAAAAGGAAAAGGAGGGTTACAAAATGTTGTTAATTAGATCAAAAGCAGTAAAAAATTCATACAACTTAACAAACGTAACCTTATCCTTCATGTTTCTCTAAAATGGACTTTTTTGGTATACATAAGGGCACAGGTTTCGTTCAAGCGTGACGTGTGCCTTTTTTATGTCTATTTTTGGTTTTCCAAGACATACCGCATACAAGCGGTGTGTCTTTTTTTATTATAAAAAGGAGTGAACACACATGAAACTTTTAACCATTTGTTTATTAATTTTTAGAGCTAGGAATCTAGATAGTGGGTAGTTGTTTGATTATGAGAGGAGTGAGGAAAAATGTTATCTGTATTTAGGAAATTAAGTTGGTTTTTTAAAGAAAATTGGAAGCGATATACAGTTGCAATTATTTTATTAACGATTGTTGGATTTATTGAAGTGATTCCGCCAAAGCTCATCGGAATGGCAATAGATGATATTCATCTTGGGTCAATGACGACGACCAAGTTATTTCAATATATCGGAATATTTATTGCCATTACGGGTTTTACTTATGCGATTACCTACACTTGGATGTACCAACTGTTTGGTGGAGCATTTTTAATCGAAAGAAAGCTGCGCTCCAAATTTATGGGACATTTGCTAAAAATGACACCGACTTTTTTTGAAAAAAATCGTACTGGGGACTTGATGGCACGGGCGACAAATGATTTAAAAGCGATATCGGTGACAGCGGGGTTTGGAATTTTAACTTTATTAGACTCCAGCGTTTGGATGCTGACAATTCTTTTTACAATGGGGTTTTTCATTAGTTGGAATCTTACCCTTGCAGCAATTATTCCACTGCCGTTAATGGCCATTATTATAAAAATTTATGGCGAAAAAATTCATGCACGCTTTATGGCTGCCCAGGATGCCTTTGGAGACTTGAATGACCGTGTATTAGAATCGGTTGCCGGTGTCCGTGTGGTCCGCGCCTATGTCCAGGAAAAGGCTGATCAAAACCGTTTCCACACGATGACTGAGGATGTTTATTTTAAAAATATAAAGGTTGCCCAAATTGATTCGTTGTTTGATCCGACGATAAAAGTGCTTGTCGGGTTGAGTTATATTATCGGTTTAGGTTATGGGGCTTATCTTGTATTTAATCAGGTGCTAACTTTAGGTGAACTCGTTTCATTTAATGTTTACTTAGGGATGCTAATTTGGCCGATGTTTGCCATTGGTGAACTTATTAATATTATGCAAAGAGGAAATGCATCACTAGATCGTTTGACAGAAACCTTGTCCTATAAAGAAGATGTCGCAAACCCAACAGAACCGGTTACGATCGATAATCCAGATATAATTCGTTTTCAGGATGTTACGTTCAGATATCCATCTTCGAAGCAGGATAATCTGGTTGGCGTTAAAGTTGACCTACTTCAAGGAAAAACTCTTGGGATTGTGGGGAAAACAGGTAGCGGTAAAACAACCTTTATCAAGCAACTGTTAAGGGAATATCCTACTGGAAGTGGTGAAATTTCGATTGCCGATGTTGATATTACCGATCAACCGTTGGAACAAGTTCGAGGATGGGTCGGTTATGTCCCACAGGATCATTTTCTTTTTTCAAGAACGGTAAGGGAAAATATCTTGTTTGGGAATGAAGCGGCAACAGGAGCTGAGCTTGAGAAAGCTATTGATTTAGCGGCATTCCGTAAAGACTTGGAAAATTTACCTGAAGGCTTAGCTACTTTAGTTGGAGAAAAAGGAGTTGCTCTTTCCGGTGGACAGAAGCAGCGGATATCGATTGCGCGAGCATTAATAAAAAATCCAGAAATTCTTATTCTTGATGATTCCTTGTCTGCCGTAGATGCAAAAACGGAAAAGAAAATTATTGAAAATATCCGGGATGAAAGAAGTGGTAAAACGACTATCATTACGACTCACCGGATGTCGGCTGTTTCACATGCAGATCATATTATTGTGTTGGATGAAGGGAAAATCATGGAGGAAGGTACACATGAGCAATTAATGGCTGGGGGCGGCTGGTACAAGGAGCAATATGTTCGCCAACAAGCCGAAAGTGAAGTGGAGGAAGAGGAGGTGCACTCTTCATGAACAAAGGAAAACGCTTATTACAATATGCGTTAATTTATAAAAAAATTATCATCGCTGCATTAGTGATGTTGACGATTTCAGTTGGGACTGAACTCGCCGGACCATTTGTTGCGAAACGAATGATTGATGAGCATATTTTGGGGATTGAGTCAAAATGGTTTGAAACGACCAGTGGAAAGTCATCGGTTGAATTCAACGGAAAGCTTTATAAACGAGAAAAATATTTCAATTCAGGTGAGGTGAAAGGGGAGGAAGCCCGAATCCTTCAAGTTGGTCGCCAATTTGTTTTTGTAGATGGCGCTATCGCTTTTGACGGAGAACGATCCTTAAAAAACAACTCACTCACGATTAAAGGAAAACAAGACACAGCCCATTACCAGGTACAGATAATCGAAGGAAAAAGCTTGTTTTCCTTTTATCAGCCGGAAATTTCAAAAATTATTACGTTATTAAGTATTTATTTTGGCTTACTAGTTGTGTCTGCATTTTTTCAATATTGGCAACGATATCTTTTGCAAAAATCCGCCAACCGAATTATTCAAAAAATGCGCGAGGACGTTTTTGCGCAGATACAACGTCTGCCAATTCAATATTTCGATAATCTTCCTGCTGGTAAAGTTGTCGCCCGCGTGACCAATGATACGGAAGCGATACAAAATCTTTATGTAACGGTGCTGTCGACGTTTTTTACAAGTACGATTTATTTAACCGGAATCTATATTGCCTTGTTTATTTTAAATGTTAAGCTAGCAGCTATTTGTTTATTTTTAATACCGATATTATTTATCTGGATGCTCGTTTATCGAAATTTTGCTTCGAAATATAATCACGTTATTCGCTCGAAGGTAAGTGACATCAATGCGATGGTTAACGAGTCTATTCAAGGAATGAATATTATCCAAGCATTTGGGCGTGAAAAGAAAACCGAAAAAGAATTTGAAACATTAAATCATGAGCATTTTACGTTTCAAAATAAAATGCTACGCTTAAATTCGTTAACCTCACATAATTTAGTTGGGGTTTTACGAAATATCATTTTTGTGGCGTTTATCTGGTATTTTGGCGGTGAAGCCATCTCGACAACTTCTGTCATCTCTTTAGGGGTGCTGTATGCATTTGTTGATTATATTAACCGTTTAATTCAGCCAGTTCAGGGTATTGTTAACCAATTGGCCAATCTTGAGCAGGCACTTGTTGCCGGTGAGCGCGTGTTTAATCTACTTGATGAACCGGGAATCGATGTAAATAAAGAGGAATTGGCTCGTTATAAGGGGAATGTTAAGTTCGACCATGTTTCTTTTGGCTATAAAGAAGGGGAATATGTGTTAAAGGATATTGATTTCGAAGCGAAACACGGTGAAACGGTCGCGCTTGTTGGTCACACTGGCTCTGGTAAAAGTTCCATCATGAATTTGCTATTTCGTTTTTATGATTGCCAAAAAGGGAAGATCGTCATTGATGGTCAGGATATAAAAGAGATGTCGCGCCAAACCCTGCGTCAACACATGGGAATCGTTCTACAGGACCCATTCCTGTTCACCGGAACAATTGCTTCAAATGTTAGCCTGGATGATCCATCTATCACTAGGGATATGGTTGAAAAAGCATTAAAGGATGTTGGCGCTGATAAAGTGTTCAAACATTTGGAAAATGGATTTGATGAACCGGTGATTGAAAAGGGAAGTACATTATCGAGTGGGCAACGACAATTAATTTCGTTTGCGAGGGCGTTAGCGTTTAATCCTGCCATTTTAATTTTAGATGAGGCGACTTCAAGCATTGATACGGAAACGGAAACCATAATTCAGGAAGCGATGGATGTGTTGAAAAAAGGGCGAACTACCTTTATAATTGCTCATCGACTATCAACGATACGTCATGCTGATCAAATATTAGTTTTAGATCGTGGTAAGATTGTAGAAAAAGGGAACCATGATGAACTAATGGAAAAACAAGGTAAGTATTTTCAAATGTATCAGCTTCAACTTGGTGGTGCAACGCTAGCCGGATAAAATAGGATTTCACAAAACTTTCACCTTTTGGACACTAAATTGAAATATTTTCATATTTTTAGCCTTGATTATTATGGTAATTTTAAAATGATAATGGGATAATTTTTGACCAAGGGGTGGAAGTAATGGAGCAATTCTCAGTTACATTAGTGATTTCAAGTATTATGATTTTAACTTATTTTATTGGTTATACAATTATTAAAGCATAATGAAGCTGTGAAACGTAAATCATGATAAAGCCCCCTATTGCTAGGGGGCTTTAGCCATTTGTATTCAGTTTTTGATTTTTATATAATTATCTTTGGTAGCCGCCTAATTGTTGCTCAGCCATTTGAACTAAACGCTTAGTGATTTCTCCACCTACAGAACCGTTAGCACGAGAAGTTGTGTCTGCGCCAAGATTAACTCCGAACTCAGTTGCAATTTCATACTTCATTTGGTCTAGAGCTTGTTGAGCACCGTTTACTAAAAGTTGGTTTGAGTTGTTGTTACTTGCCATAATCTGAACACTCCTCTTGATGTTTTTTGGGGTTAGTATGGAATTGAACCATAGGTTTTGAACCTTGCCACCTTGGCCTAACCCGTAATCTCATGTAGTAAGCTGCTTGGATGGATGGGCTTGTGTTGCTTTGTACTAACTATTATGCTAAGTTTTTTCAATGCTATTCACGAAAATAAATAGGTAATTTCTTCCGTATTGGAGTTTCTTAAAATTACACAACCTAACTGTAAATAAATAAAAAGGGGATTGTGTATAATGGCGATTTGTCCTCTATGCAACGGTTTTGAACAAATTATCAAACAGTGTCAATGTGGTGGTAGTATGATGGATACTGGAAGAGTAATGGATTATTATGATGATTACAGTGCTTATATGGAGATTGATCAGCTTAAACTCGAGGATGGATACCGGAACAGTTACTCACAACATCAATGTCCACATTTATTTACTTGTGAAAAATGTTTACAAGATGAAATTATTTTTATTAAAGAATAATAAAAAACAGCCAGAATGCCTGGCTGTTTTTTAATTTAACGGATTCGTAGTTCCGTTTCTGTGTCAAAGAAATGAGTTTTATTCATGTCTATGGCTAAGTCTAGGACATCACCTGGTCGAATTGTAGAGCGTGCATCCACACGAGCAATAAAGTCTTGACCGCTGATGCTTGAATATAACATGGTTTCCGCACCGGTTAATTCTGCTACTTCAATTTTGGCACTGATTTTTGTACCCATAGAGGCCTCGATGAAAACCGGTTCATCATGAATATCCTCGGGTCTTACACCTAAAATAACCTCTTTACCAACATATCCTTGGTCACGCAGAGCTTTCATTTTTCCTTCCGGAATGGCGATGGTTGTATCGGCTAAGATAAATTTGCCGTCTGCTACTTTTCCTTTTAAGAAATTCATCGCTGGAGAACCGATAAAACCGCCAACGAATACATTTTCAGGTTTTTCATAAACGTCCTTTGGTGAACCAACCTGCTGAATGATTCCGTCCTTCATGACGACAAGACGAGTGGCCATTGTCATTGCTTCGGTTTGATCATGCGTTACATAAATAGTAGTTGTTTGTAAGCGTTGGTGTAGCTTTGCAATTTCTGCACGCATTTGTACACGTAATTTAGCATCTAGGTTGGAAAGTGGCTCGTCCATTAAGAATACTTTAGCGTTACGAACGATGGCACGACCTAAAGCAACACGCTGACGTTGCCCCCCCGATAGCGCTTTTGGTTTTCGATCAAGATATGGTTCTAGACCAAGAATTCTAGCCGCTTCATTTACCTTGCGATTGATTTCATCTTTTGGAATTTTACGAAGCTTTAAACCAAATGCCATATTATCACGGACGGACATATGAGGATATAAAGCATAGTTTTGGAATACCATCGCAATGTCACGATCTTTTGGTGCAACATCGTTGACACGTTTACCATCGATGTAGAAATCTCCTTTGGAGATTTCCTCAAGACCAGCAATCATTCGCAGCGTTGTGGATTTACCACATCCGGAAGGACCAACGAAAACGATAAACTCCTTATCCTGGATATGTAGATTGAAATCACTAACTGCTGTAACCTTATTATCATAAATTTTATAGATATGCTCTAATTTTAATTCAGCCATTTAAAAACCTCCTAGAAGAGTATTTTTCATAGTTCTAGTGTACCTAAATAAAATTTTTACCAATATAGACAAAGTGCACAAACTTGCTTTGGCTACTTTTATGCACTTTGTCATCTTTCTTGTTCAAACAGGATACAAGCTAAATATACGGTTATAGTGGAATAAAACTCCTTTAATGGAATTCCAGTTTTGTCAGTAAATTTATCAAGACGATATTGAAGGGTATTCCGATGAATGAATAAGTTTTTGGCTGTGAGACTGGCATTCATATTATTTTGTAAGAATTCCTTTATCGTTGAAAATAGCTCTGGATCATCCTTGAAAACTGGAAGAATTTCTTTTTCCATCATTAATCGTAAAGGATTTGGTAAATAATTTATGATAAAGTATGGAGTCACCTTTTCAAAATAATAAAGTTTTTCTTTTTTGCTGGAGGTGATCGCGAAATGAAACAGGGCCATTTCCTTTTGGACTACCTTTAATAATTCGTGAGTAACGGGACGAAATTTTCCTATATAGAAATAGGGATCAACAAAAAAGTCAACTTTAAGAGTTTCATTCATCGAGATGAAGTCTGTTTCAGTAAGGGATAATTTATTCTTTGGCTCAATAATTATTCCTTTCCTTGTATTCTCCCAAATTACCGTAATGTTTGTACTAAAAAAAGCTTGAAGAGCCGCTTCAAAATCCAATTGGCTAATTTCTGTATTTATCCATTGAAAATAAATCAAGCGATATTCATCAGTTATTTTGCTGGGAGGAATTGGACCGTTTCCAAATAAGAAGGAATACCAGTGTTTCGCCATTTCGTTAGAAAAAATAGTCGTATGACCGGTCTTATAATAATTAAAAAGCGAACAAAGGAGAATGAATTGATTTTCTAACAAATCGTTTTTAGGAATACCAACCCAATGGTTTTGTTCGGAGTCTGTAAACCAATGGTAGTTACCAAAGTAATCATCTGGTTTTTCAGTCGATGTAATTGCATTAGGGTATAGTGAATAAAGTTTCTCTAACATATATGCCCTCAGTTAGTTTTTTTAAATCTATTATATCAATTTTAACAAGAAAAGAGGACCTCACCAAGAAAGTGGGTCCCTCATTTGAAATTATCTCGGGGGTTCCTCCGGATGGAGGTCCCTAGCTTCTTCAATATTTGTGGAATCTTCCCGCATATGAACGGAGCCTCCCGACATTCCTTCATTAATCATTCTGTCGACATCTAGAGCGACTTTATCCTTACCTTCAAAAAGTGTATCCGGAATAAAACCATCACTATGCTTCTTTCCCAAATGAATAACCTCCTTTTCATTAGCTATTTTCTCAAAGAAGAGCAAATAACATACAAAAAGAATAATCCCCTTAAGTACTTTTCTGTTTTTTTTTAAAATATACATACCTTAAAGCGCTAATGTGAGGATGTGTTTTTCGGTAAGATGGATGGCGTAGGCTAGTGCCATTTTACGGGTTTGTAGGTCGTATTCTTTTAGGTTTGGATGGTTGAAGATGGAGCGACCTGGTTTTGAGTTGGCTTCGAATAACCATATTTGCCCATCCTTATCGACGCCTAAGTCAAAGCCAATTTCGCCTAGGTTTCCTTCTATCCTTTTTTCTAATGAATAACTAAGCTTTAGAGCTGCTTCCTTTAGTTTAGGGAGTAGGCGTTTCTTTTCCTCATTATTTAACACTTCATCAATGGTTTTAACCTCTCCGCCAGTATTAACATGTGTTGTCACACAACCAGGTCCGGCCATCTTTGCCGCAATAGCTGTTACAAGCCATTGCCCATTTTCATCTTTATTCGTATGAATACGGAAATCAATTTGGCGATTATCAATCTTAATCAATGATATCCCTTGTTGTACCAACATGTTTTCAAGATGCTTATTGTGAAAGACATAGTTCATTAGGTTTTCCAAGGTTGAAAACTTTTGTAATCTTTTCGTCCCATCTTTTTCATGATAGCGGCAATAATACAGGTTCGTATCCTTATCAAATAAAATTTGGTGCACCCCAAACCCTAAGCTTCCGTTCGTCGGTTTAATATACACTGAAGTATAGTCTGAAAGCATTGATTCAATATAGGCAAATGAAGTGAAGGGAACAGTCTCGGGAAGGTATGTGTAAACATTAGCATCATTATAAAGCTTCTCATAAATGTCCAACTTATTAAAGAACCCCGTGTTATACCAAGGGATGGAATAATCATTTGTAAATCGTTGCTTAACCATTTGATTTTCCTTTTGTTTTTCACTGCGCCGATTAGGCAGGCGGTCATAACAAACATTTGGGAAGGGAACCGTATAGCTTTCCCAACGGTTATCGTGGTAGAATAGTCCATCAATTGTCTGCTGATCCCAATTTATGTGTTGTTCACCGAAAACAAAGGAAGAAATGCCTACCACTGGTTGAGCATTCAATAGCTTTGAAAAAAACATCGAGCGGTTCCCCAATGGCCTTAGTGGAAACGGTGTAAACCCTGATGTGAAAATTCCAACTAACGGACCTAGTATTAAGGTACTATTTTCGTAAAATACATGAATAGGCATATTTATGTTCGGAAAATGAAGGGACTCTTGTAAGTCTGAACTAATAACAATCCTATTTTTATGTTCAGGATGCACTGTAATGTTTGCCTTACAACTAGAGCTTCCAAAAGATATTTTTTTTGCATCTCGCAGTAAAGGTTGTAGTTCTACAGGATAGTAAACCGTATTAGTTAGTTGCGAGACGATTTCTATCGGATAATGTTTTCCCATTCCTCTCATCCTCTCGTACGATTCTTTTTAGGCAATTAAAATGTATGATAGACATTGACATTTCATTTCAATTAATTTAATTCATTTATTTGGCTAATTGGCTGTAATTTTTAATGTAAGGGAAATTTTGATATAGTATCCTATGTGCAGATGCCTAGTTTGGTTCGACTACCATCAAGAAAAGCGGGTACTAAGAAAGGTAAAGGAGCTGGGGCTCTTTCAAAGCATTCTTGTGATGTTTATTTAAAAGGTCGAACATTTTCATTTTCCTTCGCATAGGTTGTGATAGTGGAAGTGCCTAGATGAAAAAAGGAGTGGTACAAATGGCAAATTTATATGATTTAGCCTATGAAATGGAAAGAGCAATTCGTGGAAGTAATGAGTATACTCAGCTAAAACGGGTGTATGATGAAGTAAATCGTGATGATGCGGCAAGAAGAATGTTTGATAATTTCCGAAAAGTTCAAATGGATCTTCAACAAAAACAAATGATGGGGATGGAAATTAGCCAAGAGGAAGTGGAGCACGCTCAAAGAACAGTTGCTTTAGTTCAGCAACATCCAACGATTGCACGATTAATGGAAGCAGAACAAAGAATGAGCATGTTTGTGGCTGATTTAAACCGGATTATTTTAAAGCCGCTTGAAGAGATATACGGAAATATGATGCCATAGTTCCTTGTAGATGAAGCTGACTAAAGTGTCAGCTTTTTTGATACCATTTCGTGGCATTCGTTCTATTCAAGGGATCCTGTTCATAAATTGATATGAGGAAATTTTTCATCAAGAACAGGGGGCCACAAGGATGATTTATCGCTTACTAGCTTTAAATATTGATGGAACACTTTTACAATCAAACGGACGGCTTCACCGATCAACTAAGGAAGCTATTTCCTATGTTCAAGAAAAGGGAGTGAATGTCACTCTTGTTACGTCTCGTAGCTTTCCGTCTGCCCAAAGAATAGCCAAAGTTTTAAAAATTGAAACACCAATTGTTTCGAATAGAGGAGCCTTTATTGCGAAAGAGCTTGAAAAACCAATCTTCGAAATGAAAGTGGATGCAGATGTTGCTTTTGAAACAGTCCGATTTCTTGAAGGTTTTGATTGCCAATTCCGTTTAATTAATGAACAATATTCGTTAGGAAACCGATCAAAACTATCGAATAACCTGATGTCTAGAACATTTTTTTCATCCGCTGACCCTGCTTTTTATTCGCATCAATTTGTTGATGTGGTAAGTGAAGCATTATCTGAGGCTGCGATGAGTCCGTCAAGAATGGAAGTCATTTTTGATAATGAGCACGATTTAGACGATGCGGTAAAAGCGTTAAAAGGTATGTTTACCGAAATTTCTTTCTTGAAAATCAATAAACTACGGTTGGATATTGTTCCTGTAGGTGTTTCTAAACTAAACGGACTCCTAAAGGTTGCTGAACATTTAGATGTTTCATGTCAAGAGATCGTTTATATCGGGGATGAAGTTGATGATATCCCGATCATTGAAGCGGTCGGTTTAGGCGTTTCAATGGGAAATTCGCCATTCGAAGTTAAAAAGGCCTCAAATTGGGTGACACGTTCTAACAACCAGCATGGCGTTACTTATATGGTAAAGGAACATTTCCGCAAACAGCCACCAATTGAATTCTTGCGGAAAATGAATATAATAAAAAATTAAAAATAGGCTAAACCCTGTCATTTACTGGGTTTAGCCTATTTTTATTGACCTGAATTTATTCATTTGTGTACACTTAAGAAAGCAAATTTTAAAAAGGTGATTATGGTGCGTATAAAAATTACAGGACTTAACGATGAACGATTTGTTCGGCCGTTGCAATTAATTGCGAATTTATTTTTTGAGGAAACGGAGCTATTGTTCGACTCAGCTGCCGAAACAGACATGATAATCCATTTAAACTTAACTATTGATAAAAACATTCATGTAACTGCTAGCCTTTTTGCTGACGATAAGAGTTATACGGAGACCTTGGAAAGGCAACTACTAGCAACGCAAGTGGAAAAAGGGGAATGGAAACAAATTAAAAATGCAACTCTTTCCGTCTATTTAAAGGTGCTTCAGGATTATACAGGAATGACGCAAAAGTGGGGAATCTTGACCGGAGTCAGACCGACTAAGTTACTCCACAAAAAGGTCCAAGAAGGTATTCCAACAGATGTTGCTCATCAAGAATTAAAGGAAGATTACTTAATTTCCGATGAAAAAATTAAGCTTATGCAGGAAATCGTTGATCGCCAGCTTGCAGCAGTACCAGATCTATATGACTTGAGAAATGAAGTCAGTATTTATATTGGGATTCCTTTTTGTCCGACCAAGTGTGCGTACTGCACTTTCCCTGCCTATGCGATTAATGGACGCCAAGGTTCGGTTGATTCGTTTTTGGGCGGTCTACACTACGAAATGAGACAAACCGGAAAGTGGCTTAAAGAAAAGGGGATTAAGATTACTACGGTCTATTATGGAGGTGGTACTCCAACAAGCATTACGGCGGAAGAGATGGATATGTTATATGAGGAAATGTATCGGTCATTTCCTGGGGTAGAGAATATTCGTGAAATCACTGTGGAGGCAGGTAGACCGGATACGATTACCCCGGAAAAATTAGATGTATTGAAAAAGTGGAATATTGACCGCATCAGTGTCAATCCACAATCGTATATTCAAGAGACATTAAAGGCGATTGGGCGTCACCATACAGTGGAAGAGACGGTTGAAAAATTCCATTTAGCAAGGCAAATGGGGATGAATAATATTAATATGGACTTAATCATCGGCCTGCCTGGTGAGGGGGTTTCAGAATTCACGCATACCTTGAATGAAACTGAAAAGCTAATGCCGGAGTCATTAACGGTGCATACTTTATCATTTAAACGCGCCTCTGAAATGACACAAAATAAACAAAAATATCGCGTCGCCGAACGAAGTGAGGTTGAGCGCATGATGGAGCTAGCAGAATCCTGGACGAAGGAACATGGTTACCATCCTTATTATTTATATCGTCAGAAAAACATTTTAGGCAATTTGGAGAACGTGGGCTACTCTTTACCTGGACAGGATAGTATCTATAACATCATGATTATGGAAGAAGTTCAAACGATTATCGGTCTCGGCTGTGGGGCATCAAGCAAATTTGTCCATCCTGTAACAGGGGAAATCACCCAGCTCTTCAACCCGAAAGACCCAAAATCCTACAACGACAGCTACATCGAATACACAAACAAAAAACTGCAAATCCTAGAAGAACTCTTTAGCACATCAACGCTTTAAAGTAATTGGGGACAGTCCCCACATACTTTAAAGCACTAAAGTGTAAATATAGATATTTTTTAACATTTTTTAATCTATTATTTCTTTTTGGAGAAAAATAGATAAACTAAAACTAGAGAGAAAGGTTGCTCCTTTCTCTTTACTTTTTTAAGGAGTAGTTATGTGAAAGAATTAACAAATATATTAATATCTTGAAACAGGTGAGGAAGCATGGAGAAAAAAACAGTGGCCATTATTGGTGGAGGTATTACCGGCTTAGCGACAGCATTTTATATACAAAAAGAAGCAAAAGAAAAAAATCTGCCAATTAAGATTAGATTGATTGAAGCAAGTCCACGGTTAGGTGGGGTCATTCAAACTGTGAAGAAGGATGGCTTTATTATTGAAAGAGGTCCGGACTCGATATTAGAGCGGAAAAAGTCAGCTCTCAAATTAATTGAAGATGTTGGTCTTGCCGATAAGGTTGTACACAATACCGCGGGTAAATCATATATTCTCGTAAATGGAAAGCTTCATTCCATCCCGGAAGGGTCGTTTATGGGGATACCAACAAAAGTATCGCCATTTGTGTTTTCCCGGCTTTTTTCACCACTAGGAAAAGTTCGGGCAGCATGTGATTTTATTTTACCAAAAGGAAAGCCACAGGCAGATCAATCGCTAGGTCGATTTTTCCGTAGGAGACTTGGGGACGAAGTGGTCGAAAACTTGATTGAACCGTTGTTGTCAGGAATTTATGCCGGCAATATTGATGAACTTAGCCTAATGTCGCTGTTCCCTAATTTTTATCAAATTGAACAGGAACATCGCAGCCTAGTCATCGGTTTGAATAAAACGATTCCAACCCCCCCTAAAAATGTTCAAAAGCAACCTACTAGAAAAGGGATGTTCATTTCGTTAACAACTGGTCTAGAGGAATTGGTACGGCGGGTAGAAGAAAGTTTAGAAACAGGTACTGTCAGTAAGGGAGCTGGAGTGGACCGGGTCAGCCGTGAAGGGGATGGCTATTCGATTTTTTTAACAAATGGAGAGGTAGAAAAGGTAGATAGCATCGTTCTAGCCGTGAACCACTTCCAAACGAAAAAAATTCTCGCAGACTATGCGCTCATCTCGGCTTTAAATGAAATGTCATCTGTATCGGTTGCAAATGTTGCTATGGCTTTTCCAAAAAGCGCCATTAAACAAGATATCGACAGCTCTGGATTTGTTGTGTCAAGAAATAGTGATTTCCAAATAACGGCCTGTACTTGGACCCATAAGAAATGGCCAAATACAACGCCAGAAGGAATGGCTTTATTACGTTGTTATGTAGGAAAACCAGATGATCAACAGGTTGTTGATTTGAATGATGAGGAAATCATTGAGATTGCCTTGAACGATTTAAATAAAACAATGAATATTACAGAAAAACCAATTTTTCATGTCGTCACAAGGTGGAAAAAAACGATGCCACAATATAATGTTGGTCATAAAGAACGAATGGAGCGATTAAAGAAATCGCTTTCTGAGGAACTTCCCGGGGTATTCTTAGCAGGAAGCTCTTTTGAAGGTGTTGGAATCCCTGATTGCATTGACCAAGGGCATGCTGCTGTAAAAAAAGTAATGGATTATTTATCATAAAATATCTAAAGTTTATGACAAATAACATGAATCTACGATAAAATGGGCATGTTAAACAAGTCAAAAACCTTTAGGAGGTACTGTGATGCAATCTTTTACCGTTAATTTTCATAAGGAAGATAATGTCGATACCATGCAGGTTCAAAAATTAAATGAAGATGATTTTACGAAAGCAACTGCAGGAGGAACAAGACATTTATTCGAACTGGATACCAATGTTGGTTTTTTTGTCTTCTTTGATGCAGAAGATGAAGAAGGCACTGTCTCACATATGGTGTTGCAATACGAAGAGGATAATGAAGACCCGACAGCTTGCTATGCGTTTCAAATGCGCGACTTTTATGAATTTATGGCACTTTACTTAAATGACCTACAATACAATGACGAATTAGACGAAGAAGAGGACGATGAAAGCTATGGACCGATTCATCATCTAGCACATTTGTTGTTTCATGTTGTGGAAGAAGGACAATCGGTTCAACCATAACTCGAAAAACAGGAACTCTTAAATAAAAGAGCTCCTGTTTTTTATTCATGGGGCGTCTTAGGCAGAGAAACGGAATCTGGAATTAAGCGGATACGGCTTACTTTTATTAAGTCAGCCTTTAGAAATTAAACATGGAATAACACAAGCTTCCCAGTCGGTGAAACACAACGATGCGTTTTTTCTAAGTATCCTTTTTCATTCAGAATTTGTTCCCCTTTATTTTTTGCATCAGTATCATTAGTAGCTTGAAACGATTCATCTAAAAGCTTTTCTCCCGTGGGTTCAAAGGCGGTAATTTTATAAGTTAACATTTGCTCTATTTCTCCTTTTTTGAAAGATTCAAATTAATACCATTTTTGCATAATTTATTAGAAAAATCACTACATAATGAAAAATATATTGATATCTGAAAATTCCATCATATATAATTAGATATTGAGATATTTCGAGTTTAGAAATAAGTTGATAAGGAGTAATTTTATGATTGATTTATTAAAGAAATTAACCAGCCTCTCAGGGCCATGTGGATTTGAGCATTCTGTCAGCTATTTTTTAAAAGAGTACCTAGAGGATAAGGTTGATGAGGTGAAAATTGATCCAATCGGTAATGTAATCGCTCGAAAAAAAGGGGACAAGCCCGGTCCTACAATTCTATTAACCGCACACATAGATGAGGTTGGTTTTATTGTTAAAAAGGTAGAGGCAAATGGCTTAATACGCTTCGAAAAGCTTGGGGGTCACGATGATCGGATATTATTGGCTCAGCCTGTTAAGATTATGGGGCAGCAAGGAGAAATTCCAGGTGTAATTGGTACGATATCAGCCCATTTTGCCAAGTTTGATGATTCATCAAAGGTTAGAAAACATTCACAATTATATATTGATATCGGCGTCAATTCGAGAGAAGAAGCTTATGAGATTGGGGTTGAGGTTGGTGCTCCGATTGTTTGGGGCACTGAATTCCAAGTATTCGGGTTGGAACATCAACGAAGAATTCGTTCAAAAGCTCTGGATGATCGCGCTGGCTGTGCAGTCCTCCTACAAGTATTAGAAGAACTACAAAATGTTTCTTTTGGCGGCGAATTAGTATTTCTATTTGCGGTCCAAGAAGAAGTCGGTTTGAGGGGGGCGAAAACTGCATCGGAGCATATTGATGCAGATGCTGCTATTGCCCTTGATACGACAGCAGTGAGTGATACTCCCGAGGAAACTATGGACCAAACATTAGCCCTTGGGAATGGTACAGGCATCAAGGTCCTCGATTTTAGTTTAATTGTCCATAAGACGATGAGAGATCTTCTTATTAAACTTGCCAGGGAAAATAGTATTTCTTATCAATTAGAGATTTTTCCGGGAATCGGAACGGATGGTGGTGCTGTTAATTATGCGAATAAAGGTATTCCAACCGGGGTACTTTCAATTCCGTCCCGATATGCACATTCCCCTGTAGAAGTGGTTGACTTGGGAGATTTGATTGCAACTAAAGAATTACTAAAGAGTTTTATTCTACAGCTTCATGAAGGGCAAACCTTCCCTTTTTAATTCAAAAGTCCCGTGGTTATTCCAATGACTGCGGGGTTTTTTTGTTTTAAAATGAAATGAGAGTTTAATTAACCTAAAATGTCATTAAATTCCCTTAAAATTTTGAAACTTTTATTCTATTCGTTCGTAAATATAATACCCGGAAGTTGAAAGGTAGGTGATAAGAGGATGGAGATATTTGGTTTATCCATTGAGTCATTTTATTTAACTGTATTAATTATTTCTGGTGTGATTACGCTATTATACCTCTTGTTTGGCGATATTGTGGAGGGGCTAGCTGAGGCAACTGGATTCTTAAATCCGATTTTAATTTTGACATTTGTTACATTTATATCGGCTTCAGGGTATTTGTTTGAGATACTTTCTAACATAAGTCATTTATTAATTTTAATTATCTCCATTATTATTGCACTAGTATTGGATATCTTGCTGAATGTTTTTGTATTAGTTCCTTTATCCAAGGCAGAAGAGTCTCTTGCCTATACAACACGGTCTCTAAAGGGGCGTATTGGTGAGGTCATTATCCCAATTCCGATGGATGGATTTGGTGAGGTCGTTATTAAAAATACGAGTGGTACAATTGCTAAGGCTGCTACAAGTTTCGAAAATAAAGAAATTTCCGAAGGTGAAAAGGTATTAATTGTTGAAGTAAAGGATGGGGTTCTTAAGGTAATACCTTATGAAATAAAAGATCCATTTTCAATTTAAAGGGGGATAAATATGTTTGAACCGATTTATATTGTTATCGCTTTAGTTGTCTTCATTTTACTAGCTTTTCTTGGGGTCTTTATTACCAAGTACCGCACTGCCGGTCCAGACGAAGCTATGATTATTACTGGAAGCTACTTGGGAAGTAAAAATGTCCATATTGATGAATCTGGCAACAAAATTAAAATTATCCGCGGTGGTGGGGCGTTTATTCTACCTGTGTTTCAGCAAGCCGAGCCACTAAGTTTATTATCCAGTAAACTCGATGTTTCAACGCCTGAAGTGTACACTGAGCAAGGGGTCCCGGTTATGGCTGATGGTACAGCTATCATCAAAATTGGCGGCTCTATCGAAGAAATTGCAACAGCGGCGGAACAATTCCTTGGCAAACCGAAGGATGATCGTGAAAATGAAGCACGTGAAGTTCTAGAGGGTCATTTGCGATCGATTTTAGGCTCGATGACTGTCGAAGAAATTTATAAAAATCGCGATAAGTTTTCACAGGAAGTACAACGAGTCGCATCCCAGGACTTAGCGAAAATGGGCTTAGTCATTGTTTCTTTTACAATAAAGGATGTTCGTGATAAAAATGGCTACCTCGAGTCACTTGGTAAGCCGCGTATTGCTCAAGTAAAACGTGATGCTGATATTGCTACTGCTGAAGCAGAAAAAGAAACGCGTATTAAGCGGGCTGAGGCTGACAAAGATGCCCAAAAGGCTGAGTTAGAAAGAGCAACCGAAATAGCCGAAGCAGAAAAAGAAAATCAAATGAAAATTGCTGATTTCCGTCGTGAGCAAGATATTGCAAAGGCGCGTGCTGACCAAGCATATGATTTAGAGACAGCAAGAGCGAAGCAAGAAGTAACCGAGCAAGAAATGCAAATTCGCATTATTGAGCGACAAAAGCAAATCGAGTTAGAGGAAAAAGAGATCTTACGTCGTGAAAGACAATATGACTCAGAGGTAAAAAAGAAGGCAGACGCCGACCGTTATGCGGTAGAACAAGCTGCTGCCGCCGATAAAGCAAAACAATTAGCGGAAGCGGATGCCAACCGTTATCGAATTGAGGCACTAGCTAAAGCGGAGGCAGAAAAGGTGCGCATGGATGGATTGGCAAAAGCGGAAGCAGAAAAGGCTAAAGGGGAGACCGAAGCCGAAATTATCCGCTTAAAAGGACTTGCAGAAGCGGAAGCGAAGCAAAAAATCGCCGAAGCGTTTGAATTATATGGTCATGCAGCTGTGTTAGAAATGATTGTTAAAATGCTTCCTGAATATGCGAAACAGGTGGCGGCTCCATTGTCAAATATCGATAAGATTACGGTTGTTGATACTGGTGGCGGTAATGGAGAAAATGGCGGTGCCAATAAAATTACCGGCTATGCAACTAATTTGATGTCCTCCTTACAGGAATCCTTAAAGGCATCTTCCGGAATCGACGTCAAAGAATTGCTAGAATCCTTTGCCGGTAAGGGTAATGTTCGCCAAAGTATTGATCAACTATCAAATGAACTAGCCAAAACAAAATCACTACCAACTGAGGAAACTCTATAATAATTGAAGTACATGGGGATACCCCATGTACTTTTTTCGTATATTTCAATTTAATAGAATAAGCATTTGGATGTTCGAATATGATTAATAGAGAAGGTAGACAAGTTATAAGTGGAAAGGGGAAATTTGTATGTTTGAGATTCCAATTTGGGTATTTGCTGTTTTGGCTGGGATTATGGTTAGTGCTTATATGGCTGTTAAAACAGGGAAGGAGGAACGACGTTTAGAGCAGGAAAGCATTGAACGCGAGGGTGAAATCTATATGAATCGTTTGGAAAGGGAAAAAGAAACAAGAGGCAAAAAAGAACATGTATATGAAGGATAAAGAAACAGGACTGATGGAACATCAGTCCTGTTTAATACTTATTGGGCAGACGCAGCTGCTTTATTCTCAAGAACACCTTTTAGGTCCTTATCCTTTATTTTCACTTTAGCGTCTTTCATTTCCCGTTCCATTGCCTTTTGGACCAAAGAACCGTCCAATTTTGAAATCTTAGTTTCACGCTCTAATTCTTCTCTTGGTAAATCTGATTTTTTTCCGGTTAATTGAATAATGTGGTAGCCGTGTTCAGTTTTAATGGGTTGACTAATTTCATCTACCTTTAATGCATAAGCAGCTTTTTCAAACGGTTCCACCATTTTTCCAGGTCCAAACCAACCTAGATCGCCACCTTGGGTTGCTGAGCCAGGATCTGTTGAATATTGCTTAGCTAAATCTTCGAATTTTTCGCCCTTATCAAGCTTATCTTTTACTTCTTTTGCTGTCTTTTCATCTTTCACTAAAATATGTCTAGCTTGGATTTGCTTCGCATATTCATTAATTTCTTCCTCGGTTACCTTTACATCCTTAACAGCAGCTTTCTCTTGTAATAGACCGATTTTAATGGTTTCCTTTAATTCATCTTCACTACTATACCCGTATTGGGATAGAGCCATTTCAAAGTTTGATCCTAAATCAGTTTTAATCTGACTTAATTTCTCATCTATTTCTTTATCTGATACCTTATATTCCTTTGTGAGAACTTTTTCAAATACCAATTGTTGTAAGGCTTGTTCTCCAATTTTAGCCTTCATCGCTTCATAAAGCTCGTCCTTTGTGACATTACCCGCTTTTGATTCGGCGACTACTTCTGAGCCTGCATTGTCCTGACTACATGCACTTAATCCAATTACACCTGCCGCAATAGACAGGGAAATCATCCATTTTTTCATGATGAACACTCCTAAAATTTAAGTCTTATTGCAAAAAATTTTCCACAAAGCTTACTATAACATATCTTTAGGTAAGAACAAAAATAATAAGCGGCACAAAAACAACTTGCCTTAAATTTGGGCTTATTTTTTTATCCCATTTGCCTAGTCCCAGACATAGTATATTTGGAAGAGATATTAAGGAGGTAATAGATTAGGTTACGAAAATTTCAGGATTTGCTCTATTCGTCATGTTATTCATTTTATTCATTATAGTAAGGGTAGCATTTTGATGCTAAAAAAATTGGAAAGGCTAAGGACGACTGCCTAACCAAATCAGCCTTACTGTGAATAGGATAAGGTAAAGAATAAAGGAGGTGTTACCATGGGTGGAGTACACGGCGGAGGATTTGCTTTGATTGTTGTATTGTTCATTTTGTTAGTTATTGTAGGTGCGGCTTGGGTATATTAAAATAAAAAGAAGAACATGGGGGAGACCCTCCATGTTCTTTTAGTATTTATTTTTAGTTCGTGCTGTACAAAATCTCAATATAAGAAGAGATTAAAAGAATTGTAACTAAAATATTAATTGTTTGAAATACTTTAGGTTGTTTTTCCTCGGGAATTTCTTTTTGAATACATAAAGCATTGGTTAGTTTATTTATGTAAAATAAAATTAAAACCGCAAAGATGATATAAAGGGAGATCATCTCACCGATTCCCTCCTTAGAGTGGAAAATTTGAATAAAAGCGGCATTTAGGGAAAATGCCGCAGCAGAACACTTGTTAACTTGCCTTACGTACTAAAATTTCAAACCCCTCATCATTTTCTTCAATATATGAGTGATGAGGTGCAAATAATACATTTTTGGCACGAATAAAATCAGGTACACACATACCAATATGATAAGAGAGTAAAATCGTTAAATAATGGTTGTAATTCGGCAATAAAATAAACCCGCTTGAAATAATCATACCGATTAGAAAAAAGGGACAAAATAATGCCAATAGAAATGTCCATTTTCGAAGTGGCTCATGTACCCGAACTGAAATAATAGGCATCACTCCACCATAAAATTTAACCGTTTTTTTCACCCGATTTCTTAAGTGTAAAATCGGTAAATAATGGAAAAGTTTATGAAGTGGGTACATAAAAAATAAACTTAAAACTAATAATAAAAAGTGATTACTCTTTAATGGTGATACCGTTAAGTATGCAACTGGAACATAAAGAAAAATAAACGACAACAACATAGTAAATAAAGACATAATTAACAGTTTGTTCTGTCCATATTGCTGAGAAAAATTAATTGTCTTCCAACAATTCATCATTACATGCCTCCTCTACAGGAGTTATTCCTTCTACACTCAAACTTACTAACATACTTTACGATGAATGCGAAAAAAATGCAATATGTAATTTGAATTAAACTGGAAATGGTACCGAATATCCTGATTTAATGAGGTGTGACCATTGGCAGAGTTAGAATTCTTGAATGAATTAGCGGTCATTCGATATCATCAAAGACTTATTGTGCAAATGTTAGAAAAATCGGACGAACAATTTTACAAACTAATCATAAAATATGGGTTATCCGAAGCGGAAGTACATGAATTTTATCAATTATGTGAAAAAATGAACATGGAGCT
Source organism: Pseudoneobacillus rhizolycopersici (assembly GCF_054786815.1). NCBI lineage: Bacteria > Bacillati > Bacillota > Bacilli > Caryophanales > Bacillaceae > Pseudoneobacillus > Pseudoneobacillus rhizolycopersici. Next base: position 129,648 of record NZ_JBTOOE010000005.1, on the reverse strand, counting down.
AGAAAATCAAAAAGCGGAGGGATTTGTCTATTTTCATCCGCTTTATCATCAATTTAAAGCCAAGATCAATCCAAAACTTCCTGCCGTAGAGGTCATAAAGGCATGTATTACTCAAAACATATATTTAGATTTAATGCATGAATTAATCAAATACGTTTAAGTTATACTAGTTCATGATTGATATCTGGTTTTTTTTTAAGCATTCCACTGTCATCAGAAAATTCAGATTCAATATTATGGAAGGACTTTTCGAAAATTTCCATAAAATCATCACCGTAAATATTACGAACAATCGCCATCATCTCGATAATATCTGGAAATTTCCCATATAAATCTCTTAACGGCATAGCTCCAGAAAGGACTGAGTTTTTGTCCGGCTCATAATTCTCCATTAAAGCTAAAAGAATCTTTTCGCCTTCTTCAGTTAGCTCTATGTAGGTATTACGTTTATCGTTTTCCTTTTTTGAAAACTTTAACAGCCCGCGTTCCTCTAACTTTTTGGAAAAGTTAAAAGCGGTTGAAACATGCATAACGCCAAATTTTGCTACATCGGAAATAGAAGCACCTTTTAAATGATAGGAAATCCATAAAATATGGTGTTCATTAATATTTAAGTCAAATGGCTTAATCCATTGCTGCCAATCTTTCTCGATTGACTTCCATAACGCTTTACTTAATTGTGCAATTCTTTGTGTAAAAAGCATGGCTTCCTTCATCGAATAAAGCTTTTCAGTCATCCCCATTTTCACCTACTTTATTTAGTCTAGCACCAGCGCCCAAAACAGGCACTTCCACTTTTTATCTCTCTATTAACATTATGCCAATAAAACAAAAATTAATAAAGATGTAAATTTACAAAATATTGAGAAATAAAGAAAAAATAATATTTTATAAATGATACTATTCCTTCCTATTGTTAATTCGTTAGTAAAATATAAAAATCCTTCCACATGGAATGGAAAATTTTTGATTAATAAGAATAAATGATTCTTTTTGACATAGGATGGTTTTACGATGGGAATTTAGTGGAGGGGCTGTGATTGGGATTCTTCAAGTAATGTTTGGAATTAGTTTGCTACTGTTTATTGGAATGTTCCATTACTTTATAGCCTCCAAACGTCCAGGGGTGTATCCACCTAAACATATCATGCGAAAACGGGCAGCAACTTTAGCCTTTGGGGCTTTAGTATTTTTTATACTCGGGCTTTTTGTCTATGTATTAAAATAATTAAAGCCTGACCAGTAAAAATGGTCAGGCTAACTTGATTAATTTATTTGAGAAACAAAATTTGTCCGTTTAAGAACTGTCGTGGCAACTGGATACATTACAACCATTGTAAGGGTATTGACAACTATTGTTGGTAAAACTACTCCAGCAAAAAGCGCAACGAATGGACCAGGTAATCCGACGATTAGGTGCGCCGATGTTAAAAAAACAACTCCGGATATAAGAGTACCAACGGCGGCTAAAGCTCCTATCGATAGGATGGACTGTTTGAATTTTTTCACCACAAGGAAAAGTCCAAAGATGGCATATCCAGTGACAAATTTATCTATGATGTTTGGAAATAATCCGCCTGGGAAGGTTGTAGTCATACCGGAAATAATTCCGGTGACAAGTCCTAACAGGAGGACATTTTTTTTATCAGGGAATAAAAAAATCCCTAAAAACATCATGACCAGCATCATATCTGGTTTCATTCCGAAAAAGATGCCTGGCACAACAGCATGCAACACCGCTCCAATCCCAACAAATAGGGCAAGAGCTACAAGGTTTTTCGTATTCATTTTTCTCAACTCTCCTATCTCTTCTCTGCTAAATTTTCACTCCTCCAACAGTGCACTTATTGCCTGTTGCGAAAAGCTTGTTGTCATTATAGCACGCTTATGGAAATTGTAAAAGATAATTTTCTGAAAAATTTCATTGAATATCCTACAAATGTTTACCAATGCTTTCTGCTATTTTCTGTAATTCTTCCTTTGAATATTGGTCCTGATGCGATTTCCAAACGGCGCCAAATCCATCGCCTTGTCCATAGCGAGGGATCAGATGTAAATGGAAGTGGAACACCGATTGGCCAGCTTTTTCCCCGTTGTTATTAATCGAATTTAAACCAATCGGCTCAAATTCAGTACGGATTGCCCGCGCAATCGCAGGGACAACCTCATAAAGCTTCGCTGCTATTTCTGGGGTTAACTCATATAGGTTTTCTTTATGTACTTTTGGAATCACTAGTGTATGCCCTTTTGTGACTTGACTAAGATCAAGAAAGGCGAGAACATCGTCATTTTCAAATACTTTTGCACAGGGGATATCGCCACTTACGATTTTACAAAAAACACAATCGCTCATCATATTCATCCTTTCGTATTTCCAAAATTGTCCTCTTTATTTTATCATAAATTGACAAGGAACATAAAGAAAGGCAGGATTCGCGTAGAATCCCACCTTCTTGTAGGGGTGTAACTGCTTCATTTAGACGTTTAAATCGGGAAGTTTTCTTTGATAAACACCTCATTTAGAGTTTGTTTTATCAATGGAAGAAACTATTTACATTGTTCAAGCTAACCATCCCCTATTTCTTTATAGGTTTCACAACTTATAAAGCGGTATGATAGTCTGCGACAAACACCTCATTTTTTAAATTAAGTGTTTTGACAAGTAAATTGATGGATTATTTAGCACCGTTGCGCATGGTAACCATCCCCTTATTTTTTAAAACGTAGAGAAGCTATGAATTGAAACGGATATTGTCTTTGACAAACACCTCATTCAATTAATCGATTGGTTATCCCCTACAAAGATTATAATAACCATTTTAAAGGGTTATATTCATTAATACGAAAATAAATTTGCCACCCTTTAAAAGGGTTATTTCTATTATGATGAAACCTAATTTGATAAAATAAATAATTATGAACAATTATTTCAAGAAAGGACGACCATTCATGTCTTTATTAGAGATACAGGGTTTAATTGGGGGATACACGAAAAAACCAATCCTCCAAAATGTTTCATTTTCAGTTAAGCGAAATGAGCTAGTCGGCTTAATCGGTCTAAATGGGGCCGGAAAAAGTACAACCATCAAGCATATTATCGGGTTAATGGAGCCTCATCAGGGCAAAATCACGATTAATTCAAAAACATTTTTACAAGATAAAGAAGCATATCGGAAGGAATTTACTTTTATCCCGGAAACACCGATCCTTTACGATGAATTAACCTTAGAAGAACATTTGGAATTAACCGCTATGGCCCATGGGTTAGATAGAAAGGTTTATCAGGAGCGAATGAAGGAGCTTGTCAAAGAATTCCGAATGGCTAAAAGGCTAAAATGGTTTCCTGCCCATTTCTCAAAAGGAATGAAGCAAAAGGTGATGATCATGTGTGCCTTTTTAGTACAACCATCTTTGTACATAGTTGACGAACCATTTGTCGGCCTAGACCCGTTAGGTATTCAATCCTTATTAGATCTGATGAATAAGATGAAGGATGATGGCGCGGGGATTTTAATGTCAACCCATATTTTGGCAACTGCAGAACGATATTGTGATCGCTTTGTTATTTTACACGAAGGTAAAATTCGTGCTACAGGAACCTTATCGGAGCTAAGGGAGCAATTTAATATGCCAGAAGCAACATTGGATGATTTATATATTCAACTAACAAAGGAAGAAGATTATGTTTGATGTTGTAAAATTATGGTCTGAACGTTCAAAGAAAATGAGTAAGGAATTAGGCCGCTATTTAAAATATATTTTTAATGGGCATCTTATGATTGTCGTCATTTTTCTTATTGGCTCACTTGCTTTTTATTATCAAGAATGGATAAAGACATTAACTGAAAGTTTTCCAGCCGCTGTGATCATGGCTGTGATTTTGGCTTTTCTATTAACAATAAGCCCTGTGTTTACGTTTTTAAGAGATGCTGATAAAGTATTTCTGTTGCCTTTAGAAAATAAACTCTCCAGCTATTTTGGACGTTCGGGTGTGGCAAGCTTTTTCTTACAAGCTTATCTCCTTGTAGTCGTTCTAGCGGCTTTTATGCCGCTGTATGTTCAAGTTTCCGGGAGTTCCTTTAAAGATTTTTTACCATTTATCATTTATTTGCTCTTACTAAAAATTTGGAATTTAGCACTCAGATGGCGGATTCAATATTACATTGAAAAATCAGTTCTGTTAACGGACACACTAGTCCGCTTTTGCTTGAATTTAGTATTTTTGTACTTGCTTTTTGTTTCAGCTATGAAAGTGTTTTTGTTCGCCCTAGGCATCGTGATGCTCGGTTTGTATGTATTCTTTTTCCAAAAATCTAAGCAAAAGGGCCTGAAATGGGAAGAGTTAATCCTGGCGGAACAAAATCGTTTGATGGGCTTTTATCGTATTGCCAATCTTTTTACAGATGTACCGAAATTAAAGGATGAAGTGAAAAGAAGAAAATGGTTGGATTGGCTAACAACAAATATCCCCTATCAACAGAAAAATACACATTTATATTTGTTAACTAGAACATTTCTACGATCAGGGGACTATTTTGGCTTAGTTTTAAGACTAACAGTCATTGGTGGGTTAATTATTTATTTTTGGGATTTTGTTTACGGACAATTTTTATTCCTAATCTTGTTTTTATATTTAACCGGCTTTCAGCTTTTACCATTAAAAAATCATCATCAAAACGTATTATGGATTGAATTATATCCAGTTCCAGAAAAACAGCATGAACAAGCCTTTAAAAAGATTATGTTGGTCGTCCTCACTATACAATCGTTTATTTTCTCGCTCATGTTTGCCATTGGGGGAGATTGGTTATCAGCAATGATTAGTTTAGCAAGTGGGTTAGTCTTTACGTTATTATTTGTCCGCTATTATAGCGTGAAAAAGGTGTGAGAACAGCTGTGAAAGATTATGAGCAAAAAGTCTTCGATGAACTAATGGTTTGGAAGCATGAGATTATGAAAAAACCTAGCATTTTAGACCGCGTTTCCAAACAGGCCTCGAAAAAGGTGAATGAAATGATACCTGAAAAGGTTCATACCGCTCTAACCGAAGCGATGAAAGGGATGGTTCATGCCACCTTGACGGGGTCTAATTTTACAACTAAAAAGACCCAGGGGGTAGGTCTAACATTATTTGAAAAGGACGAAAGGCTAAGGGAAAAATTAAATACATACAGACGTACCGCTACGATTGAAGGGGCAGGAACAGGGGCGGCTGGTTTTTTAGTTGGTTTAGCCGATTTTCCGTTATTTTTAACGATTAAAATGAAATTCCTTTTTGAGGTAGCGTCAATTTATGGTTTTGATACGCGTGAATATCAGGAGCGCCTTTTTCTCTTGTATGTATTTCAACTTGCTTTTTCTAAAGATGAAGCTAAAAAAAATACCTTTGATATCATTGAACAATGGGAGCAACAGAGAAATCAAATGAATGAACTGGACTGGCGCACCTTCCAGCAGGAATACCGAGATTATATTGATCTTGTTAAACTGTTACAAATGGTTCCAGGTCTTGGTGCTATCGTTGGTGCCTTTGCTAACTACAGGCTAACCGAACACCTTGGCGAAACCGCGATGAATGCTTACCGACTGCGAATATTATCCTCAGCGCCGAGGGGGTAACAAATAAAAATCCCCGGTCACTTGATCGGGGATTTTTCCATTACTAAATTATTTCACTAATACATCTCCATCAACGCTGATAGATTGGTATTTTAATGCCACTAATCCTAATGTTTTAGCTGCTATGAGCATTGCTTTTTCGTTGATATCAAATTTAGGGTGGTGGTGCGGGTAACTGGTTTCTACACCTTCCGGTTGAGCACCGGTAAAGAAGAAAGTACCTGGCACATGCTGAAGGTAATAAGCGAAATCCTCTCCGCCCATATGTGGCTCACATTCTTCGACTAAATCTACCTCAGGAACAAAGCTAGCACATTCGACTAAAAACTCAGTTTCCTTTTTATGGTTTACAACCGCTGGATATCCGCGTTCAAACGTATATTCGTAGGAACTGTCAGAGCTATAGCAAGTTCCTCTAGTGATTTTTTCAATCTCAGCTTCAATATCGGAGCGAACCTTTTCATTAAAAGTCCGAACTGTTCCAAGTAATTTAGCGCGGTCAGCAATGACATTGAAAGCATTTTCGGCGACAAATGAACCAACCGTGACAACTGCTGAGTCAATCGGATTGACTCTTCTACTTACGATTTGCTGTAAATTCATCACAAGCTGAGATGCTATTACAATCGAATCCTTGGTTGTATGAGGAGCAGCTCCATGACCACCTCTTCCTTGTATCGTAATTTCGAAACGATCGGCCGCAGCCATGACTGGTCCAACGCGGTATTGAATCTTTCCTGTTGGTTCGCCCGCCCATAAGTGAGTACCAAAAATTACATCTACACCTTCTAAGCAGCCATCTTGAATCATCGAAACGGCGCCACCTGGAGCATACTCCTCGGCGTGCTGATGAATCATGACATAATTACCTTCAAGCTCCATACGGTTCTCATGTAAAACCTTCGCCAATACTAAAAGAGTAGCTGTATGGCCGTCATGTCCACAAGCATGCATAACACCAGGTACAAGAGATTTATATGGAACATCCTTTTCATCTTGAATTGGTAGGGCATCAAAATCAGCTCTTAAGGCAACTGTTTTTCCGGGCTTGCCACCATAAATCTTTGCTACGACTCCGTTACCACCGACATTCCCCTTTACTTCAACCCCTAATTTTTCATAAAAGGTTTTTATGTAACTAGCGGTTTGGACCTCTTGAAAAGAAAGTTCTGGATGTTGGTGTAAATAACGGCGAATCTCAACCATTTCATCGTAATAGTTTTCTAAACGATCTAAGATGGATTGATACATTTCAAAGCCACTCTCCTTAAAGAATTATTTGAATATGCTTAAAATTATATCATGAATTGTTTATACTAGTCTTAAAATCTGTTTTTGCTGGAGGAGAAAATGAGTAAAAGTATAGAAAAGCTTTTTTTTATTGCAAGTTTGATTGCAGGTATTATTGGTGTTTTTCTTCTGTATTTAGTGACAAGATTTCAAGATTTATGGATTGATAGGTGGGGAGCGAAAGTATTCGTAACGAATAATAAATCCATCCTTACGTTTGCTGACTATATTACCGAACTCGGCTCTAAACCGGGAATTGTCGTTGTCGCTCTTATTAGTGTTATTTTATTATGGTTATTGAAACGCGATTATACCGCGATGGCCATAATTGCTCTAGCGATTGCATTAGGCAATGAGGTGAATAAACTACTGAAAAACTTGGTTGGACGAGAGAGGCCGTCACTTGAACATCTAGACCATGATTCTTTAAGTTTTCCAAGTGGGCATGCCATGGTTGGAATCATACTCTATATGTTAATCGCTTATTTTCTGGCAAAGTACATTCCAACTCAAAAAGGGAAATGGCTCTCCGTAATTGTTTGTTTGATCCTTGTCCTAATATTGGGGATGAGTAGACTCATTTTAAACGTTCATTATCCGTCAGATGTCATCGCTGGCTATGCCTTTGGGTTTATCTGGGCCTTTTTGTGGATACAAATTTACGGAATTGTAAATAATTGGATGGCTAGAAAGAAGAAAGTATAGAAAGGGTGGACCTATTGTCCACCCTTTCTAATTATCATATTAAAAACATTGCAACAATCGTGGTAACGATGAGTCCAATTGTTACAGGCAAGAGGTTGCGTCGTGCCAATTCAAAAACGTCCACATTACAAATCGCCGCAACAGGAATGATTGCCCAAGGAACTAAGGTCCCACCACCAACCCAAATGGCAGCAATTTGCCCTAAAGCTGTCAATGTTGCTGTACCGGCACCAATTGCAGTACCAAATAAATTAGCTACTGAACCCGCTAATGAAATTCCCGAAAACCCTGATCCATCTAAACCTGTAATGGCCCCTACTATTGTTAAGGTCATGGCTCCGACTTCTTTTCCTAATGGAACTACATGGGCTAATGCCACCCCTAAGTCATTAACAATACCGTGGGAGTTTCCCGGGAGGTATTCGCCAATGATTTTCGCAAACCCTGAGTCACCTAAATAAAAGAAAGCCGCAATTGGAATCACTGGACCAAAGACTTTAAAACCAAAAGTAAACCCATCAATTAGGTAAGCAGTAGTTTTTTCAAGTCCTTTATTTTTGTGTGTAACAAGGGTAATAAGGATAAGAATAAATATCGAGGTACCCCCGATGAGAGCTGTGGCATCGCCACCTGTCAGATTAAGGATTGACATGGCTGCAACATCCAGAGCGAATAATAATGGAATTAATAAAGCAAATATCCGTTTCTGGTTTATGGTTAGAAGGGTGGAATCCTCACCAGTTGTTGTTTGCTGTAAATGATCTAAGCTTTCCACCTTTAATGTTCCTTTTTTCATATCTCTCTTCAAAAAGTAAAATGCTACTATTGTAGTCACAATCCCCATCGTAAATACTAATGGAATACTAGCTTGAAAGACATCGCTAACCGGCAGTCCAGCAGCATCGGCAGTCAGCTTAGGTGCAGCTTGGATGACAAAATCTCCCGACAGTGCGATTCCATGCCCAAATAGATTCATGGCCACGGCTGCTCCAAGAGCTGGAAGTCCCACTCTCAATGCAACTGGCAATAGAACAGCCCCTAAAAGTGCAACTGCTGGTGATGGCCAGAAGAACCATGAAATGGCCATCATTAAAATACCAATTGTCCAATATGCCATTGTTGGATTGCGAATTAATTTTGAAAAAGGCGAAATCATCACATCATTGATACCAGTTGTCGTAAGCGTTCTGCTCATCGCAACAATGATAGAGATTACTAATATCGTTGATAATAGTTCCGTAATGGCAAAGATAAAACTATTAAAAATGCTGCTGACCGACTGGCTAAGTGATCCTGTCGCCGTGATTGCCAGTATAAAGATTCCAATAATACAAATAAGGGAAGTATCTCTCCTGATGACCATAAATCCAATGATTAACGCAATGAAAACAACATAAATCCAGTGTAGAGCGACTAATTCAACCCCCATATTAAGCCCTCCTTGGTAACCGAATTCATTTTGGGCAATTGCCCTTTCGATGTATTACAGAATATGAAGGTTAAAAGGTTTGGTGAGAGATATAAATAGAAAAATATCCGTCTATAGACGGATGTAAAAGCGTTCCCGGGAATGTCCTCTTTTCTTAGAAAAAAGATAAAATAAAGTAATCAAGTTATAAAGGATTTTCAGTTTGCGATATAGAATTGTTGACAGTACGGTAGAAAAGAGGGGATAAACTTTGCGTCAATCGCTTAATCAAATTATTTTTGCCGGAGGATTATTATTTGTCGGTATTTTCCTATTATTGTTGAATATTGGGGTCATTTCCTTGGAAATAAAGGAGGTTATTGTAGAATCCTATCCTTTTTTATTCCTTTTTATAAGTAGTTTATTTGTAATTAGGGCTATTAAACGTCATAAAAAAGGCAGTTTGTTTTGGTGGTTTTTCCTAACAGCTTTGTTCCTCATGCTCAGTTTGGACCGCTTACGTTTGATATCATTTCACATAAGTGACTTTTGGAAATTGTGGCCGGTTTTATTTATTTACTTTGGTTTAAACATGTTATTTGGTAAGTCCAAGGTAAAAATTTATTTTCATCCGGAAATACCACCAGAAGCCTATAAAAATGAGAATGAAGAGAATCTAGACGAGCACAGCCTCCTAATTTATCGTCCGAAAAAAATAAAAAAAAGCTTCTCAATTGGAGATGTCGAATATAAAAAAGCAAATTGGGCCTTAGAGCCAATGAATCTATATAATTCAATTGGAGATTACTTTATTGATTTTAGTAAGGCCTACATTCCTGAGAAAGAAACACCAATTATCGTTTCTGGTTGGATTGGCGATGTGAAAATGATTGTTCCGGAAGGTATCCCAGTCAAGGTCGAAGCAAAGGTTAAGGTGGGCGATATTCGTGTGTTTGAATTGCGTTCAAATGAAATGAATCGCCATTTAACCTATACAACCCCTGGATATGACGAAGCGGTGAAGAAATTAACGATTACGATTGCACTAAAAGTCGGTTCAGTTCGAATTGATAAAGTATAGGGGTAGTGATATGAAACAGTTATTAAATCGATTTTGGATTTTTCGCAGCTATCTCATGTCCGGATTAATTAGTTCATTGCTTTTCTTTGTTGGGTTACAGATTTATCTGTTTTTGGCAAAAAAACCGGTTATTTCGGCTGAAATAACTTTTTGGCTTTTTGGTTTGATATTAATCATTCAACTTTTAGTTGCCGGCTATTTTGGGGTCAGAAATAGCACGTATTTAAATGGGCAATTTAGCGATCTCCATTTATTTATTTCTGGGCTTAGAGGCGGAAAAGTAACCGAGCGAATCAAACGAGCTGAGATGGAGGAATTGTCGCCTATCTTTGAGGAAATCAATCAGCTTGCTCACTTTTTGGAAGAACAGGCCCAGTCGTTTCAGCGATTAGCTGATGAAAAGGTAACGTTAGCACAAACGGCCCATACAGCAGCTGTCATGGAAGAGCGCCAGCGTTTAGCCCGGGATTTACATGATGTTGTTAGTCAGCAATTATTTGCCCTAAGCATGCTAACATCTGCGACACTTAGAATGATTGAAAAACAACCTGAACGAGTGAAGGAGCAAGTGGAACAAATATCTGATATTGCCATTAAGGCACAAGGGGAAATGCGCGCTTTGCTGCTCCATTTAAGACCAATTGAGCTTTCCGATGATTCGTTATGTGAAGGAATCATTAAATTAATCGTTGAGTTAAAGGAAAAGACTAGTTTAGAGTTTCAAGCAAGTATCGATGAAATTGACAATCTTTCCAAAGGAGCCGAGGAGCACCTTTTCCGGATTGTACAGGAGGCGCTGTCCAATATCCTCCGTCATGCCGAGGCAACTAAGGTGAAGATTACCTTAACGGAAAGGGATCACGATATCCATTTATATATTGCTGATAATGGTACAGGCTTTGACCCCTCAAAGGAGAAAATTGCATCATATGGTTTAAAAACCATGCGTGAACGCTGTGAGGAAATTGGTGGGATTTTTACGATTCGCTCTAAAGAAAAGGAAGGCACCTATATTGATATTAGATTACCGAAAAAAACGGCGTAATTTGGTGAACTTGATGATTTTTAAAGGAGGGAAGCGGTAATGAGCAATATTAGAGTCATGGTAGTGGATGATCACGATATGGTGCGTAAAGGGATTATCTCTTATTTATTAACAGAATCTTCGATAGAGGTTGTCGGGGAAGCGAATAGTGGAACGGAAGGAATTAAGCTCGCTAAAAAAATCATGCCTGATATCATTTTAATGGATCTATTAATGGAAAACGGTAATGGAATCATGGCAACAAAAGAAATCTTAAGCTTTCATCCAAACTGTAAGATTATTATTATTACAAGCTATTATGATGATCAACAGGTATTTCCCGCGTTAGAGGCTGGTGCGTTTAGTTATTTGTTAAAAACAGCTTCTGCAAATGAGATTGTTCAGGCCATTTTTAAAGCGGTAAAGGGCGAAACCATTATTGAACCAAAGGTTGCGAATAAAATGTTAAATCGATTCCGTGGAACGGAACGTAAACCCCATGATGATTTAACAGAAAGGGAATTAGACGTTCTGAGATGTCTGGGGGAGGGGATGACTAACCAAGAAATTAGTGAAGATTTATTTATTGGTATTAAAACGGTTAAAACCCATGTCAGCAATATTTTAAGTAAACTGAATGTAACGGATCGTACGCAAGCTGCCGTTTATGCAAACAGAAATGGCATAATAAAATCAAAAGGATGAGAGGTGTACATTTCCCCCTCATCCTTCTTTAATTAGGAAATAAGTGCTTACATACGATTGTGGAGAAAAGAGTTTTGTATTTAAGTCGACTGATTTTTGTTGAAACACATCCTGATAGGACGCTGTTTTTTGCCAATTTCGGTAAGATATCTCGTTCTCCCATAAGGTTATCAACAAATAGGTGAGTATTTTTTCGGGCTTTAAAAAGCGATAGGCTTTGAAGCCTTTGTAGGATTCAATAGGTGCAAGAATCTTTTTCGTCCTTTCTACAAATATCGGTTGTTCCTCATCCTTTATGGATTCATGATTCATGGCAACAAAACCTATTTGATTAAGTTCCCCGTTAGAGTCTATCAACTCATATCTCCTCGGAGCCTGAAAAATGGTTTTACCATTGGTTTCGTGATAGAGTAAAGCCTGTTCTTGGTTTTGCATTAGCACCATCGATTCAGTCGCTTTTTTTTCCTTCATCCCCATTAAAAATTCAATTGTGCCCGTTGTAATATACACTTTCATCATTATTCCTCCTTGAAGTATCATGAAATTTAATGAGCATTAAAACGTAAATCCGACATTTTTTTGACATTTGATAGTGTTATCTATACATTCCTAGTGAAAAACGGCTATAGTGGATAGAGACCATACGTTTAGTTTCTAATTTATAAAGATATATATTACAATGAAAAACAGACATATGTTTGAAAGGTGGAAAAGATTTAATGACTAGACCAATCAATGAAACATTTTTGAAAGCAGCAAGAGGAGAGAAAACGGATTATGTTCCTGTTTGGTATATGCGTCAAGCTGGGCGTTCTCAACCGGAATACCGTGCGATTAAGGAAAAGTACTCATTGTTTGAAATCACGCATCAGCCTGAGCTTTGTGCTTATGTAACAAGACTTCCTGTTGAACAATATAACGTCGATGCAGCGATCCTTTATAAGGATATTATGACTCCACTTCCTGCTTTAGGTGTAGATGTAGAAATTAAGGCGGGGATTGGTCCGGTAATTTCTAATCCAATTCGTTCCCTTACTGATGTAGAAAAGCTCGGTGAAATCAATCCTGAACAGGATGTCCCTTATGTATTGGATACAATAAAATTATTAACTCAAGAACAATTATCTGTACCGTTAATCGGATTTGCCGGCGCACCTTTTACGCTTGCGAGCTATATGATTGAAGGTGGCCCTTCTAAAAATTATAACAAAACAAAAGCATTTATGTATGCGGAACCAAAAGCATGGTTTGCCTTAATGGATAAATTAGCTGAAACGACGATTACTTATGTAAAAGCTCAGGTTGGAGCAGGAGCACGTGCCGTGCAAATTTTCGACTCTTGGGTTGGTGCCTTAAATGTCGAGGATTATCGATATTTTATTAAGCCGACTATGGAACAAATTTTTACCGCATTACGCGAAGAAAATGTTCCATTAATTATGTTTGGAGTGGGAGCTAGCCATTTAGCCCTTGAGTGGAACGATCTCCCAATTGATGTTGTAGGTCTTGATTGGCGCTTACCAATTAAACAAGCAAGAGAAATGGGCATTAAGAAAACCGTTCAAGGAAACTTAGATCCTGCAATTTTATTAGCTCCATGGGAAGTCATTGAGGAAAGAGCGAAAGCGATTCTTGACCAAGGGATGGCAACACCTGGCTATATTTTTAACCTAGGTCATGGTGTATTCCCATCTGTTAACCCTGAAACGTTAAAAAGACTGACAAGCTTTATTCATGAATATTCCGCAACGAAGCTTAGCAAATAGAATGAGGTGTAACAATGGCAAAAAAACAAATGGGTTTACTAGTAATGGCATACGGAACACCGTATCAGGAAGAAGATATAGAACGTTATTATACCCATATTAGACATGGGCGAAAACCTTCAGAGGAAATGATTCAAGATTTAAGAGGCAGATATCTAGCAATTGGCGGGATTTCTCCGCTAGCAAAAATTACCTTAGAGCAAGCCAAAAGCCTTGAGGCACATTTAAACCGAGTTCAAGATGAAATTGAATTTAAAATGTATCTAGGTTTAAAGCATATTGAACCTTTTATTGAAGATGCCGTAAAACAAATGCACACGGATGGGATTAAAGAGGCTGTTAGTATCGTATTGGCTCCCCATTTCTCAACTTTTAGCGTGAAGTCCTATAATGGAAGAGCGAAGGAAGAAGCCGAAAAATTAGGTGGGCTCAGCATTCATTCGGTGGAAAGCTGGTATTTAGAGCCGAAATTTATAGAGTATTGGGTCGAAAAAGTAAAAGAAACATTCTCCTCCATGTCAACGGAAGAAAGGGAGACTGCTGCTCTAATCGTTTCGGCACACAGCCTTCCTGAGAAAATCCTTTTATCAGGGGATCCTTATCCGCAACAACTTCAGGAAACAGCTGATTTAATTGCTAAAGGAGCGGGAGTTAAGCATTATTACGTAGGCTGGCAAAGTGCTGGAAATACACCTGAACCTTGGTTAGGTCCAGATGTTCAAGATCTAACAAGGGATCTTCATAACCAACATCAGTTCAAGTCTTTTGTCTATACTCCTGTAGGTTTCGTTTCCGATCATCTAGAAGTTTTATATGATAATGATATCGAATGTAAAGTTGTAACTGATGAAGTTGGGGCTAGTTACTATCGTCCGGAAATGCCAAACTCACAACCGAAATTTATTGAAGCAATGACAGACGCTATTTTTAAACTAATTCAATAATTCCATATTAATCAGTGGGAGTACTTCCCACTGATTGTTTTTTAGCTTGAAATAATTTATATATCGTGATATATTCCTAAAGTAAACGTTATGACCGAATTATTCATTTGGTCATTTTAACTGTGAGGTGAATTATGTCAATTGACAGAAGGCAATTAATTTTGGAGGCTGCTTCTAAATCGTTTACGATGTTTGGTTATAAAGCGACCACAATGGACCAAGTGGCCAAGTTAGCAAATGTCGGAAAGGGGACTATTTATACTTTTTTTAAAAATAAAGAAGAGCTTTTTGAAGAAATTATTAAAGCCTTAATAAGAGAAATGAAAGTTGCAGCAGAAGAAGCGTATGACGAGACAAAAACATTTCATGAGAACGTTCATACATCATTAATGAGTATTTTGGAATTCCGAAAAGAACATCATTTAACTATTAAACTTTTCCAGGAAGAAAAGGAAATCGGAACTCCGGCGGTTACCGAGGTGATTCACAATCTTGAAAAGGTGATCTTAAACTTTATCAAGGAAAAAGTGATCCATGCAATTAACCACGGCGATATTAAGGAATGTGACCCTGATATTACCGCCTTCATAATGTTGAAATTATATGTGGCGTTAATCTTTGACTGGGAAAAAACACATTCACCATTAGAAAAGGAACAAATTTTAAACTTATTTCAGCAATATATTTTTGATGGATTATCCAAATAGGATATCCGTTATTTTTTACATTAAAATGACCAGATGAACAAAATGGTCAATATGGAGGAATGGGTAATGAAGAACAGTTTATTTAAAAAGGAGTTAATGGCTATTTTAAAAAGTAAAAAGCTATTGATTCCAATCATTGCCGTGTTATTCATTCCTGTATTATATAGTGGAATGTTTTTATGGGCATTTTGGGATCCGTATGATCAATTAAGTGATCTGCCGGTAGCTGTTGTTGACAATGATATGGGGGCAAAGTTTGAAGACAAAAGCTTGACCTTAGGAAGAGACTTAGTTGATAAATTAAAAGAAAGTCATGACTTTAACTTTATTTTCGTAGACCAGGAGGAAGGCTTAAAGGGATTACAAAATCAAAAATATTATATGATGATTGAAATTCCTGAGAATTTCTCGGAAAATGCAACGACTTTAATCGATGACCAGCCAAAAAAGCTTGAATTAATCTATAAACCAAACGAGAGCTATAATTTCCTATCATCGCAAATCGGCTCAACGGCTATAGAAAAGATAAAAGCATCCTTGTCGGCAAAAATTTCGGAAACCTATGCGGAGACTATTTTTTCTAAAATGGATGATTTATCAAATGGGCTAGTGGATGCAAGTGATGGTGCTCTAGAACTATCAGATGGTGCGAATAAGCTTGAAACAGGGGCAACTGACCTTCAGAAAGGGCTTGCGACATTAGCAGAAAAGTCAATTGAATTTAACGAAGGGGTAAGTCAAATTGATATTGGTACTAGTCAATTAAAAACTGGCGCTGGAAAACTTGCAAATGGCCTAGGGCTTTTAGATGAAAATTATCAAAAGCTTGAGGCTGCAAGTGGCCAACTTGTTGCCGGCAGTACAGTGCTTCAGGAAGGATTCTCAACTGCTGTGGCGGGAATCCATCAATTACAAAGCAAGGCACCGGAACTTGTCTCTGGAACAGAAAAGCTTGAATCAGGGGCAAAACAATTGAATTCATCGGTAAAAGAATGGCAAAAAGGAGCGGAGGCTACGGCTGACGGTGCAGCTAAAGTCAAAGCCGGTTTAATAGCCTTATCTCCGCAAATCGAGTTGGTTCTGTCGAACAACCCTGATCTACCTGCTGAACAAAAAGCGGTTTTACAAAAAACGTTACAGCAGCTAGTTGCCGGAAGTCAGCAGGTTGCTTTAGGTACTTCAGAATTGTCTGAAGGGGCCAAAATAATTGAATCTGGTTCAAATGCTCTAGCATCCAATCTGTCCGCAATAAAAGATGGCGAAAATCGATTATTAGGTGGTATTAACCAACTTGCTACAGGGGCAACTGAGCTAGACCAAGGGTTAATGAATTTTGTGTCTGGTCAACAACAATTTCAAGATGGGATGCACCTTTTTGGTACGAAGATGACAGAGGCAAAAAACGCATCATTAGCTTTAGCAAGCGGTTCAACCGAATTAGCGTCAGGGTTAGATAAACTGTCGAGCGGCTCAAATGCTTTAACTGAGGGTGTAGCAATAGTAAAAGACGGTTCCGACCAATTAAGTGTCGGTCAAACACAACTTTCTCATGGAGCAAATGAACTAGCGACTGGACTTTCAGATGGTAAGGAAAAGTTATCACAATTTCATCCAACCAAAAAAACAAGCAATATGATTGGTGATCCGGTTGTGATAAAAAATGATAAAATAAACGAAGTACCGAATTATGGAACTGGGTTTACACCATATTTTCTATCGCTGGGCTTATTTGTTGGAGCACTGCTAATCTCCATCGTGTTTCCTCTAAAAGAACCTGTTGATGTACCAAAAAACGGATTTAGTTGGTTTATTGGAAAATTCGGTGTGCTAGTTTTAGTAGGTGTGGTTCAAGCACTTGTAGCTTCAGGACTTCTCCTTGTTGGGCTTGGTTTACAGGTCGAGAGTGTTCCATTCTTCATTCTATTTGCGGTGGTTACAAGCTTAACCTTCTTGGCGTTAATTCAGTTGCTTGTCACTACAATGGGTGACCCTGGACGATTCCTAGCGATTGTGATCTTGATATTACAATTAACGACCAGTGCCGGAACATTCCCACTAGAGTTAATTCCAAATGCATTACAGCCGATTAATGCATTGCTTCCAATGACCTATTCGGTAATGGGATTTAAAGCGGTCATTTCAAGTGGGGATTTCAGCTTTATGTGGCATAATGCTCTGATATTGATAGGGTATCTTGCGGTATTCATGATTTTAACTTTGACATTTCTTCAATTTAAGCATAAACGCCAATTTGAGGTATTCGCTTCAGCGAAATAAAAGAACCAGTCGTCCGTATCGGGCGACTGGTTTCACTTATTAGTCATTAATTTTTTATTTCTGTTACCTCAAGGCACTTGTCACATTTGTCACCGTAGCATTCGTGCTGTTCTTCAATCATTTCGCCACATGAACTGCAAACTTTAGGAGGAAGATTTTTGAAAAATTCTAGTACGTTTTCTAGCATTCGGATGACCTCCAGTTAATAGGTTGGTAACTTCGTATTACTAGTTTATTACGAAAATCACCTAATAGCACAGCAAGGTTAAGAACATTTTGTGAATTGTTGGGATGTGAAAAAAGTCAGCAAATCGGCTATAGTATAGATGGGACAATTTTTCATCATGGAGGTATTCTATGAAGCTTACGGTTGTTGGTTTTTGGGGTGGTTATCCAAAGAAAAATGAAGCTAGCTCAGGTTATTTATTGGAGCATGATGGTTTTCATTTATTAATTGATTGTGGTAGTGGTGTTTTATCTTTATTACAAAATTACATAGAGCCTGAACAGTTGGATGCCGTGGTGATTTCGCATTATCATCCAGATCATATCGCTGACATTGGCGTACTTCAACATGCTAGACTCATTCAAGGCTTTTTAGGAAAAAGCTTTGGAACGCTGCCAATATATGGCCATCCTTTTGATGAGCAGGAATTCGCCAAACTTTCTTATAAAAATATTACGGAGGGAATCGGTTACGACCCCGAGCATGCTTTGAACATTGGCCCCTTTTCGATTTCGTTTTTAAAAACGAACCATCCGGTTGATTGCTATGCGATGCGGATTGAAGCAGATGGGAAGGTGTTAGTTTATACGGCGGATACTTCCTTTAAGGAGGAGTTGATTCCGTTTTGCCGAAAAGCCGATGTATTGCTTTGTGAATGCAACTTTTATGAAGGGCAGGATGGCCGGAATGCCGGGCATATGAACAGTATGGATGCCGGGAATTTGGCGGAGGAATCAGGAGTTAAGAAGTTGATTCTTACACATTTGCCCCATTATGGAGAGCTGCCTTTATTGATTGAGCAGGCTAGTAAGAAATTCTCAGGTGAAATGTTATTGGCAAGTCAAGGTTTAAACATTGAGATATAAGGGAGAGAAGTAAGAGATGCTATTTATTGATAATAAAGGAATACATGATCCAAGAATTAATTTAGCGATTGAAGAATATGCGTTAAAAAATCTTGATATTAATGAAACGTATTTATTATTCTACATAAATGAACCGTCAATTATCATTGGGAAAAATCAAAACACAATTGAGGAAATCAATACTGATTACGTTGAAAGTAATGGAATCCATGTGGTGCGTCGTTTGTCCGGTGGTGGGGCGGTGTATCATGATTTAGGGAACTTAAACTTTAGCTTTATTACAAAGGATGACGGGGAAAGCTTTCATAATTTCCGGAAATTCACAGAACCGGTTGTGGATGCTTTAAAGAAACTAGGTGTAAATGCTGAACTAAGTGGACGAAATGATTTAGTTGCAGAAGGACGGAAAATCTCTGGAAACGCCCAGTTTTCGACTAAAGGAAGAATGTTTAGCCATGGAACCTTATTGTTTGATTCGGAAATTGACCATGTTGTTTCTGCATTAAGAGTAAAGCAAGATAAGATAGAGTCAAAGGGTATAAAATCAATTAGAAGTCGTGTTGCGAATATCTCTGAGTTCTTAAACGAAAAAATCACCATTGAAGAGTTCCGTTGTCAATTACTTGAGAGTATCTTCGCTGGTGCGACTGAGATCCCTGAGTATGTGTTAACGGATGAAGATTGGGCTAAGATTCATGAGATTTCCAAAGAACGTTATCAAAATTGGGATTGGAACTATGGAAAATCACCTAAGTTTAATTCCCAGCATACTCATCGTTTTCCTGTAGGTCAAATCGACGTTCGCTTGGAAGTTGAAAAGGGGATAATCGAAAATTGTAAAATATTTGGAGATTTCTTTGGGGTCGGCGATGTCAGCGAAATTGAAGAATTGTTAGTAGGGCAAAAATACGAAAAAACATCACTCGAAAATACCCTAGCAAACATCAACATCCAGCACTACTTTGGCAACATCACCAAAGAAGACTTCATCAACCTAATCTACTAAAAAAATAAACGCTTTAGCGCTTTAAAGCATGTGGGGACAGTCCCCAAGTGCTTTAAAGCGTTAAAGCGTTTTTATTTTATGTGGGGTTTAGGTTAAGAAAGGATTTTTCAATGATATATCGAATTAGATATTGTTCATATTGTTGAAAAAGGGGAATCGTTTGGTGGAAAATATCCTATTAGAAATAAAGGACCATATTGCCGTGGTAACTATTAACCGCGAAGAAGCGTTGAATGCATTTAATTTTGAAACCTTAAAGGAACTTCAGGAAACGGTTGAGGCAATTAGAGTAAATTCCGAAGTCAGATTCGTCATTTTTACAGGCGCCGGCGAAAAGGCATTCAGTGTTGGTGCTGACCTAAAGGAGAGAAAAACGCTAACTACTGAAGAAGTGAAAAGAAATATTTTTAAAATTAATGAGGTATTTAATGCAGTTGACCAGCTGCCGCAGCCGACGATCGCCTTGATGAACGGCTATGCTTTTGGCGGCGGTATGGAGCTTGCTTTAGCCTGTGATTTCCGTATTGTTACGGAGAATACGCTGATGGGCCTGACTGAAACAAGCTTGGCAATTATTCCAGGTGCAGGTGGTACACAAAGGCTACCACGGCTAATCGGTCAAGCAAAAGCATTGGAATTAATTTTAACAGCAAAACGAATTTCTTCAGAAGACGCTTATAAAATTGGTCTCGTCACTCAAGTAGTAGAACGTGAAAAGCTATTGGAAACTGCACAAGAATGGGCGGGGATGATCTTACAAAATGGACCAGTTGGTGTTCAGCAGGCGAAATTTGCCATTAAACAAGGTATGAACGTCGATTTAGCGACAGGGTTACAAATAGAGCGAAAAGCTTACGAAGTAACCATTCCGACTGAGGACCGCTTAGAGGCACTTCAAGCTTTTAGTGAAAAAAGAAAGCCTGCATTTAAAGGGCGCTAATCAACAAAAAGCTCCTCTGTCTTTATAGTAAAACAAACAAGGGCCCCCTGATAGGTGGCCCTCACACTAGGAATTAAACGTTACAGATTTTGTTGATTCCTTAGGTGCTGTTCTGCCAAGGCAACAAGACGTTTGGTCATTTCGCCCCCAACAGAACCGTTTGCTCGTGCGGTCGTATCTGCACCAAGTTGAACTCCAAACTCATTGGCGATTTCCTCTTTCATCTGATTCAGAACATTTTCCGCCCCAGGTACCAAAAGTTTGTTTCTGCTCATGTACATCACTCCCGACGAAAGTTTTGAGCAAGCAATCTCTTGCTCGTTTATAACGTACCCATTTTGCTCTTAAAGATTCTAGAACCGTTTAGGCATTGACGTTCCCAAGTACCCCATTCGTTGCAGTCATTCCAATAATGACACAGCCCCACATATGTTTATAAGCAGTGACCATATCATCGCAGGTAAAACGGATTCGTTTCGGCGCTATTAGGGTGACAGATGGGATGGTTGTCGTCATCAGTGCTTGATTCGTTGCTTTAAATTCAAGCTCAAAAACAATAGGGCCATTTACTTTTAATGGAGAAATTTCCTGAATTCGTTTGACGGCCATTTCTGATTTTTCGCGAATTAGTTGCTGTGCCTTTTCAGGGTGTATTAATTCGGCAGCAAAACGATCAATTCCTCGTTTTACAATTGCTGCCTCAACCTCCGGCAAGGTTTCCTGCACTTCCCTTACATAGGCATCATCACCTGAAATAAAGATGGCTGGAACATTAAATTCACCGGCCACCATTGCATTCATTTCCGTTTCGCCGACAACCTTTCCATTAATTTGCATTTCGTTTACACAAATGCCGGCTAGAGTGTGGCTAATGACTGTTCTTTCTGAGCCGTTTTCACGACCATGATGACCGACAAACATTATTGCATCAAAGCTTTCATCTAGGCCTTCAAGTTGACACATGACTCGGTTGCTACCTTGGACAAGGCGAGCTCGCGGGTCAAGATCCTCGATAAAAATATTGGACATATTGCCATGTCCATCTGCAACAATCACTTCTGTTGCCCCACCATTAAAAGCACCTTCAATAGCGGCATTGACATCCTGTGTCATTAATTTCCGAAAGCGCTGATATTCGCTAGGTGTCTTTAATTGTTGATTTGTCGCTACTCCTGAAATACCTTCAATGTCTGCTGAAATAAATATTTTCATCTTCATTCTCCTAAAATGATAATAAATTTATTTTAATAATAGATTGATTATTCCAAAATTTCAAGTAATATATACTATAACAGAAATGTAATTTGGAAAATATTAGAATAATATATTTTTGTAAAAATACATTGATTAATAGATTCATTATTTGATATACTTTAGCGCATAAAAGCATAAAAGCATAAAAGCATAAAAGCATAAAAGCATAAAAGCATAAAAGCGTAAAAGCGCTAAAGTAAAATAATAAATATTTTACAGAGAAAAGGGGAATAGCAAGTGAAGAAAAAGGTAAAAACTTTGGTAATGGTAGGTTTATTGAGTTCGTTAGTATTAAGCGGTTGTAAGGATGGGTCAACAGCAAGTAAGTTGCAAAATGAAAATCATTTTAAAATAGGGGTGACCCAAATTGTTGAGCATCCTTCTTTAGACGCTGCCTTTGAGGGCTTTAAAGCGGGGTTAGCGGAAAAAGGAGTTGTAGCTGATTTCGACGTTCAAATCGCTCAAGGAGATCAAAATAATAACCAAACGATTGCTAATAACTTTGTGGGGGACGGAGTTGATCTAATCTTTGCAAATTCGACACCAAGTGCTTTAGCGGCTTTAAATGCCACAAAGGATATTCCAATCGTGTTTACATCAGTGACCGATGCTGTTGGCGCGGGGCTTGTGGAATCAATGGATAATGGTAGCGGAAACGTAACTGGAACAATCGATACCCACCCAGAGGCGATTCCAAGTACAATCCAATTTATCAACGAAAACTATCCAGATAGCACAATTGGGATGGTTTATAACTCAGGCGAACAAAACTCTGTTGCCCAAATAGACATGGTCAAACAAGCGATGGAAGGTACTAGCCTTAAGTTAAAAGAGGCGACTGTTTCAACTTCTGCAGAAGTAAAACAAGCGGCAGAATCTTTAATTGGCAAAGCAGATGTCATTTATATCATCACGGATAATACGGTAGTATCCGCATTAGAATCCGTTGTCCAAGTTAGTAATGACAATGATATTCCCTTATTTGTTGGCGAACTCGATTCCGTTAAAAAAGGTGGATTCGCGGCTTACGGTTTTGATTACTTTGACATCGGGTATGAAGCAGGTGAAATGGCTGCGCAAATTCTGTTAAATAACGTAAAGCCAGCTGATTTACCTGTGCAATATCCACAAAACCTAAAACTACTAATCAACAAAAAAGCAGCACAAGAAATGAACATTGAATGGCAAGACTTCTGGAATGATTTAGCAGAAACAATCGAATAACACACAACAACACTTCACCGCGTTAAAGAAAGGGGCATACATTTAAAGGCTCTTCGTCCTTTAAATGATGTAGGGACTGTCCCCGAGTTTTTAAAATCATTAAAGCACTATCGTGCTTTAATGATTTTAAAAATATACTTGCTTTAAAGTGTTAAAGCGGTGAGGGGCATTAGGGAGGTTTGGCAGATGAGTTTAGCACTTTTTGGGGCATTTGAGGCTGGGATTCTTTATGCGATTATGGCTTTGGGGGTTTATTTGTCATTTCGTATTTTGGATTTTCCAGATTTGACGGTAGATGGTAGTTTTGTGACGGGGGCTTCGGTTGCAGCGATTTTGATAGTAGGTGGAACCAATCCTATATTGGCGACGTTAGCGGCACTTGTAGCCGGTTTTCTTGCCGGTTGTATGACTGGGATTCTCCATACAAAAGGTAAAATTAATCCGTTGTTATCGGGGATTCTTATGATGATCGCCTTATATTCTATTAATTTGCGAATTATGGGTAAATCCAATGTCCCGCTATTACGTGAAGAAACGGTGATAACCTCAGCAACAAATGGTTGGAAAAACCTCGGTTTTGATCAAATCATTCAATCCGCTCTATCGGCTATTGGGCTTTCAAGTTTTGTCCCTAAAACCTGGGCGATTGTTATCATGATGAGTGTTTTAGTGTTAATACTAAAACTTCTTCTAGATTGGTTCTTAAAGACTGAAATCGGTCTAAGCATTCGTGCCACAGGCGATAATGAAACCATGATTAAAAGTTTTGCAGCCAATACAGACACATTAAAAATTGTAGGTCTTGGTCTTTCCAATGCTCTAGTGGCCTTTTCCGGTGCGTTAGTTGCTCAATACAACGGATTTAGTGATATTGGCATGGGGATTGGAATGATCGTAATCGGTCTTGCTTCTGTTATTATAGGTGAAGCGGTATTTGGAACAAAATCGATTGTTCGAGTTACCTTTGCTGTCATTGGCGGGGCGATTTTATATCGTATCATTGTCGCCCTTGCTCTTCGGGTCGATTTCTTGGAAACAGGCGATATGAAAATGATTACGGCCTTTATCGTTATTTGTGCGTTAGTCGTTCCAAAACTGATTGGCGGATGGAAGGAACAACGTAGTAAGAAAAAGAGATTACTAGCGAAACAACAACAGGTATCTTCTGCTAATCAGAAACGAGGTGACTCTCTTGCTGCAGTTAAATCAGATCTTTAAAGTCTTCAATGAGGGATCATTGGATGAAAAAATTGCCCTAAATCACTTAAGTCTCTCCTTGAAACAAGGTGATTTTGTCACCATTATTGGAAGCAATGGTGCCGGTAAATCCACGCTTTTAAATTTAATTGCCGGTAAACTGAGCCCCGACCTTGGTGAGGTGATTATTGACACTAAGAATGTCACTCAAGTAAAGGAGCACAAACGCTCGAAGTTAATCGGAAGGGTGTTCCAAGACCCGATGGCTGGGACAGCTCCAACACTGACCATTGAAGAAAATCTAGCAATTGCTTATGCTCGAACTAAACAACGTGGGTTCGCTTTAGGGGTAACTCAAAAACGCCGAGCGTTTTTTAAGGAAAAGCTAGCAACCCTACAGCTTAATTTAGAAAATCGCCTTAATGCTAAGGTAGGGCTATTGTCTGGTGGTGAACGACAGGCTTTATCATTATTGATGGCCACGTTTACCGAACCTAAAATCCTGTTATTAGACGAACACACTGCGGCCTTAGATCCTTCTAGAGCTGAATTAATTACAACACTAACAAAAAAAATAATTGATGAGAACCAACTTACCGCCCTTATGGTTACTCATAACATGCAACAAGCAATCGATCTTGGCAATCGTTTAATTATGATGGACCAAGGCGAGATTATTTTCGAAGCCAACCAAACGAATAAACAGGAGCTTACCGTTGAGCAATTACTAAGTGAGTTTCAAAAAATCCGTGGTGGAACGATGTCTGACAGGGCTGTATTAGCTTAAAATAACTGAGGAGTGGTCATTTTCTATTAACTGACCACTCTCTTTTTTATTTCCTAACTGGTCAAATTTGTTGTGAAGCCAAATGACGATTAGTATAATAAATTATTAAAATACCAAAAACAAATAAATGAGGTGGAAGAATGGCTGAGATGGTGATGGAGGGGCAGGATTCCCATTTTAAGAGAGGTCTGCAGGCTGGTGTTAGCATTGCGATTGGATATTTTCCGATTGCATTGACCTTTGGTTTGTTAGCTAAAACAACTGGTCTAACGATTTTTGAAACCATCATAATGAGTATGATTGTATTTGCTGGGGCATCCCAGTATATTTCCTTGTCCTTATTAACACTTGGCACAGGGATTTTTGAAATTATCCTTACTACCTTCATTGTCAATATTCGCCATTTGTTAATGTCGGCTTCTTTAAATGAAAAAGTGGAGGATGACCGGACCATTACAAAGGCACTTTATGCCTTTAGCATTACTGATGAAACATTTTCCGTTGTGGCTACAAAAGAAGGATCGGTTAAGACTGGCTACATATTTGGTGTTAATTCAATATCTTACGCTAGCTGGGTGGTGAATTCGGCTATCGGATTTCTGGTTGGTGCAAGTTTGCCTGAAACGCTTCAAGAAAGTATGACAGTAGCGCTTTATGCGATGTTTATTGGGCTTTTAGTGCCATCTATGAAAAAGGGGCTCAAAGCCGTCTATCTAGCCGTTCTAGCAGCCGTTTTTAATTCCATTTTTACATTTACAGAGATTCTATCAACAGGTTGGTCTATCGTGCTAGCTACATTATTATCAGCTTTTTTGATTGAAGGAATTGAAACAATAAAAAATAAGCGAGGGGGGCAAGCTACTTGAACACTGAAATTCTATGGATGATCATCGGCATGGGAATTGTCACCTATATTCCACGAATGCTGCCCTTTGTGCTTTTTAAAGGCAAGGAACTTCCTCCCTTTATTCAAGGCGTGTTAAAAAACGTCCCATTTGCCACTTTAGGTGCGCTCATTTTTCCCGGAATTTTGTTGATTCAAGAGGACATCTGGTATGGAATATTAGGTGCAGGTGTTGCTTTTTTAGCTGCATTTCTTGGGGCAAACGTCATTGTTGTCGTGTTAAGTTCAATCGCTGTTTTAACGGTTTATTCCTATTTTTTTTAGCTTGTGTCGGTCATCTAAAGACCGACTTTTTTTTAGCTTAGGTTCTAAAATTTATCTTTTTAACTAAACTTAAAATAGAAGGTGGACAATCCTATTTATAGCGGATGAATAAATGTGCCATTTTTCATCGGACAAACCGCTACTGCTTTTTATGAAAGGGGGATTAATGATGGTAAGAAAAATGGGTGTTTATGCCGTTTTGGCCTACACCTTATATGGTTTGTTTTTTTATTGGTATCTTTTCTATTTTGTCAATACGAGCCTTCCGTTTGAATACCAAGGTTCACAGGCCGACCCGACAACATTTTTAAATGGGCGGGAGCTTATGTTAAGCGAGGAATATTCAAAGACAAGAAACCTATTGTTCTTTTTATCGACTCCTCTTGAATGGCTATTTTATTTTCTAATCCTGATCACTGGTCTTTCAAAGGCAATGCAAAAGTGGGGGGAACAGACAACAAAGTATTCCTTTCTGCAAAAAGCAATATATTTGATTTGGCTATCTGTTTTTGCCTTTTTAGCGACCTTTCCATTAAGCTATATTAGCTATTCTTTGTCAAAAACGTACAATATTTCTACCCAAAGCTTCTCATCTTGGATGAAGGATGAATTAATTGATTTTTGGCTTAACTATGGCATGATGCTAGTTATCGTGGCGGTGCTATATTGGCTTATAAAAAAGAGTCGTAAACGCTGGTGGTTCTATGCTTGGCTTTTGACGGTTCCGCTTACTTTGTTTATGATGTTTGTTCAGCCGGTTATTATCGATCCACTGTATAATGATTTTTATCCATTAAAAAATAAGCAGTTGGAGGCGGAAATTCTAAGCTTAGCTAGTAAAGCCAATATTCCTGCTGATCATGTATATGAAGTAAATATGGCTGAAAAAACGAATGCTTTAAACGCCTATGTAACCGGAATTGGCTCCAACTCACGAATCGTTCTATGGGATACGACATTAAACCGCCTTAATAATGATCAGATTTTGTTTATAATGGCGCATGAAATGGCGCATTACGTTGAGAAACATTTATATTTTGGAATCGGAGGGTACTTATTACTTTCCTTACTGGGCCTCTATTTAACCTATCGCCTTATGGAATGGACTATTTCGAAATGGGGTAGAGAATTTAACATTCAAGGGGTTACAGACATTCGCTCGTTGCCGTTATTTTTAATGATTTTATCGATGTTCATGTTCGCGGCAAGCCCCTTATCCAATTTGGTTTCGCGCTACCAAGAATCGCGTGCAGATCGCTATGCAATTGAAATGATGGACAATCCTGAGGCAGCCATTACCTCTTTTCAAGAGCTGACTCGCTCTGGGCTAAGTCAAGTAAATCCGCCATCTTTGGTAAAAGTGTTCCGCTATGGTCATCCGACCATGCTTGAAAGAATATCAAGAATTGAACAATATCAAATCGAACATCGTTCAAACGATTAATATGATCGTATAAATAAAAAAGAGGGCTTACTTTTTCGGTTTTGCGAATCAGTAAGCCCTTTTTAAAATCGGTTGTTTAATTGAATGGTATTACTCATGGTGCGGAAGTCTCCTCCTCTTAGGTTCCAAATCGTTTATTAAGTTCTGTAAGCTGCCTTGAAAGCTTCATAAAGCATTCTTTGTTTCGCTGGTCAAGGCTTGAGTCAATCCTTTTCAACAATTTTTCCTTTTCGGCGCGTAGTTGGATTTCTGCTAATATCATTTCAATGTATAAATTTTGAACGAAGGTTTCTTTTTCGTTTTGTCGATTCATAGCACCGGTTTTCATTAAATTAGAGTAAGATTTGTCTTTCATTCTCATCACCCCTGATGCTTTTTTATATTATATGGAGGTGGAGGAATAAAATCAACAACATTTTTATAATTTTCTGAAAATATTTTTGTGACATTTTTTGAAACTTTTAACAAAAAATGAAATAAATTTATGTCGAAATGTTATGATAATTCCAAATAGGAAAGGAGTTGAGGAGTTTGCAAGACAGGAATTTTTCGGAATACATATTTTATAATAAGACTTATTTTGTGGAGCCAAAAATTTACGGCCAAAAAGTCTATACCCGAGTTGTTGAAGCAGATCGTGAGTTTTTAATTCCATGTAAGCCGTTAGACATCATTAAAGCAAGCTGCAATTATTATGGTTCAAGCTTTAAAGGGCGCTTAGAAGGGAGTAATCATGTTATTGGGAAAAAGCATAAAACCCCAATTGCCCTGGAATCCAACCTTTTTATCTTTCCAACTACGTCTCCAAGTCGATCTAATTGTTTTTGGGTGAATGAGCAGCATGTTTTAAATCAAGTAGCACATGCTTCTGATTCTACCGCTGTAACCTTTAAAAATAATCGGACATACCTGCTCCCTATTTCTGAGAGATCGTTTAAAAATCAATGGTTTACTGCCTCTCATTTGCGTAATAAGTGCCGGCAAAGAATTTATGATCTCGAAAACAATAAAGTTCAATTTTATTACCCAGATACCAATATTATCGAAGAAAAGGGAGAATATGGCGAATGAGATAACTTTGTTAGATGAGTCTTTTATATAAATAAAATTGCATTAATTCTTGTACTTTGTTTCGAATTCTAGGATTAAAGTAGCTATGCTGCTCTTCGTAGCCTTTATATAAAAAAGAAAACATAGTAAAGGACTCATCCCGTTTAATTTCTTTTACTTGGATTTGATTTTTTCGTAAAAATTGTTTGACTTCATAAAGCTCTTTTTGGATAACCTTCATGGCTTCTTCAACTAACTCCAAATAAGGTTTAGGTAATTTAAAGGGGCTTTTTTGAAAAAGCGTTAAGTCGCGATTAAATACGATTAAAACCATTGGCAAATAAATAGCCTTTTCAATCATATCTCGTTCCGGTTCAGGAATACGCGTCATAGCGAATGGCTCCTTTCGAAATATTAAGGAACATTTGTTCGTATATAGATTCTACAAAAAAAATGAATGAAACGCAAGTGATGAAGAAAAGAAAAAAATGTAAAAAGTGGTTTACAATGACAAAGATATCACATATAATAAAAATAATTATGAGAAAGGTGGGTGAAGTGCGATGAAAAAATTAAATGTGAAAACTCTCATTGTCGAATATCGTTGCATGGCCCATCTGTGCACATAATACAGTTATGTAGAATGATTGTGTCTTCTAATGCTGATTAAAACCATGGGCTATGCGTGCTTATGGTTTTTTATTATGCTTAAAAATTGGAGGAACACAAATTGAATATAAATGTAATGGGAATGAACGAAAAGGTAGCAGCAGAATTTGGACCATATCAAGAACAGGGCTACACGCTTGGAAGAGTAGCACTGGAACATAAAAGAATGTATCGGGTTTGGACGGAAAATGGAGAACCGCTTTGCGAAGTATCAGGGAAATTTTCGTTCCAAGCAACAGGAAGAGAGGACTATCCAGCCGTTGGTGACTGGGTTGTTCTACAAGAACGACAAAATGAAAATCGCGGAACAATACACGCGATTTTGCCTAGAAGCAGTAAGTTTTCGCGAAAAACGGCCGGCCAAGTAACAGAAGAACAAATCGTTGCTGCCAATGTTGACACAATTTTCTTAGTTAACAGTTTGAACGACGACTTAAACCTAAGAAGAATGGAAAGATATCTCCTATTAACATGGGAAAGTGGCGCTACTCCGGTGATCATATTAAGCAAAGCCGATCTTTGTGAAAATGTTGCAGCCAAAATTCTCGAAGTTGAGTCGGTGGCAATGGGGGTTCCTATCATTGCCATAAGTGCCCAACAGAATGACGGACTTGAACAGCTTGACCAATACTTGCAGCCGGGTAAGACCGTTGCCCTTTTAGGATCTTCAGGTGTCGGAAAATCAACCATCACTAATCATCTGTTAGGAACGGAAAAACAGGCGGTTCAGGAAATCCGGGAAGCCGACGATAAAGGAAAGCATACGACCACTCATCGCGAAATGCTTCTGTTGCCAAACGGAGCGATTTTAATCGATACTCCGGGAATGAGAGAGCTGCAGCTTTGGGAAAGTAGTGACGGGTTAGCGGAAAGCTTTCATGATATCGAAGTCTTAGGGGAAAATTGCCGCTTCCGAGACTGTAAGCACGTAAAAGAACCGGGTTGTGCCGTACAATCGGCCATCGAGAATGGGGAACTCCCTGAAGATCGGCTATTGAGCTACAAAAAGTTATTAAAAGAACTAGCCTACCTAGATCGCAAAATGGATAAAAAAGCGCAATCTGATGAAAAAAAGCATTGGAAAAATATTAGTAAACATATAAAACAAAAAAGCAAAGCTAAATAACGACAAAATCACCTCTTCGCATGAAGAGGTTTTTATTTGTCTCTAAGTCATAAATACGGTACTTTATACATAGGACAACTAGACAAATAGAAAACTAGAGATAAAATATATAGTAAATGGGAGAAGAATGGACGGTATTTTCATGAATTCAAGATCAACGAGACATCAGAAAAAGAAACGAAGAAGACCCAATTTAAAAAGAATATTAGCAATCATTTTTATCTTGATTACGGCAGTGTTAGTTTATGCCTATGTGCAATATAAGCAGGGAGTATCACAATCCTTGGAAGATGAGGAAGCACCAGAGCAGATTGAATATGAGTTTGATGGGGCTAAAGACCAATTCGGAGGAACGAATGTGTTGGTTTTGGGAAGCGATGCAAGGAAAAATGATACCGTATCACGAGCAGACACCATCATGATTGCCCATTATAACGAGGATAAAGGAACGTTCAAGGTTACTTCAATCATGCGGGATACTTATGCCGATATACCTGGGCACGGTTATCATAAAATAAATTCAGCCTTTGCATTAGGAGGACCGGACCTTTTACGACAAACCATTAAAAAGAATTTTGATATTGATTTGCAATATTATGCAATTGTTGATTTCCAAGGCTTTGTTCGCGTTATCGATGAAGCATTTCCAAAAGGGCTAAAGGTGAATGTTGAAAAGAAAATGACGAAAGCAGACCGAATAGGTGTTGATATTGAACCAGGTGAACAATATTTAGACGGGGAGCATCTTTTAGGTTATGTTCGCTTCAGAAACGATGCCTTATCCGATTACAATCGTGTGGAAAGGCAGCAAAAAATTGTTACAGAGATTGCTGATCAATTGATGAGCATTCATAAGCTTCCGAAACTTCCTAAGCTAGTTGGGGTTGTAAAACCTTACTTAAATACAAATATTAAAACATCGAATCTCCTATTTATGGGAAAGGATTTTATCTCAGGTGACCGTTC
Organism: Pseudoneobacillus rhizolycopersici; assembly: GCF_054786815.1. Taxonomy (NCBI): domain Bacteria; kingdom Bacillati; phylum Bacillota; class Bacilli; order Caryophanales; family Bacillaceae; genus Pseudoneobacillus; species Pseudoneobacillus rhizolycopersici. The sequence goes on along the minus strand of NZ_JBTOOE010000005.1, from coordinate 98,199 downwards.
TCCTGTTACCACCTTTCGGATACCTGTAAAAGGAACCTTTGAAGAACGCAAAATACCCGGAGCTGGTGATGTTCTCTGGATTGATGAAGAGGCAAATAAAAAAGCCTTACATGAGTTTATTCAACAGCCATAAGGTAATAATAGAGCTAGGAGCGCCATAAGCAACTGCCATTTTTAGCTTATGGCTTTTTCGTATATAATTAAGAGGAGAAAGAGAATGGATTTTTCTACGTTAAAAGAATGGTTTACTATAGAAAATATAATGGGTTTAATCCAACAATATCGAGCATTAGGACCAATACCTGGCATCGTATTACCTATGCTAGAAGCCTTCCTTCCTTTTTTACCATTGTTTTTGTTCGTAATGGCCAACGCTAGCGCATTTGGACTATGGTTAGGTTTTTTGTTTTCCTGGATTGGTGCATGTATAGGGGCGTTACTCGTGTTTCTCTTTTTCAGAAGGTTTGGCCAAAAGCGTTTTTTAAACTTTTTACATAGATATGATAAGGTGAAAAAACTAATGACATGGGTTGAAAATCATGGATTTGGACCGATTTTCCTATTATTATGTTTTCCCTTTACACCTTCAGCCCTCGTTAATATCGTGGCCGGATTGTCAAAAATAAATATCTATCAATACATGTTAGCAGTATTAATAGGAAAATTTGTGATGATTTTTATGATAAGCTTTATCGGCTATGACCTACGATCGCTAATCACTCAGCCACTTCGAACAGCTATTGTGATCGCGGTCATCATCATTCTGTGGTATGTTGGGAAGAGAATAGAAGTAAGATTAAATATAAGTGGAAAAAGAAACCAACAAACAAATTGAAAAATAAAAACTTCATAAAAAAGGGGGGATCAGTTTTGAACGAGGCGTGGAAAAAGGAAGTAAAAGAGTGGATGAAAGCTTTTGCCATTGGACTTATCATTTTTGTATTTATTCGAACCTTCTTCTTTTCCAATTATGTCGTTGAGGGTGAATCAATGATGCCTACTCTCCAGAATGGAAACAAGCTAGTTGTAAATAAAATAGGCTATCAAATCGGTGATTTTAATCGTTTTGATGTAATTGTTTTTCATGCGAACCAGGAGGAGGATTTTGTAAAAAGAATTATCGGTTTACCTGGCGATAAAATTGTTTACGAGGATGAACAGCTATTTATTAATGGGAAAAAATTCGCAGAGCCTTTCCTTGAAGAATATCGGAAAGAAGTCCTTGGTGGCAGGCTAACCGGAGATTTTACTCTTGAAGAACTTACAGGTGAAAAAGTCGTTCCAAAAAACCATTTATTTGTCTTAGGAGACAATCGCTTAGGAAGCTGGGATAGCCGCCACTTTGGCTTTATCACAGTTGACCAGGTTGTCGGAAAAGTAAATCTCCGCTATTGGCCAATTGAAGATTTAGGGGTTACATTTTAAAAGCGCAGTAAATGCGCTTTTTTTTTGCCAAAATATCCTATCATTACCTTCGGTGTCGAACGTGTATTCGTATTTATTTTATGTTATGATAATGGATAGAAAAAAAGTAGTTAGGGGGAGAATGGATGTCAGTTCGTTTGTTAATTGGTCGTACGGGAAGCGGAAAAACAACCTACTGCTTAAATGAGATTAAAAGTGAGCTAAAGGATTCTCCTGATGGGGATCCAATTATTTATTTAGTACCAGATCAAATGACGTTTTTATCCGAATATCGCCTCATTTCAAGTGAAGAGATAAAAGGAATGATACGGGCTCAAGTATTTAGCTTTACTCGACTCGCTTGGAGGGTTTTGCAGGAAACAGGTGGGATTAGCAGACAGCATTTAACAAGTGTAGGCTTAAATATGCTTATACGCAAACTTGTCGAGGATAAAAAGGAATCATTAAAAATCTTTCACCAAGCAGCCGATAAAAATGGATTTATCGAGCAAGTGGAGCGGATGCTAACCGAATTTAAGCGTTATTGTGTCCATCCCGAGGAGCTCAAAACAAAAAGAGAAGGATTTTTCCAAAACAATCAAAACAAGGTGCTTCAGGATAAGTTACATGATTTGGAGCTAATTTATCAAAGCTTCGAACAATCATTACAAGGAAAGTATCTAGATTCGGAGGATTATTTTCGTTTACTGACTGACAAGGCGAGTCTTTCCTCCTATTTGAAAAACGCACAAATTTATATTGATGGTTTCGATAGTTTTACTCCACAAGAATATGGGATTATCTCCGCTCTAATGAAAAACTGTAGACGTGTCACGATTGCCCTGACATTAGATGAACCGTATTGGCAATCAGCGCCAGAAGAGCTTCATTTATTCCGGATGTCAGGAAGTACTTGTCAAACCATTTACGATATGGCAAAAGCCGAAGGAATTACGATAGAACCGGAGCTTCGATTCAACGAACAAAAAAGATGGCAGGACGATGCGCTATTTCACTTGGAGACTCATTTTGATACAAGGCCGGTCGTGAAATATAATCAAAAGGCAAATATTCAAATAGGACAAGCTGTCAACCGCCGTGCAGAAGTCGAAGGAATAGCCCGGAAGATTAAGGAATTTGTCCGCACAAAGGAAATTGAACGATATCGTGATATTGCCATCCTTATTCGAAATGGTCATGAATATCAGGAAGTACTTCAGACAGTCTTTGAGGACTATGATATTCCATATTTTATCGACCAAAAACGAACGATGCTTCATCATCCGCTCATTGAGCTAATTCGTTCAACCATTGAAATTATACATTCGAATTGGCGCTATGAGCCAGTTTTTCGAGCAGTAAAAACGGAATTATTATTCCCTCTCAAGGAGAATGATGCCTATCTTAGACAGCAGGCTGATCAATTAGAAAACTTTGTATTAGCCTATGGCATTCAAGGAAATCAGTGGACAAAGAAGGAACGGTGGATTTATCGAAGATATAAGGGGATTGAATTTGAAACAGCTATTCAGACCGATGAAGAAAAGCGAATGGAACAAAGTCTTAATGACATTCGTTTAAAAATTACGGCACCGATTCTGAGACTATCGAGAAGATTAGCGAAAGCTGAAAAAACGCATGAGTATTGTGAGGCCTTATTTTTATTTTTAGAAGAGTTGGATATTCCAGCAAAGTTAGAGGAATGGAAACAAATCGAGGATGAAAAAGGTAATCTTCTTCGTGCACGCGAACATGACCAAGCATGGGATGCCATAATTGATTTATTAGATGAATTTGTTGAAATTCTGGGTGAAGAAAAGTTGACTGTTAAACAGTTTGCCAGTGTCCTCGACTCAGGTCTAGAAACATTAAGATTTTCGATAGTCCCCCCGTCGCTTGATCAAGTATTGGTGGCCGATTTGGAAAAGTCAAGGCTTTCTGAGATAAAGGCAGCTTTTGTGGTTGGCTTAAATGAAGGAGTATTCCCCGCAAAGTTTTCTGATGATGGTATTTTAGCAGATGATGATCGGGAACAGTTAATTTTAAATGGCTTAAACATTGGTCCAAGTAGCCGAATTAAGCTGCTTGATGAGCAATATTTAGCTTATAAAGCATTTACATTGCCATCTAAAATTTTATTTTTAACTTATCCATTAGCAAATCAGGAAGGGAAAGGTCTTATCCCTTCACCGTTTATTAATCGCATCAAGGAAATATTCCCGCAGCATATAGAACATTTCTTTGTTTCCGATTTACAGGAACTTTCCGAAAAACAGCAGCTTGAATATGCGGTTAATCGAAAAACAACCTTAAGTTATTTAACCTCACAACTGCAATTAAAGAAGCGAAATTATCCGATTTATGATTTTTGGTGGGACATTTATCGTGACTATATCGAAAATAGTGAATGGAAAAACGCAACCATCAAGGTGCTGTCTAGCTTATTTTATACGAATCAAACGATTTCGATTTCTAGCGATTTAACGAATGAGCTTTATGGGGAACAAATTCAAGCGAGTGTTTCGCGAATGGAATTATTCCACAGCTGTCCGTTTTCCCATTTTGCTAGATATGGCCTTGGTCTAAGGGACCGCCAAATTTTCCGGTTGGAAGCACCTGATATTGGTGATTTATTCCATGCAGCCTTAAAATATATTTCCGATCAGATTCTGAAGGAAAATAAATCCTGGAAGGACATAACGGAGGCAGATTGTGAAAATCTTGCCCGATTGGCAATGGAATCATTAGCACCACGACTTCAAAACGAAATTCTGTTAAGCTCAAATCGACATCATTATATTAAACGCAAACTACAGCAAATTATTAGCCGTGCATCCTATGTCTTAAGCGAGCACGCCAAAGCAAGTGGATTTGTTCCGATTGGATTAGAACTAGGTTTTGGGCCGACTGCTGACCTGCCACCACTGCAATTTGAATTGAAGAATGGGCGAAAAATGTCATTAGTTGGAAGGATTGACAGGGTTGATCAGGCTGCCAAAGAAGATGAAATCTATTTACGTGTCGTAGATTATAAGTCTAGTGCCAAGGATGTTCATTTACAGGAAGTCTACTACGGACTAGCCCTACAAATGCTTACCTATTTGGATATTATTATCACACATTCTAGTAAGCTGGTGGAAGTAAACGCAATGCCCGCGGGAGTCCTTTACTTCCATGTCCATAATCCTATCGTTCATTCAAAGAAAATACTCACATTGGAGCAAGTCGAGGCAGAGTTATACAAGAAATTTAAAATGAACGGACTCATGATTGCTGATCCGGATGTACTGAAACTCATGGACGAAGATATTGATATGGCTAAATCACCGATAATATCAGCTGGTATTAATAAAGACGGTTCGATTGCGAAGGGATCTAAAGTAGCTTCTAAAGAAGAATTCGATTTATTAAGGGGCTTTGTAAGAGAAAAATATATAGCGACAGGAAATGAATTAGTAGCTGGGAATGTGGAGATTTCTCCTTATAAGCTAAAAGATAAAACCGCTTGTACATTTTGTTCATTTAAACCGGTCTGCCATTTTGACCCGGCTATTGAAACAAATGAATACCGTGTTTTAGTTCCACAAACTAGAGAACAGGTGATGGATGGTATTAAAAAGGAGGTGACCCTAAATGTCTAAACAGCTCATTCCTGCTAAACCAGAATCGGTCACTTGGACAGACGATCAATGGAAGGCGATCTATGCGAAAGATCAAGATATTTTAGTGGCAGCAGCCGCCGGTTCGGGTAAGACAGCAGTGTTAGTTGAAAGAATTATTCAGAAAATTATCTCAGCTGAAGACCCAATGAACGTCGATGAGTTATTAGTCGTTACCTTTACCAATGCATCGGCGGCAGAAATGCGCCACCGAATCGGTGAAGCCTTAGAAAAAGCAATCAATGAAAATCCGAAATCAAACCATCTAAAGAAGCAACTGAACTTATTAAACCGGGCATCGATTTCAACACTACACTCTTTTTGTTTAGAGGTTATTAAAAAGTATTATTATTTAATTGATATCGATCCGGGGTTCCGAATTGCTAATGAAACCGAAGTTCAGTTAATCCGGGACGAAGTATTAGACGAGCTTTTTGAAGATGAATACTCGAAACCTGAAAATGAATCATTTTATCGATTAGTGGATATTTTTAGTGGCGACCGAAGTGATGTGGAGCTACAGGAAATTATTTCTGCATTGTTTGATTTTGCCGGCGCCAATGCAAATCCAGATGAATATCTCCAGAGAGTAATTGATATGTACGATGTAGATCCTAACATGCAGATTGAAGATCTCCCTTTTCTTGAGACATTACTCTTTGAAATTAGTTTACAGCTTGAGGGAGCTGAGGATATAGCCCAAGAAGGGATTAGACTGACTAAGTTGCCGGCTGGACCAGCTCCAATGGCGGAAACCTTTAACCAAGATATTGAATTAATCCAAACGCTCATACGCGCCAATCAGGAATCCTGGAAGACTTTGTACGAGACGTTTGCTCTGGTATCCTTTTCAAGACTAAAGTCTGGAAAAAAAGATGAATTTGATCCTGAGATTACAAAGAAAGCCAAAAAACTGCGCGAAAAACTCAAAAAAATAATTACCGACATAAAGGATGAACTATTCTCTCGAAAACCGGAAACCTTCCTTAAAGATATGCGAGAAATGGCGGTGTATATTCAGAGTCTAGTTGGATTAGTGAAGAAATTTTCGAAACGCTTTTCAGAAGTTAAGCGTGAAAAGGGATTAGTTGATTTTGCCGATCTGGAGCATTTATGTTTACAAATTTTAACAGTAAAATCTCCAAATGGGACACTACAGCCTTCCGAGGTGGCTTTAGCATATCGAGGTCATTATAAAGAGATTTTGGTTGATGAATACCAGGATACCAACATGGTCCAAGAAACGATCTTAAAACAAGTGGCAAAGGAATCGGAGGAAGACGGAAACTTGTTTATGGTTGGGGACGTGAAGCAGTCGATCGTGCGCCCATAAGGGTATTGTATATTTCACCATTTGGCGGTGAATAAACTACAGAAACGGTTTATATATCAGCCGACTTATCTTGGCGGGAAACCAAAAAGGGAGTGTAGCATGTCGGTTAAAGTCATAAGTTAACCTAAACGGAAGGGTTACGACTGAATGGCGAGATATAAAAGATTCGTATAAGGAAGAAGGCTAAACTGCTTGAAGAACAATCCGAGCGGGGCTATGCTGACCGTCTAGGAAACCGTTTGAAACCTAGAATCCATTCTGTTCAGCGTATTAAATGCTTGCCACTGAACATGGGGAAGTGTACTAAATTGATGCACAAACCTAGTTTCTGAATTAATAAAGAATGGACGCGTCTCAAGATTGAGGAAAAGGATGAGTGTTCCTTCCGACAACGAATCACAGCCTGTATACAATATACTAAATGGGGATTACCTAAGTTGGAATGCCACCAGGCTATGTACAAAGGTACTGAATATCCAATATGGTAACGGAGCTCCCGTAGTAGTCCGAAATAGGGAAAGCCTATTACATGGCGAAGGGGAGCAGCTTACAACGTATAAACAATGAAGAAAGGAGCGAAATGCTCTATGCAAAGTTCAGATATTGTATTATACAATCTATCGAAACAGGCAACGAAAGAAAATTATCAATATGACCGCCTATACAGAAATCTTTACAATGAAGATTTCTATCTAAAAGCATATTCTAAGATATACAAAAATAAAGGTAGTGCAACAAAAGGAATCGATGATGAAACAGCTGATGGATTCGGTGAGGAAAAGATACATGCAATTATTGACTCACTAAAAGATGAGAGCTATCAACCGAAGCCAGTCCGTAGAATAAATATCCCAAAGAAAAACGGTAAGACAAGACCATTAGGAATCCCAACATTTTCAGATCGAATTGTTCAAGAAGTTTGTCGCATGATTTTAGAAGCTATCTATGAGCCAACATTCTCACAACACTCACATGGGTTTAGGGAAGAAAGAAGTTGTCACACCGCTTTAATCGAAGTTAAAAATACATTTTCGGGCGTGAACTGGTTCATAGAAGGGGATATTAAAGGATTCTTTGACAATATTAATCATCAAGTGCTTATCAACATTCTGAGAAAGCGAATTATCGATGAGAAATTCATTCGGCTTATGTGGAAATTCCTAAAAGCAGGTTTCGTTGAAAGTTGGAGATTCAAAAACACCTATAGTGGAACACCACAAGGCGGAATCATTAGTCCAATATTAGCGAATATCTATCTGAATGAATTCGATATGTTTATTGAAAAAGAACTGAAACCATCCTTTGATATCGGAACTCCTAAGAAACGCAAAAGAAATACTGAATACCGAAAATACGATATGCGAAATCAACGATTAAAGAAGAAGATTAAGGAGACCACCGAAGAAAAACTTCGTGAGACTCTAATTAAAGAGTACAAAGAGAACAAAAAGCTTCTTTTAACCTTACCCTATTATGAGCCTAGTAATGAAGGCTATAAGAGCATGAAATACGTGAGATACGCTGATGATTTTATTATCGGTGTCAATGGCAGTAAAGAAGATTGTGAGCAACTAAAAAAATGTGTAGGTAAATTTCTAAAAGAACATCTTCAGCTAGAAATGTCGGATGAAAAAACGCTTATTACACATAGTACCAATCCAGCAAGATTCTTGGGTTATGACATTTTAATTAGTCATGACCTAAGCGCAGCAAAAGATAAAAATGGTGTGGTCAAGCGAAAATATCGAGGCTATGTACAGCTGCGAATTCCAAATGGAACGATTGAAAAAATAATTATCAGTCGAAAAATGGTCAAAGATATAGATGCGAAGCAATGGGATATGCTTCACAGACCAGCATTAATTGGTCTATCAGATTTAGAAATCATCGAAACGTATAACGCTGAACTTCGTGGATTATATCATTTTTATTGTCTAGCGGAAAACGTCAATCAAAAAATGTGGCAATTACGATACGTCATGGAATACAGTTGTTTAAAAACACTTGCGAATAAATACAAATCCACAGTTGGTAAGATGAAAGTGAAATACAGGCAAGGTAAGGACTGGGGAGTAAAGTACGAAACAAAGCATGGTGAAAAAATAGCGTATTTCTATAAAGACGGATTCGATAAAAAAATAGAATGCTACAAATTTGACATTGATGAAAAACCTAACCTTTATGTGTATCAAGGAAGAAACGACTTAGAAAAACGATTGAGTGCAAAACAATGTGAACTATGTGGAGATAATCAACCTGACACGAAATTTGAGATTCATCATATCAACAAAGTGAAGAATCTTAAAGGAAAGAAATACTGGGAATGGGCGATGATTGCAAAACAACGAAAAACATTGGTCGTATGTAAAAAATGTCATATTGATATTCATAAATAAAGATAGATATTTGTAAGTGGAGAGCCGTATACTCTGAGAGGAGTACGTACGGTTCGGGGGGGAGTTTCTAGAAACCTACTGCAGAAATGTAGCAAGGCGCTGGATTCTTACCCTACTATCGATTCCGTCTTGCTGAACCGAACCTATTCTTAGGGAAGTATAATCGTTTCCAAAAAGACCAAACAGGATTAAGGATCGATCTAGCAAAAAACTTTCGTAGTCGTAAAGAAGTTTTGGATGGAACAAATTATCTCTTTAAACAATTGATGGGGGTTAAGGTTGGAGAAATCGAATACGATGAGGCAGCTGAATTAAAGCCCGGTGCACCATATCCTGAATCTGATGATTATTCCATCGAAGTTACACTAATTGACCTTGAAAAAAATGAAGTGGATGGTAACGATGGTACGGATATTCCAGAAACAGAAAGCGACGTTGAAGCGGAATTCGATCAAATTGACCTAGAACAATCACAACTTGAAGCTCGTTTCATGGTACAAAAGATAAAAGAACTTATCGAAGAAAGGAAACCGGTGTATAATCCGAAGACAAAATCATACCGTCCAGTTACCTACCGTGATTTTGTGATTCTTTTAAGGTCCATGACATGGGCTCCTCAAATTATTGAGGAATTTAAACAACAGGGAATTCCAATATATGCGAACCTAACAACCGGATATTTTGAAGCAACTGAGGTTGCGATCATGATGTCATTATTAAAAATTATCGACAACCCGTATCAGGACATTCCGCTTGCATCGGTTTTACGTTCACCAATTGTTGGACTTAATGAGGAAGAGCTAGGGAGACTCCGTACCTTTAACCGGAAGGGTTCATTTTTTGATTCACTGCTGACTTTTAAAAAAAATAGTTCGGCTACAGAAAGTGGAAGTTTATACGAGCGAATTTCAGAGTTCATCACGTTATTATCGGATTGGCGCGGTCAGGCAAGAAAAGGCTCGTTAACGGAATTGATTTGGCAGCTTTACCGTGATACCCACTTCTACGATTTTGTTGGTGGCTTGCCAGGTGGAAAACAACGTCAGGCTAACTTAAGGGCATTGTATGATCGGGCTCATCAATATGAACAGACTTCGTTTCGTGGGTTGTTCCGTTTCTTAAGATTCGTTGAACGGATGACCGAACGAGGGGATGATCTCGGCGCGGCTAGAGCATTAGGGGAGCAAGAAGATGTTGTTAGGATCATGACAATCCATAGCAGTAAAGGCCTAGAATTTCCGTTTGTTTTTATGGCTGGTTTAGCAAGAAGTTTTAATATGATGGATATCCGAAAGTCTTATATGCTTGATAAGGATTTTGGGTTTGCCTACAAATACGTTAATCCGGAAAAAAGGTTCTCCTACCCATCATTACCGCAACTTGCTTTTAAACGGAAGAAAAAACTGGACATGCTAGCAGAGGAAATGCGAGTTTTATATGTTGGTCTAACAAGAGCTAAGGAGCAATTATTTTTAATTGCATCGATGAAATCATATGCCAAAAAGCGAGATCAATGGTTAAAAACAACTTCGCATCCTGATTGGTTGCTTAAAGAATTTGACCGTGTTTCAGCCACAGGTTATATCGATTGGATTGGACCTGCTTTAATCCGTCACCGAAATGGTTATGAGTTATTGGAAGAGGGAGCGTTTGTGAGTCAAGTAATCCCAAATGAGATAACCTCCCACCCATCTAGCTGGAGAATTAATCTTCTGAAAGCGCAAGAATTGAGTAGTTTAACAGAAGAAACGAACTTCGAGGACGATAATTATCTTGATCTTGTTGAAAAGGGTTTGTTAGTCCCTGTAAAGTCTGAATGGAATGATGCGCTGATTGAACAGTTAAATTGGAAATACCCTTTTCTGAATGCCTCTAAATTCCGCTCGAAACAATCTGTTTCCGAAATGAAGCGGCAGCGAGAGATGAGTCAAGAAAATAGTGGAGATGAGCTTTTGAGTAAATTTCAGAAGCCGATTTTAAAGCGCCCGAAGTTTTTACAAGCAAAATCGTTTTCACCAGCAGAAAAGGGAACCATTTTGCACCAAGTCATGCAGCATATTGATTTTTCAAAACCGGTTTCTCACCAGTCTCTTTCTTATTTACTTGAAGATTTAGTAAAGCGGGAGCTGTTAACAGCTGAACAAATACAAGTGGTCACCATTAATCAAGTGTTAGGCTTCTTTGAAACGGAAATTGGTCGTCGAATGTTACAGGCTGAGAAAATTCAAAGGGAAGTACCATTTAGTTTTGCGCTCCCAGCAAGTGAGGTATATCCAACTTGGAATGGACAAAATGAACCAATATTTATCCAAGGGGTTATCGACTGTCTTTTTGAAGATGAAAAAGGGATGGTTCTCTTGGATTATAAAACAGATGGCATAACCGAGCGTTTTAAAGGTGGTATCATAGAGGCTGAGCCCATCTTAAAAAATAGATACCAGCTTCAAATTGACCTGTATACACGTGCCCTAGAACAAATATGGAATAGAAAAATTAATGAACGTTATTTATTTTTCTTTGATGGTGGGCATTTGCTGAAATTATAAAAGACAGCTCTAGGGCTGTCTTTTAATTATTTCCAGTAACTGGTTGGTCTATTAGGTTCGTATCAAGAACATTGTTAACGCTAAATCCATTGGCTGTTAAAATACCAATCCCTGTATTTAATGCCCCGGCACCAGAACTAGTCTTCGCCGCTGATTTTGGAGAAACAAACAACGCATCTCCAAACTGAACAATACCGCCAGAGACAGTTGAGATTTGAACAGGGCCAACAATTGCTGGCATGTAAACCCACCTTCCTTATTCGTGAAGTAATTGTCTGATATGCTTAATGCGCGATTCCATGTAGATTTGACCGCTATTTCCAATATGGACGCCAGATGAGGTTGAAACCCCTATGATTCTTATATTTCCAACTTGAATAGCTGGTGACATATCAACTTTTTGATAAACCACCTCTTCGGTTATTAAAGGCAGCGGTATGACTTCGTTAAAAATAGAGAATTGCGAGAACTCCCCTTCATAATCGTAAAAGATTTCTGCTTGTCTTTGAACAGCTAGTGCCCTTGATAAGCCATTTACATAGGTGGAGTCACCAATCTGAAGGAACGAGGAAATAAGCATAGAGTAAACAAATAAATGATTGACTTTTGATGTCCGACTGAGCATTGTACTATACCTGAGGTGATAAAGGGACAAAAGGTCCGATGATTAATGATTCTGGCGGTGTGTCGAAAGTGGATGCCAGTTGGATTGTTTGCACATCTCCAATCATAAAAAGGGAGGAGGCAGAAACACCGGCCACTTCAATATTTGTTACACAAATATCACGGTTATAAACTTCAAATATCATCATTTAATTCATTCCTTTCGCTTCAATTGGTAGATTATTCAAGAAGGTATAAATCCCTTTATGAATATCCTGATATAACAGTTCGATAATCCTTGTATCCAACTCGCTTTGTTGGTCATCCCCTCTTTGTTCAGCAGGTATTTGATTTAGGTGATAGTGGATGCGATTAGGTAATTGCTTTTTTACATCATCCTTTATGAAGTTTACATAGGTTTCATCAATTTTTACCCTATGCTCTTGTTCATATTGTTGAACAACTTGATTAACAGTTTGATCAAGATTAGGAAGCATACTGCTTTCTATTCTCATAATGCATTGAAATGGATAAGCTAGCTGGGTTGGTGATGTGGTAGGTTGCTGATTATTAACAGCAAAATCTTCAATTCCTTGTAAGTCACTTGGATTGAGACCGATATTTAGTGTCCCATCTAACCTTTCTACCTTTAGTTGGTCAAATTTATATTCAATCCGATCGATTTGGATTGGTGGTTTGTTTTTTAATGTTTTGATTTCTTCTACAAGCTCACCGACTGTTTTTTCTAATTGTCTTATTTTTCTATCTTGTGATTCGACAAATGCATGCAGTCGATGAATGTAATCAATATAATTAGAATTCATCATTGTTTGGATCTCCCCCTAACTTTCTCTTTTTAGCTGATGGAGAACGGAACAAGAGGTGCTTCTTGACTGCTGGGTGCAGTTGGAAAAGGTCCTTTCCCGCCGATTTCACTAAGAGGTATTTTGAATCCACCACCTGGTTTTTGGACCTCTGGGGCTGGTTTTATAAAGCCTCCAGTATTAAAAAGATTTGCCGCTGGCTTAATAATCCCGGTACTCCCAATTTGGAATACACTTGAATTTGATATACCGCCTATCTTAATTAAATGAATATTGATGGATTGTTGGATGTAAAAGTTCAACGATTATCACCTTCTCTAAACGGTAAGAGTCAATATGTCATACCCTAACCAATATTAAACAAAATTCCTTGGTCAAGGCCGTCTTGGTCAAAAGTATTTGTTTGACTTTGGAAGTTATGAATATAGAGACCTTCACCTGTATTAAACGAGCCCGCTCCTGCAAATGTCTTGGCGTGGGCAATGGGCATGATTTTATAAACATCGCCAATATTAAAAATAGAGCTGGAGCTGATTGAAATAACCTGTGCGACACCGACAATTGCTGGCATTTTTGGACACCCTTTTCTTGTAATGATAAATTTCTTTATTATCCTATGTATTTTTAGGCTGAATGTGATAAAAATGCCTAATAAACACTAGCACCACGATATTTGACGGATAATGTAAATATGATAATCTAAAAGAAAAAAGTAAAAGAGGTCACTAAAAATGAGGAGTAGGGCAAATCCAATCCAAGAGAAGGAACGAATACAATCGATTGATGCAATGAGGGGATTCGCAATCCTTGGGATTTTTTTAACAAACATGATCGCATTTCATTCACCTGTACTTTATTTGAATCCATACTTATGGTGGAGTTCAAAATCCGATCAAACAATTTATAGTTTAATCGATTTTTTTGTACAAGCCAGCTTTTATCCACTTTTTGCCATGCTTTTCGGATTTGGTTTAATGATTATGAGGGAAAGATCAATCGAACGAGGATTTTCCTTTACTCCAATTGCGATGAGAAGGCTCTTAATGCTTTTAGTCATCGGTTGTATTCACGCCTTCCTCATTTGGCATGGAGATATATTAATAATATATGCACTGTTCGGATTTGTTGCCTTGCTGTTTTTGGGTTTGAGTGGAAAAGCATTGCTATGGATTGGAGTGCTTACCTATCTGATTCCCAATATTTTATTTGGTCTGCTATTATTTCTTGCTAGCCTATTTTCACCCACTGATCATTTCGCCAATCATGACAAAGCGAATCAAGCGGCGGCTATATATCAACATGGTAGCTATTCCGAAATAACCGTACAACGGATCCAAGATTGGAGTTATGTTAATAATCTTGAGAACTTAATCGTTTTATTTTTTGGGATATTTCCGCTTATTTTAATAGGGGCCGGGATTGCGAAATTAAAATGGGTTAAAAATATGATCGAACATAAAAAGCGTTTTAAGTTGTTGTTAGTGATTTTTTTGCTGGCAGGAAGCTTATTAAAGTTGCTGCCATATGCTGTTCGCAATTTATTCTCTGAATATATTCAAGATATCTTTGGTGGACCTTTGTTGGCAGTATCTTATGCAATCCTCTTCATTCTATTGATAGAGAAACATACTACTATTTTAAAACCGTTTCAAGCAGTCGGAAAAATGGCGATGAGTAATTATTTATTTCAATCCTTTGTAGCTACACTCATTTTCTATAGCTATGGTTTGGGGCTTTATGGAAAAATATCGGTTGGAACAGGAACACTATTAGTTCTAGTAATCTTTATCGTGCAAGCTCTAATTAGTATATATTGGGTAAAAAACCATTATTATGGTCCAATCGAATGGGTGTGGCGAGCTGTTACTTATTGGAAAATTCCTAAATGGAAGAAATAAAGTGTAGGACAAAGTGACCTGAATTCGACAAAGTTCTTGTATAAAATGGCTCGGATTTACTAGAAATGCTACAAATTTTTTTAAAAAGCCTAAATTCTATTAAATACATGAGGGTAAATAGACCTAAAGTGTGGGTCTATTAAATTAGTCCTTTGGTTCGATTTTCAAAAAAAATGAAAAATACTATCATAAAAGCAAGAGATCAGTCGAAATAATAGGACAAAAAACACTGAATCTCGATAAAGGCAAAACTGACGAAAGTCAGTGACGCAAAGCTACAGGGGCTAAGGTGCAAAAGCACTATGCCAGCCAGTTACCGAAAGATCAGGGTGTATTCATTGTGTTCTAATGAACCCCCCTTTCGGTAAAGGTGGGGTTATTTGAGTTGTATGCAAAATTGGAGGTGTAACAATGAAAGCCGTGAACCTATCAAATGGTACGGAAATAGCAACGGAGATTTCATTAGCCCATTCATTTTTTAAGAGATTAAAAGGCCTAATGTTTTCAACTAGTTTGCCTGAAGGTCACGGAATGCATATCCAACCCTGCCAATCCATCCATACCTTTTTTATGAACTATCCAATTGATGTCCTGTACCTCAACAAAGATTACGAGATTGTTGGGCTACAAGAATCCTTTCCACCCTCAAAAATTGGACAAGTCTATAAAGCAGGTCACTCTGTACTAGAACTGCCTCCAGGAACTTTACAGAAAACAGGAACGAAAGTCGGACACAAAATTAAATTAATATGAAGGGGTTGTATTGAAAATGATGAAAAAGATCAAAGCTTTATTCGTTGAAGAGCAAGGGCAAGGTATGACGGAGTATGGTCTTGTACTTGGAGTTGTAGCAGTAGCTGCAATCGCTATTATTGGTTTAATGGGAGAACAGATTAAAGGATTATTTGATGATATGTTTGGAAAGGTAGACGGAATTAAAGATAAGATTACTCCTTAATAAGAAGTTTAAAGTAAATAAATTTCTTATATTTTCACTGGCCTTGCGTTGAAAAATACGTGAGGCTATTTTTAATCAAAGACTTACTCTTTTGAAAGGGGTAAAGAAAAATGTGGTTAAATCTTGTATTAATTTCTCTGCTGGTCATATGTGTAACAACTGATTTAAAAAACCGAAAAATTTATAATAAGGTTTTACTTCCAGCCTTTGTTATCGCAATGATTTATCACGTTATAACAGCTGGTTTAGCGGGATTAACTAGCTCTATATTAGGTGCTCTCGTAGGCTTCTCCATTTTACTAATTCCCTACTTCATGGGTGGTATGGGTGCAGGTGATGTCAAATTATTAGCGGTGATAGGAGCAATCAAAGGAATAGGCTTTGTTTTAACGACGGCAATATTTATGGCGGTTGCTGGAGGAATAATTGGCCTTTGTATTCTATTGTTTAGAAAGGGCGTTATTTTTCGCTTAAAACAGATTTTTTATTTTATGGTTTTTAGAAGACAAGGTGTTGAAAGCCCTTTTGGTTTTGATAAAGAAGGATTAAGAACGAATTTTCCTTATGGAGTGGCAATTGCAATAGGAGCATTGATAGCCATCTATGATCCCTATAAGGACCTATTCTTATGGTAAGGAATGAAAAAGGACAATCCATAGTGGAAATGGCATTAGTCCTTCCCGTTCTTTTACTGCTTTTAGTAGGAATATTCGATTTTGGAAGAACAGTATATTCTTTTTCCAAACTTCACATGGCAGCCCAAGAAACGGTCCGAAAAGCGGGATTAGGTGCCACCGATTTGGAGATTACTCAATTTGCGAAGAATTATCTCCAACAAAGTGATGGCACTCTTCAGGTAACCATAACACCAACTCAGGCAAATCGAAAATCGGGGGAATATGTAAAAGTGACCTTGAAAAATCCGCTTAAGTTGAACACACCATTATTATCAAAAATAATACCCCTTCCTGAATATATTGAAGCAAATTCAACAGTGAGGGTGGAATAGGATGAAAAAATTAATAAAATTCGTAAATAATGAACGAGGAAATGTCTTGGTAATGGTGACACTCTCGTTTATCAGCCTATTGGGGATGGCAGGACTGGGAATCGATGCTGGTTTAATGTACATGACGAAAACTCACTTGCAAAAAACGGCCAATGCTGCGGTTCTATCTGGGGCACAAGAATTAACAACAAAAGAGGAACGAGTTAAAACAGTAGTCAATGATATCTTGAAAGCACATAAGGAGGAACACTCTCTAGAAGGTCTACAAGTGCTAATGGAGAACAAGGTTTCGATTGATTTGAAAAAAACAGTCAAGCTTACCTTTGCTAGATTATTTGGGTTTGACGAAGTAAATGTGCGGGCACATGCCGCTGCAGGAATTCGACCTATTGGTAGGGCAATAGGAGCTGCCCCTTTGGGAGTCGATGAACGGGTTCCACTTGAATACGGAACAATCCAAAAGTTAAAGGTGACTTCGGCTGAAAATATAGGTGGGAATTTTGGGATATTAGCGTTAGGAGGTCCGGGGGCCAGAACATATGAAGAAAACCTTCGGTATGGCTATCGAGAGGAAATCAAAGTAGGTATGGTCATCAATACTGAGACAGGGAATATTGCCGGGAAAACGGAAACAGTTGTTAAAGAGCTCGTTGACGGTTGCCCTTTTACTCCAGTTGAAGCAATTAGCCGTAATTGCACTAGAGTTATTCTAATACCGGTCTATAAGCCAAATCAATTGGATTCTAAGCAATTAAAAAGTGTAACCATAACTGGCTTTGCTTATTTTTACATTACTGAACCATTGGGGAAAAATGATACGTCGATAACAGGCATTTTTATTAAACGGGCAGGAAAAGGCTATGAAGAGGTTGGTAGTGTTGAAAGAGGAGCATACAAAATTCGAATAACAGAGTAGGTGAGCAAAAATTGAGGTCGAAGGTCGTTTTACTTTTAGCTCTTCTGATGGCTGTTGTGACAACAGCCTTATTCTTTCAATATTTGAATAAATACAATGAAACTCCTGTAACGGTGTCAGTCACACCAACAGTTGAGGTTGTTGTCGCTGCTGAGCAAATTGAAAGAAATGAAAAAATCCCAGCTGAAAAGCTTCAGTTAGTCCAAATGGATGAAAAAGTGGTTCACCCTGATGCGTTACGAAATATAAGTGAAGTGGTTGATAAATTAGCAACGACAACGATTTTTGAAGGTGAACAGGTTTTAAAGCCACGTATTATTTCTGAAAAAGAAGAAACACTCTATGTATCAAGAAAGATAAAGGATGGTTACCGAGCGGTTTCCGTTGGGGTTAATATTAACCAATCAGTAACCAATTTGATAGAACCAGAGGATGAAGTGGATGTTGTTTTTACAAAAAAAGTAAAGAAGGATGACAAAGAACTGGTAATATCAGAAATCATCCTAAAAAAGGTAAGGGTACTTGCAGTTGGTCGGAAAATGGTTATTCCTGAGGAATCAGAGGAACCATATGTTGAGTATAGTTCTGTCACATTAGAACTAAAACCTGAGGACTCTGTTACCCTAGTTCGATCTTCTGAAGAAGGAAGTATCCATTTTACTCTAAATCAACGACCTATTGAACCCACAAAAGAGCAAAGTTCTAGTGATAGTTAATATTTAATGGAAGGTGACGGATCATGAAAAGCCCAATTGACATGCAAACTGTAGATAAGGAAATCCCAATACGTGGGGAAATGATTGCCGTTTGCAGTGCAAAAGGCGGTATTGGACGCACCATTCTAGCAGTGAACCTTGCTTGTGCTGTATATAAAAAAAATATCTCGGTCAGTATTTTAGACGGGGACTTTCAGTTTGGTGATGTGGGACTTGCGATGGACCTCCAATCTTCTTTTACGATTAAAGAGGTTGTTGAATCGATTAATACTATCGATGAGCATAGCTTACCGAGTTATCTAAGTAACCATGAAAGTGGAGTAAAGGTACTGCCTGCACCAGATAGACCGGAATTTGCGGATTTAATTACAAAGGAAAGCGTTAATACAATATTGGACACTATGTTGACATTATTTGATTATGTTTTTGTGGACACAGGAGTTGGGTTTAATGATCACACGTTAAATCTGGTAGAAAGAGCGGATCAAATCCTGATCGTCACGAATTTGGAAATGGCAACTTTAAAGAACACTAAGTTAATGTTAGAAACTTTCGAGATGCTTGGACTTCGGGAAAAAGTAAAGGTTATTATCAATCGTGCGACAATGGAAAGTGTCATATCGGCGACTGATGCTGCGCAAATCTTGAAAGAAGAAACTCCTTACTATATTCCCAATGATTTTCAGGTGTGCTCACAATCATTAAATATTGGAATACCATTTGTGAAAAATCATAGTAAGACCGAAGTGGCAAAGGCTATTTTTAAAATGGCTGAGCAAATTACTTCAAAGCAGAAAAAGATAGTACAAAAAGCAAGTCAAAAAACCTCTTTAATGTCTAAGTTTTTTTCAAAGAAACGTTATAAAGGAGGTAACAGGGAATGAGTTTATTACATCGCATCAAGGAGAAGGGATCAACAGCAAATGACGGTCTTCCTGTTGAATCAAAGTTAGATTTAACCAGCACATTGCACGAACAAATTGTTCCTGAACCACCAAAGCAAGTAAAAACCCTAAAAATAGATAAAAATCAGGAACTCAAAAACCTGCTTCATAAAAAAATTCTGGCAGAGTTAAAGGATGATGACGTTGAATCCATCATCCCGAAACTTGATGGTTTTGCGATTGAAATAATAAAAGAAGATGAAACCTTTCGTGGGCAAACCGATCGAAAAAAAGTAGTTGATGATTTAATCAATGATCTAACTGGATTCGGACCAATAAACCCATTATTACTAGATGATGAAGTTTCTGAGGTAATGGTAAATGGACCTAACCAAGTTTATTGTGAACGAAAAGGTAAGCTCGTTTTAACATCTATTAAATTTAGAGATGACGAGCATGTTATGAGTGTAATTGAAAAAATTGTTGCGCCAATTGGAAGAAGGATTGATGAAAGTTCTCCAATGGTAGATGCAAGATTACCAGATGGGTCCCGTGTAAATGCGATTATTCCACCACTTGCCTTAAATGGACCCACTATTACCATTCGAAAATTCTCGAAAGACCCGTTTCAAATAGAGGATCTTGTAAATTTTGGAACTTTAACAGCTGATATGGCCACATTCCTCGATGCTTGTGTTAAGGCAAGATTAAATATTTTTGTAAGTGGTGGAACCGGATCTGGTAAAACAACCACTTTGAATGTTCTATCGAATTTTATTCCGGAAGATGAACGAATTGTAACCATTGAAGATGCCGCAGAGCTTCAATTAGCCCAAGAACATGTTGTTTCGCTAGAATCACGTCCAGCAAATATTGAAGGAAAAGGTGCAATAACGATTCGTGACTTAGTAAAAAACTCCCTACGAATGAGACCTGATAGAGTTGTGATAGGGGAAGTTCGCGGCTCTGAAGCATTGGACATGTTGCAAGCTATGAACACTGGACATGATGGTTCTTTGGCTACTGGGCACTCTAACAGTCCTCGTGATATGATTGCGAGATTAGAAACAATGGTTCTTTTGGCAGGTGTGGATTTGCCTGTTAGAGCCATTCGAGAACAAATTTCTGGTGCACTGGACCTAATTATCCAACAATCTCGTTTAAAAGACGGTTCACGTAAAATAACCAATATTACTGAGGTTCAAGGAATGGAAGGAGAAGTCATTGTTCTTCAAGATATATTTACCTTTGTCCAAGAGGGGGTTTCACCTGAAGGTAAGATTATTGGAATGCTTGCACCGACTGGAGTGAGACCAAAATTCTACGAAAAACTTGAATCATCAGGAATCCATATTTCAGCCAGTGTGTTTATTGGCGATGAGGTGTGGAAGTCATGAAAATACTAATTTTGTTGTTCTTTTTGCTCACTAGTTTCCTTATATTCTATTTTTTATTAAAAGTAATTTTTCCATCCGAACGGAGATTAGAACAACGATTGAAACGATATTTGTCATTAGAGGATAAACCTTTAAACCCTAAACAATTTAATCTGTTTTTGCATTTTCAAATAACAAAGCAAAAAATAAGAAAAAATGTATTAACAAGAGATAAAAATAATAAATTGGAAATTATGATTGCAAGATCGGGTCTCCCTCTAAAACCTGAAGAATATGTAATGTTTCAATGGATAAGTACGGCATTCTTTGGTGGTTTACTCTTTGTTGTTAACCGCATGTTTCTATTCTTTATTCTTGGAGCATTTATAGGGTACATTTTACCAAAATGGTATTTAAAGAAAAAACAACGAAATAGATTGGCTAAATTTAATGCGGGTTTACCAGATATGCTATCTACCGTAATTGGGTCTTTAAGAGCGGGATTTAGTTTTCCCCAAGCATTGAAATCAGTGACAGAAGAATCGGAATCTCCTATTAAGGAAGAAATGGAGACAGTTTTAAAGGAAATGCAATACGGGAGTACTTTAGAAGATTCACTGAATTCATTAAAAGAACGAATGCCAAGTGAAGACCTTGATTTAATGATTCAGGCGATTTTAATCCAGCGGCAGGTTGGTGGAAATTTGGCGACTGTGCTGGATAAAATAGTCGAAACTATTAGAGACCGTATGAAAATACAAGGACAAATTAAGACCTTAACAGCGCAAGGGAGGTTATCGGGAATTGTAATAGCATTATTACCATTGATCCTTGGGTTATTAATTTACACCATCGATCCCGAGTATATTGGTACATTATTTAACCATCCACTAGGAATCGGATTAATTATTGCAGCAATTATTTCGGGGATAATTGGCTTTATACTGATTAAAAAAGTAACGACAATTGAGGTGTAGGCAACATGATTTATATTGCATTTTTTCTGTCAATCACCTTATTCATTTACGGTGTTTTCCTAATTCGAATTGAAAAAGAGAATAAGTTAAAACAACGAATGGCTGTCTTTTTGTCTGGGGAAAAGAAAGTTGAAAGTAATTCGAAGGAACAAAGTGAACATCAGACGTTATATCAACGATTTATAAAGCCTGTTTGGGCAGATTTTAAAAAGAGCTTCAAGAAAAAAATGCCCGGTGAAAAAGAAGCAAAGCTGGAAAGAAAACTTCAGCAAGCTGGTAATCCGTTAAATATGACTCCGGTGGATTTTAGATTAATACAGATTGGTTTGATTGTCATTCTTCCTGTTGTTTTTGGTGGATATGCATTTATACTAAAGGTCAAACCTGCCATTATTCTGTTATTTATTATTGTGGGTATGTTAGTAGCCTTGTTTTTGCCAAATACGTATTTGAAGAATAAAATGAAGCTGAGAAATAAAAAAGCATTACGTGAACTACCGGATATTCTAGATTTATTAACTGTAAGTTTAGAAGCAGGGCTAGGATTTGACTCCGCCATGAATAAAGTGGTGTCCAAAAAACACGGCATTATTGCCGATGAGTTTCACCGTTGCCTTGAAGAAATCCGCTTAGGTAAAACGCGCAGAGAAGCTATGGCGGGAATTCGCGATAGAATTGAAGTAGATGAGGTACGTGGATTTATTGGAGGAATCCTCCAGGCAGAAAAATTAGGGATTGGAATGGTCCAAGTTCTCCGAGTTCAATCTCAAGAAGTAAGAGAACAAAGGAAACAACGAGCTGAAGAACAAGCCATGAAAGCTCCTATTAAAATGCTTTTTCCATTAATATTTTTTATTTTTCCAAGTCTTTTTATTGTTTTATTAGGCCCCGCTGTTATTCAATTTATACAAGCCTTTCAAAAATAAAGGACGATCCATACGGGTCGTTTTTATTTTGGGAAAACTTCATTTTCAAAGTTTCAATATTTCTAATCTCAGAAAAAGTATGCTAAGATACAGATTGTACGTTATATACATAAGGAGGCAACTTATTAATGACACATGCACATATGACAGGTTGGTTTTTGGCCATTATTTTATTGTTTGTGGCTATTTTCCTTCAAAATAGTGGCAAGGAAAAGGGCGCTAAAATTGTAACAATGATCATTCGGGTGATGTACATTGTTATTTTGGCAACAGGATTACATTTATTATTTGGTCAAGGAATGTTAAAAACGGACCTAGCATTCCAATACATCTTGAAAGCATTATCTGGAATTCTAGTAATTAGTTCCATTGAAATGATTTTAGCTAAAGCAAAGAAGAAACAACCAACTACCCCTTTTTGGATACTCTTTGTTGTTGCATTTGCTTTAGCGCTGTTTTTAGGATTTAAACTTCCGATGTAAGAAGAAAATGCTGTCATTTTGGCAGCATTTTTATTTTTTGGAGGTGTGGTTGTCAGGAAAAGAAGGTTTTATTGTGTTTTTTTAGCGAAAATGACATCATTTTAGTAATAAATGCCTTTTAAATGTGAAAAAATCTCATTTTATTGTCAAAATATCAAAAATCCAAATTGAATTTTCAAAAAATACGCACAAGTTTTTTAGGATATGCCCAACTTTACGCATATATGCCCAACTAAAAAAATATATGCCCAACTTTTAGCAACATATTTCCAACTTTTGAAATATATGCCCAACTTTCAGCAACATATTTCCAACTTTTGAAATATATGCCCAACTTTTCAGATATATGCCCAACTTTTCAGAGATAAGCCCAACTTCCCGCTCAACCACCTGAACTCCAGACCAAAAGCCTACCACAAAAAACCCCCAAGCCTTCAGCAGGGGGGCAACAAAATGAACTTATGAAATGATTTTCTCAATTACAACCCGTTTTCCATTGTTTAATGTAAACTCAAAACGGTCATTTGTTTTTTCGTGGTAACAAAAATGATGTTGAACATTGCATATATAGTCTTCATTATCGAAAATCATAAAATTGACCCCGTTTTTCCCTTCATCTCGATCTAAAAAACTTAAATGATTATAGCAATATATACAATCATAAATCGAAAACTGCATCGAATTTAGTGTCGTCACAAATTGAAAAAAAGCATCATCATTCATCTCGTTAAGTACCGTTTCTAAAGAATACAACAAATGCTTTCGGATTCTGATTTGGTCATGGTCATTTAGGAAAAGATTCTCGTTGGGGAGGCAAATCTTACCTTCCTCAAATAAAATACCTCTTCGCCAACGATTTAAACGAAGTATTTCAATTTCTTGATGGAGATAATCTTCCATTAATGAAGCTTCTTCCGTTTCATTGTCGAAGAACACCCATTGATTATTTATATATTCTACAGAACCTTCGGTAAAGGCTCTGTTTTGGTATTCCATTAATCTGCTGCGTTGCTGCTGGCTCATCTGTTTACCTCCATGAATGTAGCTCTCTTTCTCCTTTGTAGACAGAATCAACTATTTTTAAACGAAGTTCGTCATTTTTTGGACAATTTACCATTTCGCCCATGCCGAATAAAATAAAACTCTCAAATAACTTTTAGTTAAATTAATGGAAAGGGTTGGAGATAATGTGTGGTGTAACCGGCTGGATTGATTTTAAGAGAAATTTATTGAATGAAGCATTATCTATTAAAAAAATGACTGAGACTTTGGCAAAAAGAGGGCCGGATGACACCAATGTCTGGACTGCAAACCATGTTGGATTTGGACATAAGCGATTAACAGTTGTCGATCCAGTAGGTGGAAAACAGCCAATGAACAAAGAAAAAAACAACTTTTCCTATACCATTTGTTATAATGGAGAACTTTATAATACAGAGGAGATTCGAAAAGAGCTATTATTAAAAGGATATTCTTTTAGGGGGCATTCTGACACAGAAGTTCTGTTAACTGCCTATATAGAATGGGCTGAAAACTGTGTCAATTATTTGAATGGTATTTTTGCTTTTGCCGTATGGGATGAAAAAAAGGAGCAGCTATTTATTGCTCGGGATCGTTTAGGTGTAAAGCCTCTCTTTCTTAAAAATTTAGGTAGTGGTCTTCTTTTTGGTTCGGAATTAAAGGCAATTCTAGCTCATCCCGAAGTAAAGACAGAAGTTGGCAGAGATGGGTTGGCAGAAATTTTTGGGCTAGGACCATCACGCTCTCCAGGACATGGAATCTTCAAAGGGATTCAGGAACTACGGCCTGGTCATGCGTTGACCTTTAATCGCAACGGGAAAAATATTTGGCAGTATTGGAAGGTTATTAGCGAACACCACCAAGATAGCTTCGAAGAGACGGTAGAAAAGGTGCGCTTTCTAGTTTCAGATGCGATTACAAGACAACTTGTTTCCGATGTCCCACTTTGTACGTTCCTATCAGGTGGAGTCGATTCAAGTGCGATCACGGCCATTGCAGCTGCTGCCTATAAACAGGAAGGGAAGGGTGACCTTCACACCTATTCCATAGATTACGAAGGGAATCAGCATTTTTTTCAAGCAAATGAATTCCAACCAGATTCGGATTCGAAATATATTCAAATGATGGTAAATAATCTATCTACTAGGCATCATACCTGTGTGATAACTCAAGACAAACTTGTAGAAGATCTCATCGAAGCCGTCCATGTAAAAGACCTTCCTGGAATGGCGGACGTTGACTCTTCATTACTATGGTTCTGTCGTGAAATAAAAAAGGATTTTGTTGTAAGTCTGTCAGGTGAATGTGCGGATGAAATCTTTGGCGGTTATCCGTGGTTTTACCGCGAGGAAGATTTAAATCGGGAAGGATTCCCATGGATGCGTTCGACTGAAGTAAGGCAAGATTTATTACGAACTGAATGGAATCAGAAATTAAACATAAATGAATATATGATGCAGAAATACGCAGAAACCATTGCAGAAACCCCTCATCTTGAAGGAGAAAGTCAGCAGGAGCGGAAAAGAAGAGAACTTTTTTACTTGAACCAACAATGGTTCATGCAGACGTTATTGGAACGAAAAGATCGGATGAGTATGGGGGCAAGTCTGGAGGTCCGGGTCCCGTTTGCTGACCACCGCCTAGTTGAATACGTATGGAATATTCCATGGGACTATAAAAATTATCTGAACAGGGAAAAAGGTCTACTCAGAAAGGCGTTAGAAGGAATTTTACCTAACGATGTCCTTTATCGAAAGAAAAGTCCATATCCCAAAACCCATAATCCAAATTACACGAAAGCAGTCACAAAATGGCTACAGGAAATATTGCAAGACAAAAACACTGCACTGTTGGAGTTTTTTAAGAAAGAAGAATTACAAAATCTTATTGATTCAGGGGGTAGCTATTATAAAACCCCTTGGTACGGCCAATTAATGTCAGGGCCACAACTGCTCGCTCATTTAGCGCAAATTCATATATGGTTTAAGGATTACAATATTCAAGTTGTTGATTAAAGAAAAGGGGGACCCTATTAGGTGCCCCCTTTTATATGATTAGAATTCTAATAACATAAAACCAAATTCATCTAAGTCGACTAATAGATCATTGGATTCCGCTGCAAATTCTTCATTCGTCCACAGATTTCGGATTTTTTTCCCTTTTAAATTAAAGGGAAGAGGATATTTTACTGGCTGCGATTCCGAATTAATTATCACCAATATTGTTTTTGATCCATTTGAACGTGTATAAGCAATACAAGTTTGATGATAATCTGACGGAATAAAGGTAAGCTCCCCGTCATTGGCCAATAATGGTATTTCCTTGCGCAAACTAATTAGCTTTTGAACATGTGAAAATAAATCATGATTATGTTTTGACTCTTCCCACTCCATACATTTACGGCAGCCAGGGTCTTGTTCACCCGTCATGCCAATTTCGTCTCCGTAATATATACATGGTGTACCGATAAAGGTTAATAGAATTGTATAGATAAGTTTAACTTTATTAGTATCTTCGTTACATTCTGTTAGTATCCTTGGAGTATCATGACTACCCACTAAATTAAATGCGACTTCATTGACATTTTTCGGGTACATATGCAGAACTGTATTCATATTCTCAACAAATTCTTTTGCGGTAATCGACTTTTTTGCAAATAGATTAAGGATGTTGGTTGTAAACGGATAATTCATGACTGCATCGAATTGGTCACCGCGCAGCCACGGCATGGAATCATGCCAAATTTCTCCTAAAATATAAAGGTCAGGCTTTATATTCTTTACTTCTTTGCGAAATTCTCGCCAAAAGGCATGGTCAACCTCATTCGCTACATCCAAACGCCAACCATCAATGTCAAATTCTCTCACCCAGTATCTGCCAACCTCTAAGAGGTATTCCTTTACTTCAGGGTTCTCCGTATTTAATTTTGGCATAAATGGAGTAAAAGCAAAGGTGTCGTAATTAGGAGTAGGCTCAGTAACTAAAGGGAACTCCCTAGTATGGAACCAATCCTTGTATTTTGAATCGGCTCCATTTTCTAACACATCCTGAAATTGTGGAAAGTAGAAACCGCTATGGTTAAATACAGCATCAAGCATTAGTTTAATTCCCTTTTCATGGCAAGCCTTTATGAGTCGTTTAAAGGTTTCATTGTCACCAAAAGCTGGGTCGATTTCCAAATAGTCTATCGTATCATACTTATGATTCGAAAAGGCCTTAAAGATAGGTGTGAAATAAATTCCGCTTATACCAAGACTTTTCAAGTAATCAAGATGTTCGATGACTCCTTCGATATCACCACCAAAAAAGTTTGTCGGTGTAGGTTCGGCACTCCCCCACGCTAAAGTCACTTCCGGATCATTAACCTTATTGCCGTTTCCAAAACGCTCAGGAAAAATTTGATACCAAACCGTATCCTTGACCCAATCAGGTGCATGAAATATATCGGCTGTATTAACAAAAGGAAACGCAAAACAATAATAGGTATCAGTAGGTGATTCATTCATGAATCCTTTTTCAGTGTAAAAGATATTCTCCTTGTTGTCAGATAAGGAAAAAGCATACTTTAAGCGACGGAATGGCGGTTTAATGGAAGTAAACCAATAATCAAACAATTGATCTGCTCCGGTTTTTACCATTTTCTGTTCTGAAGTAATCCAACTTCCATTTTCCCAATGATAAGGGTCACCGAATATGAGTGAAACATTTTCGATATCGTTCCTTTTCGTTCGTAAGCGAATATGTAAATTCCCATCCGTGCAAGCGTATGCATAATTATCTTTAGGTCGGTGGTAAATAGCTTCCTTTAACAATTTAACAACACTCCTTTGTAACGATTAGTTAGTAATAGGGTATTCCACGTTTTTTAGAATGTCAATCTTAGACCTTAAATATCACGAGGGCAAAAAATATCTAATTTTTTATTGTCAAAGAGGTTATTTTTACCATTTTTTTCGTAACAAAAATTTCAATTCTTTTAAATTAATTTTACAAAACCTGTTGTCAAATTGAGAATTAACTTTATAATAAGAATTAGTTGTGCAATCGTTTTCGCAAAATGTAAGCGCTAATAAATTTATAAAAAAATTACATTTTAACAGACCGATTGAGCAATATATAAAAAGAATTACATATTTTTAGGAGGGGTAACCTTGAAGAAAGCATTGTCAATTTTCATGATGCTTGTGTTAATGCTTGGGGTGTTAGCTGCTTGCGGTCCTAAAGAGGAAGAGGACAACGCATCTGAACCAAACAAAACAGAGGAAGAAGCGAATAAGCCAGAAAAGCTAATTGTCTGGGAAGATAAAGACAAATCTGGTTGGCTAGAAAAAGTAGCAGCTGATTTTGAATCTGAATATGGGATCAAAATCGAATACAAAGAAGTTGAAATGGCTACAAAAATGCGTGACCAATTACGTTTAGATGGACCTGCAGGAACTGGTCCAGATATCGTCACTTTACCACATGACCAAATTGGCCAAGTGGCAACTGAAGGTTTAATCGCACCATTAAATGTAAGCGATGATACAAAGGCTTTATTCTCTGAATCTTCCATTTCTGCACAAACATTTGATGGTAAACTTTACGGATTGCCAAAATCCTCTGAAACACCAGTATTTATTTACAATAAAGATTTATTGAGCACACCTCCAGCAACAATGGATGAGCTTTACGCATTTGCGAAAGATTATACAAAAGGCGATAATTATGGATTCTTAGCGCTTTGGGATAACTTCTATTTTGCACATGGTATCATTGGTGGTATGGGTGGATATGTGTTTAACAATAACAATGGCACTTTAGATCCACAAGATTTAGGTTTAAATAATGAAGGTGCTGTTCAAGGCGCTGAATATATTCAAAAATGGTATACTGAAAAATTATTCCCTGCTGGTATCGTAGGCGAAAGTGGCGGCTCTGCAATGGATGGTTTATTCCAAGAAGGAAAAGCAGCTTCAGTTATGAGTGGACCATGGGCATTCGGACCTTATAAGGATGCTGGGGTAAACATTGGTATGGCTGCAATGCCAACACTTCCAAATGGCGAACATGTAAAAACATTTATGGGAGTTAAAGGATATCATGTATCCGCTTACTCAGAAAACCAAGAGTGGGCTACAAAATTTGTTGAATTCATGACAAGTGATGAGAACTCTAAATATCGTTTTGAACAAACAAAAGAAGTTCCAACAAACGTTGCATTATTAAATGACCCAGCTATTGCTGAAGACGAAGGTGCTAGAGCAGTTGCTGAACAGTCCCAATATGCTGTTCCAATGCCAAACATTCCAGAGATGGGTGAAGTTTGGAAGCCTATGGCTGATGCTTTACAAACAGTTGTAACTGGCAAAGCTCAACCAAAAGCAGCAATGGATGCCGCAGTGGAGCAAATTAAGCAAAACATTGAAGCAAACCATTCGAAGTAATTTTTCGGAAAAAATAGCGGTACCTCCAATTGGGGGTACTGCTCTATTTTAAAGAGTTTTGGAACTATATAGGAAATGATTGATTAGTTCAGGTGCTTCATGAGCAAAAAAACATTATTTTTTTCTCATCAAGCATCTGAAAACTGCTTATATTACTGACTAATTTGTCATTTAGAAAGGGGAAATATAGGATGTCAAAAGAGTCCTATCCAACCAATCATCGTAGAAATGCTTTAATCCTTTCAATCATTCCTGGGTTGGGGCAGCTTTATCACAAGCAATTTTTAAAAGGAATTGCCTTTTTAGTATTAGCGGCCTCCTTTTTTATTGTATTTAGTGATTTACTTAATATGGGCTTATGGGGTCTTATTACATTAGGTGAAAAACCATTCAGAGATCATTCTATCTTCCTTCTAGTAGAGGGAATCTTAGCCCTGATTGTGGTTATTTTTGGTTTAGGCTTTTATCTGTATAACCTTAGAGACGCCTATAAAAACGGCCTTAAAAGGGATGAGGGAGAAAGATTAAATTCGCTTAAAGAGCAATATAAAAATTTAATCGATAATGGATTCCCTTACCTAATCATGTCCCCTGGATTTTTATTATTAGTTTTTGTTGTTATTTTTCCAATCCTATTCGTTATTTTACTTGCTTTTACCAACTATGATTTGTATCATTCTCCACCAGCTAAATTAGTTGACTGGGTAGGCTTTAAAAACTTTATTGACATCTTTAAAATTCCAATCTGGCGTCAAACATTCTTTAGCGTACTTGGCTGGACATTGGTTTGGACATTTGTTGCAACTACTTTCCAGGTTGCCTTAGGAATTTTCTTAGCAATTATTGTAAACCAAAAAGATGTGAAAGGTAAGGCAATTATTCGGACAGTATTCATTTTACCATGGGCTGTTCCAGCTTTTGTTTCCATTCTAGTGTTTGCAGGTATGTTTAATGAATCTTTTGGAACGATTAACCGTGATATTTTAGGTTTTTTCGGTATCGAAGGGTTGAAATGGATGACTGAACCACTGTACACAAGACTAGCTTTAATTTTAATTCAATCATGGCTAGGTTTTCCGTTTATTTTTGCCATGACCACAGGAGTACTTCAGTCAATTCCAGATGAATTATATGAAGCGGCAACAGTAGATGGTGCGAGTAATTTCCAAAAGTTCAAGAATATTACATTACCGCTTGTTTTATTTGCAACCGCGCCAATTTTAATTACACAATATACATTCAATTTTAATAACTTCAATCTTATTTATCTGTTTAACGGTGGTGGACCTGCATTACCAGGGTCCAATGCAGGTGGTACAGACATTTTAATTTCATGGATTTATCGTTTAACAATGACTTCAGCCCAATACTCAAAGGCAGCCGCAATTACAATGCTCTTATCATTGATTGTTATTACTGTTGCTTTATGGCAGTTTAAACGAACAAAATCATTCCAGGAAGAGGATATGATGTAATATGAGTATAAAACGAGAGAAATTTATCAGACTGACACTTACGTATCTTGTGATTCTTGTAATGTTTGCGATTATTCTTTATCCACTTGCTTGGATTATTGGCTCGTCGTTTAATCCAGGTCAAAGCTTATCAGGATCGAGTATTATTCCGAAAAATGCAACCATTGCTCATTATCAAAAATTGTTTGATTTAGAAAAAAGTAATTACTTATATTGGTATTGGAATTCTTTAAAAGTTAGTATTTTGACAATGATTTTGACTGTTTTTCTAGTTAGCTTTACTGCTTATTCTTTTTCACGTTACCGTTTTGTCGGTCGTAAAAATGGATTATTAACATTTTTGGTGTTACAAATGATTCCAAACTTTGCTGCCTTGATTGCCATCTTTATTCTAGCGCGAATGACAAATTTGCTGGATACTCACTTAGGATTAATTTTGGTTTATGCTGGTGGTCAAATCCCAATGAACACATGGCTGATGAAGGGCTATCTGGATACGATTCCGAAAGAATTAGATGAATCTGCAAAAATTGATGGTGCTGGCCACTTAAGAATCTTTTTCCAAATTGTGATGCCACTGGCAACACCTATCATTTCAGTTGTAGCCTTATTTTCGTTTATTGCACCATTTGCTGATTTTATTATTGCAAGTATACTCCTTCGAAATGAGAAAAAATACACACTTGCCGTTGGGTTATATGACATGGTTGCGAAGCAATTTGGAGCTGAGTTCACTACATTTGCTGCAGGGGCAGTATTAATTGCCATTCCAATTGCGATACTTTTCTTATCGTTCCAAAGATATTTTGTTTCAGGTTTGACGGCTGGTGGGACAAAGGGATAATCTATACTTGAATCCAAAAAATTTAATATTGCAGGCGTATAAAACCATGCAACAAGAAGGAGGAGCGGAAATGAAAAAAGGGTTCTTAACCCTCATCTTAATTCCGTTTCTTCTTTTTTATGCTTTCCCAGTTGGGGCAGTTGAAAAAGAAGAACGAAAATGGCAAGATGAAACAATTTATTTTTTAATGGTCGATCGGTTTAATAACGGTGATTCGAAAAATGACTTCAAAATTAATACGAAAGATCCGCTTAGCTACCATGGTGGCGATTTTCAAGGAATTATTGACAAATTAGATTATTTAAAGGATATGGGCTTTACCGCCATTTGGATGACGCCGATTTTTGATAATGCTGATAAGGGCTACCATGGCTACTGGATTACTGATTTTTATAATACAGAAGAGCATTTTGGAAGTATCGAGACGTTTAAAAAGCTTGTTAAAGAGGCGCATAAACGAGATATAAAAATTATCTTGGATTTTGTAGCTAATCATGTCGCGCCTACACATCAATGGGTTAATGACCCGGCCAAAAAAGACTGGTTCCATGAAAACAAGGGAATCATGAACTGGGAAAATCAGCAAGACCTTGAAAATGGTTGGATATATGGTTTACCTGATCTAGCACAAGAAAATTCAGAAGTTGAAAACTACCTGTTAGACGTAGCAGAATGGTGGATAACGGAGACCGATATTGACGGTTATCGATTAGACACAGTCAAGCATGTTCCTGTTTCTTTTTGGGAAAAGTTTTCACAAAGAGTGAAAGAAACTAAAGAGGATTTTTACTTGCTAGGAGAGGTATGGTCTAATGACCCTAACTATATAGCTACCTATGATAAAGCGGGGATTGATGGCTTTGTCGATTACCCTCTACATGAGCAGTTAAGAACTGCTTTTGCTAAACCTGATCAAACATTGGACTGGTTGTTTACAAATTTTAAAAGAAATAACGTTATTTATGAAGAACCATATTTAATGGGGAATTTTCTAGATAATCATGATACAGTGAGATTTACATCAGATATTGTACAAAATCGACAAAATCCAGGAACACGTTGGAAATTAGCCTTGACTTATCTTTATACAACACCAGGTATTCCAATTGTTTATTATGGTTCGGAGATTGCTTTAAATGGTGGGAAAGATCCAGATAACAGAAGACAAATGAGCTTTCGTACTGATGAAGAATTAATCGATTATATTACTAAGATTGGTGAATTGCGTCAGCAGTTACCTTCCTTAACGAGAGGGACGCTGGAAGTTTTATATGAAGATAAAGGGATGGCCGTTTTCAAAAGAGTCTATCAGGATGAGGTATCCGTTATCGCAATCAATAACACATCCAAGACGCAGAATGTCACGTTAACTGCAAAGGATCTTGAATCAAATAAAGAACTTCGCGGTCTTTTAGCAAATGATTTAGTGCGTGGAACAGAAGATAAATATGAAATAATCATGGATAGAGAAATGGCGGAAATCTATGTTTTAGCTGAAAAATCAGGTATTAACTATTCTTACTTTATCGCTATGGGATTAATTATTTTTGCCTTTCTATTGTTTATTTATTTGGTTAAGAAAAAGTCTAAGCAAAATCAACCGCATTAATTCGAATGAGGAGGTGTAAAAAATGGCGGTCACCATTAAAGATGTAGCTAAGCTTGCAAATGTTGCCCCCTCAACCGTCTCCAGAGTAATTGCAAATAGTTCACGGATTAGCGAAAAAACAAAGGAGAAGGTTAGGGAAGCGATGGAACAACTTGGCTATCACCCGAATTTTATCGCCAGAAGCCTCGCCAGCCAAAGCACACAAGCTATTGGATTAGTGATGCCTAGCTCAACCGATAAGGTATTTCAAAATCCTTTTTTCCCGACTGTTCTTGCAGGGATAAGTGAAGGGGCAAATGAAAAACAATATGCCTTGCATATGACGACCGGAAAAACAGAAAATGAAATTTTTGATGGAGTTGTTCAAATGGTCCAGGGGGGCCGTGTAGATGGGGTTATTTTACTATACTCAAAGGTTGAAGATACTATTTTAACCTATTTAAAACAGAGGAAATTTCCATTTGTCGTAATTGGTAAACCCTTTAAACATGTGGAGGAAATCACCCATGTAGATAATGATAACTTTCGAGCTACAAGGGAAGTTACTGAGTATTTAATCAATTTAGGTCATAAGTCAATTGCATTTATTGGTGGTGATTTGGACTTAGTTGTAACGGTAGAACGCTTATTAGGCTATGAAAAGGCACTACGTGATTATCATCTTCCCTTAAAAAGAGAATACATTATGCATGAAGAATTTTTAAAGGAAGGTGGACAAGGAGCGGTAAAGGAGCTGTTCTCACTTGAGGAACCACCAACCGCTTTAGTCGTTACGGATGACTTAATGGCCTTAGGGGTTCTCAACTCATTAGATGAAATGGGGATTTCGGTCCCAAATGATGTTTCAGTAATTAGTTTTAATAATGTTATGCTTTCGGAAATGTCAAGACCACCATTAACATCTGTTGATATCGGAATTTTTGACCTCGGATTTGAGGCAGCAAAAAGTTTGATTCAAAAGATTGAGAATCCAAAAGAACCGGTTAAGCGAATCATCATCCAGCATAAATTAATTAAACGACTAACCTGTGACATGCCTAGTAAAATAATGAACGACTAAAAAAAGCAGCGGCGACACTGCTTTTTTTGTTATCCATTCACGATGATACCTCCATTGACATGTAACATTTGTCCGGTCATATAGGAGGAATCTTCACTTGCCAAAAAGACGTAGCTTGCTGCAAGTTCATGTGGTTGACCAGCTCTTCCCATTGGAGTAGTGCTTCCAAAGGTGGCAACTTGTTCGGCTGTGAAGGTTGAAGGAATTAGCGGAGTCCAAATTGGACCGGGTGCAACAGCATTTACCTTAATTCCTTGTTTCACTAATGAAGCTGAGAGTGATCGGGTAAAGGATACGACGGCTCCTTTTGTAGCAGAGTAATCAATTAACTGCTCATTTCCGGCATAAGCTGTTATCGAAGCCGTATTAATGATTGATGCACCGTTTTGTAGATATGGAAGTACAGCTTTTGTCAAATAGAAGATGGAAAAAATATTCGTTCTAAAAGTACTCTCCAATTGTTCAGCTGTAATATCTAAAATACTTTTTTGTGGGTGCTGTTCAGCCGCGTTATTGACGAGAATATCGATTTTCTTAAACTGAGCAATCACTTTTTGGACTAACTCTTGGCAGAATGTTTCGGATCCGATGTCACCAGGTATTAGTAAACATAATCGTCCTTCTGCCTCAACTAGCTGTTTGGTTTCCTCCGCGTCTTGATGCTCATTTAAATAGGAAATAATAATATCCGCGCCCTCTTTAGCGAAATAGATCGCAACGGATTTTCCAATTCCACTGTCACCACCTGTAATGATCGCTACCTTGTTTTTTAGTTTGTTACTACCGTGGTATCCTGGATAAGATGATTTAGGTCTAGGATTCATCTCCCTTTCTACGCCAGGCTGTTGATTTTGATGCTGCGGTGGAAAGGTTTGTTTTTGATTAGAATTTGAAGATGAGCTCATAAAATGATTCCCCCCCTTAATTTTATTCAAATCTTAATTAGCTATTCCAAGATAGGAGGGGATTCATTCATGTCCAGCCATGAAAAAAAGAGCGAAAAAAATTCGCTCCTAACAAAGTAAACTATCGATAGTTTACAAATTGGACTTCAACGGTTAAATCAGCCCCTTTAACAGCTGCGATAATTTGTTGTAGGTCATCACGGCTCTTTCCAGTTACACGAATTTGATCTTCTTGAATTTGACTTTTAACCTTTAGTCCACTATTTTTAATAACCATGTTGATTTTTTTAGCATTCTCTTTATCAATACCTTGAACCAATTTAGCTCGTTGACGGACGGTTCCACCAGATGCCCCTTCAAGTTTTCCGTAATCTAAATTCTTAATTGGAACTCCTCGCTTAATCAATTTATTTAGCAAAACATCCTTCAATTGATCAAGCTTGTACTCATCATCCGAGATTAACACCAGTTCTTCCTTATCCACCGAAACGTCACTTTTACTACCTTTAAAATCATAGCGGGTTTGAATTTCTTTCATTGTCATAGTTACGGCATTGGTGACTTCCGAAAAGTCCACTTTGGACACAATATCAAATGAAGCTTCTTTCGACATAATTCTACCTCCATCATTCACTTTATGTTCTAATTATAGTAAAATAAAGCGATTCAAACAACTTTCGGTAAAAAAGACAAATAATAGATAGCTCATTTTGAAAGGAGTCGACTAAATGTCATATATTGAAGAATCCCTAGGTGAATTAATTACGTTAACGGTGGCAAGAAAAGTAGATTTTGGATATTTTTTAACAGATGGAAAAGAGGACGTGTTACTACACAATAATGAAGCAACTAAAGACTATGAGTTGGATGAAGAGGTAGAAGTATTTATCTATATCGATTCTACAGGCAGATTGGCAGCTACTTCGAAAAAACCACTTATTCATCAAGGATTTTATGATTGGGTAAAGGTTGTTGATGTTCGTCATGACCTAGGAGTATTTTTAGATATCGGTATTCAAAAGGATCTTTTATTAGGAAAAGATGATCTACCAGTTGTCAAAGAGGTTTGGCCGCAAGTTGGGGACATGGTGTATTCGACACTACGAGTGAATCGAAATGGTAGACTATATGCAAAATTAGCTTCAGAGCAAATTGTGACAGAAGTTTCGATTAAGGCTAGCCAAAATGACTTAAATAAAAACATCCAAGGATATGTCTACCGAACTGCTAAGGTTGGTACTTGGATGATTTCCGCTGAAGGCTATCGAGGATTTATTCATGAGAGTCAACGAAAACAAGAACCGCGGCTAGGACAAAAAATAGAAGGAAGAGTGATTGATGTTAAACCGGATGGAACCATCAATGTTTCACTTCTACCAAGAAAACACGAAGCACAAGACTCTGATGCCGACATTATTATGAACTATTTGCATTCACGAAATGGTCTTATGCCGTATTGGGATAAAAGCATGCCAGAAGATATTGAAGAACGATTTAAAATGAGTAAGGGAGCCTTTAAACGAGCATTAGGAAAGTTAATGAAGGATGGAAAGGTTTATCAACAAGAAGGCTGGACTTATCTAAAAAAAGACCAAGAGCAAAACTAAATTGCTCTTGGTCTTTTCCCCTTTTATTTATGGTCTGTTTTTTTAGAGTACTGATGTTTCCCAGCCTGACGATTCTTTTCGCGAATCATATTTTTTTCGTGTCTAAAGGCGTTATTGTCTTGAGCTTTTTTATCATTATCAGATGTATGTGGCATAAAAATAACTCCCTTCATCAAAGTTGACTGTACGTTTCTATTGTCTCTTTAAATGGTAGGGAGTATGTAAGATTAGTTTTGGGTTTCACTTAGAAAAAATAACGCAATTGTTCCCGGTCCTGTGTGAGCCCCAACCGCTGATCCAATTGACGTAATTAATACCTCGCGCGGATTCAATAAATCCTCAATCATCGCCTTTAATTCTAATGCTGTTTCCATATCGTCTGCATGGCTAATTCCAATCGTTTGTTTCGAAAATGATTGGCCTCTTTCTTGCATTAGCTCCACCAAACGTTTGAGGAGCTTCTTTTTACCGCGCAATTTTTCAACCGGAACAAGCTTGCCGTCTTCGACATTTAACAGAGGCTTAATGTTTAATAAGCCACCAAGAAAAGCTGATGCCTTTGATAATCGGCCGCCTTTTGCCAAGTGGTTTAAATCGTCAACGGTAAATAAATGTTCCATATGTTGTGTGTAAAATTCAACAGTTGCAAGAATTTCTTCTTTTGAATGGTTATCGGCCGCTAAGAAAGCAGCTTCTCTAACAACTAATCCATAACCTAAAGAAGCACATTTTGTATCAACAATCGTAAGTTGGAAATCTGGATAGTTTTCCTTTACTTGCTCGAGCATCATTACAGCAGACTGGTAGGTCCCTGAAAGCTCCGAGGAAAAAGCAATATAAATGCCCTCCTGTTTTTGTTTGGCCATATCAGTAAACACTTTTTCAAAAGTGGCTGGCGATACTTGAGATGTTTTTGGCATTTTACCTGAACGAATTGCTGCATAGACAGAATCGGGTTGAATCGTTACTAAATCCTCATATTCCTTTTCATCAATCAGCACTTTTAAAGGAAGCAATTGAACTTGATATTGTTCATAAAAACTTAGTGGCAAATCACAAGCACTATCTGCCAAAATTTTAACCGCCATAAGGTCACCCTCATTCCCATTCTTGTTTTTCCTTTAGTTTATCGGTTTCGACAATAAACTTCAATTAGAATCGATGGATATTGGACGAAACTATAGTACAACTTAATGGTAAGGGGTGGTAAATTTTGATTTTGTTAGAGCTAAAGAAATTAGCTATTGTTGTCATAGGTGCATTTCTCAATGCGTTGGCAATGAATTTTTTTCTCATACCAGCAGATGTATATGCTAGTGGATTTGCTGGGATAGCTCAGTTAGTATCGCGAATTTCGACGGAATATACGCCATTTGCAATTTCAACCGGTATTTTACTTTTTATATTAAACATTCCTGTTGCGATTTTAGGATGGAGAAAAATTGGAAAAATCTTTACCTTGTATAGCTTTTTTAGTGTTTTGTTAATGTCTTTTTTTCTTGAAATTCTCCCGATTAGAAATGTTTCCGAGGATATGCTCCTAAATGCCGTTTTTGGTGGCGTAATTGCCGCTGTTGGTGTTGGTTTAACTTTAAAATGGGGTGCATCAACAGGAGGTCTGGATATTATTGCAATGATTTTATCAAGAATGAAGGACAAGCCTGTCGGTCAATACTTCTTTCTAATGAATGCAGTAATCATTATTACAGCTGGCTATTTGTTTGGTTGGGAAAAGGCCCTTTATACAATCGTTGGACTTTATGCTTCTACAAGGGTCATTGATGCGATTCATACACGCCATGAAAAATTAACCGCGATGATCGTTACAAAAAAAGCCGAGGATTTGAAAATAGCGATTCAAGCTCGACTTGTTCGTGGGATGACCGTTATTCCAGTAAAGGGTGCCTTTACGAATGAACCGAAGGAAATGTTATTTGTTGTCATCACTAGATATGAATTATTTGATTTGGAAAGAGTAATAAAAGAAACTGATCCCAATGCATTCACCAATATTGTAGAAACAGCAGGGATATTTGGTTTCTTCCGAAAGGAGTAAGCACAATTGAAAAAAATTTTGTTAGTCTTATTTTTCGTTACAAGCTTGCCATTAGTATCAAACGTTCAGGCAGAAACGAACCCAGAAAGCCAATTTCGATTTTATATTAACCCGGTTCCGGACCCGGAGGAAACCGTCATTGAAATTTTTCTTGCAAATGAAGGGAATCAAATTTTAGAGTTTGAAGCACCTACTTCACAATGGTTTGATTTTACGGTTACAAACCAAGATGAAGAGATTGTCTACCACTATTCACATGGCCGTTCTTTTTTACAAGCCTTTCAAAAACTAATATTGAGGCCAGGAGAAACAAAAAAATGGTCTGTAAATCTTAGTGAGCCACATGGTCAGAAATTAAAGCCTGGAAAATACTTAGTTAAAGCCCAACTAAAGGCCATCTCCGTAAATGGTGAGGACCTAAAAGGCTATCATCGTTTAATGGACCAAAAAGAGATGGTGATACCTGAAAAGAATCCAATTATAAAAAATGTCATAATTAAACTTAATGGAGATAGGCTTGAAATCAGTGGACATGCCAAACCCCTCCGGGGGGAATTATTTTTTGTGGTTGAGGATGGTCATCGGGAATTGGTTAAGGAGTCAATGGTAAAAGTACCTGGGAAGCCTTCAGCTTGGGGGGCCTTTTTTATCAAAGTGGACATACCAAAGGGGAGTGATTCCTTCATTCTCTACCTATATGAAAAGGATAAAAAAGGGAATATGCTTCATATTTATCCCAAAAAAGTTAAATGAAAAAGCTGGAACGCAGCGTTCCAGCTTTTTTCACTCACTGAATTTGATCTAGCTCTTTCTGCATCTCACTTAACTGAGCTTGTTCCGCAACAGTAGAGTTTGCATACGCAGAGCTTAATGCATTTTTTGCTCTTAAAATGGCAGTTTGCTTCTCATCCGACTGAGCTGTTTTCGCTAATTCGACAAAAGATCTGGCTTCTTGAAACAGTCTGTTTCCCATGTTTAAATTCCTCCGTAAGAGGAGTTTTGAACATTGGCCATCTTTTGTGCTTCGGCTTCAGCATAAGTCGTGTGATATGGGATACGTTCTGCGTGCTTAGTAACTGTGTCTAACCCTTGTTGAACAAAGCGTTTTGACTTACTACGTTTACCCATCCGTCATCCCTCCAATGATAAGAGCATTTTTAAAAAGAAACAGCAATGTCACTGCTTCATATAATAGTATGCTCATTTTGACGTGATTCAAATAGGAAACTTCAGATAAAATTAAATTGCCTTTAGATTTAATAATTCATTTAAATAAACAGCAACACCATCTTCTTCGTTACTTATCGTTACGTCATTAGCAATATTTTTGACAAGATCAATTCCATTACCCATCGCAATTCCATGTCCGGCGTATTCCAACATTTCTAGGTCATTATCTTCGTCTCCGAAGGCGATAATTCGTTCTTTCGGAATTTGGAAATACTCGGATACCCTTTTAATGCCAACAGCTTTATTTAAGCCTGATTTTACAATTTCGATGACGTGCCATGGTGCTGCCCAGCGGCGATGATCGATAACCTCCGCGTGAACATCGGATAAATGTTTCCGTATTGTTGCAACATGCTGTTCCTCTGCATGAATGAGCATACTGGTTGGTGATTGTTTCAAAAAGTCCCTGAGGTCGCCGGTTGTAACAGAAGGACTGCCCATACTAAAAAGTTCCAAAAGCTTTTGGTCGTGATAATGTAAATAAACATCATCAATTACCTCAGCAATAATATTATAGAGATTAAATTTTTGGCAAGCTTCCACAATATCCTTGGCA
Source organism: Pseudoneobacillus rhizolycopersici (assembly GCF_054786815.1). NCBI lineage: Bacteria > Bacillati > Bacillota > Bacilli > Caryophanales > Bacillaceae > Pseudoneobacillus > Pseudoneobacillus rhizolycopersici. The sequence goes on along the minus strand of NZ_JBTOOE010000005.1, from coordinate 57,504 downwards.
ACCTTAATATCAAGAGGGGAATGGTAAATACCCCAGTTATGATTTAAGGGATGGTGAACGAAAGCACCATTAAAATTAACGATTGGCGTTGAAAGTTCCAATTCGCGATAATACATTTCACTTGATCGGAATGGCCGACCTGTGGCAATCATAACCTCATGCCCATTTTCCTTCGCCTTCATCAGAACTTTTTTCGTTCGATTGGAAATTGTTTTATCATCTTTTAATAACGTTCCATCTAAATCTAGAGCTATTAAATGTTTTTCAGCCATATACGTACTCCTTTAAACTTTGAGTTCAGTTATAACAACATGATATAGTTGAATTAGTAATAATAATACTATGTTAACAGTTTTTTACCTAAGTGTACAAAAATTCACTTATTCGGTCCAATTTTAACATTATACTAATAAAGTACGGAGGATATGGTAGTGATTTTGGTCGAAAAAATTTTTATCAATAAGATACCAGCCCTACATATTGTGAAAGAGGAAGTTCATCTGAGTCAATTGCCCTTTGTCATCTTTGTTCATGGATTTGGCAGCTTTAAAGAAAAGAATCTACATTATGCCTATTTACTTGCCGAAAAGGGGTTTCGAGTTGTGTTACCTGAAGCCCTATATCATGGGGAACGAGCAAATAATCAAAACCAACAAGAGTTAGCTTTTCGATTTTGGGAAATTGTACTGAAAACCATTCATGAGTTGGAGGGTATAAAGAATTATTTTCTTGATAAGGGTCTTATTGACGAAGAAAGAATCGGGCTAGCAGGCACCTCGATGGGTGGAATCATTACACATGGAGCACTTACCCAATATAAGTGGATAAAGGTTGCGGCTAGTCTAATGGGATCTCCGTACTATCTAGACTTTGCAAAAAGGCAGATGAAAGAGGTTGAATCAAAAGGTATCTCCTTGCCAATAACGGATGTCGAGCAGGAGCAGCTACTTGAGCAACTCAAGCGTTATGATCTGTCATTACAGTCTGAAAAATTAGGTAATCGTCCGATATTTTTATGGCACGGGAAGGTGGACCCAGTAGTTCCATTTGAATATTCGTCTCATTTTTATGAAATGATGGTAAAGAGGAATGCTCAAATTGACTTTTTGGTTGATGAAAAAGCAGGCCATAAAGTTAGTCATCAGGGGCTGTTAAGAATGGTGGATTGGTTTCATATCCATTTTTCATTGAAAGTGGAAACTCACAAATAAACTTTTAGGAGGAAATATAGATGATGGATGAACAATTAAAGGAAAATATTATGGGAGCACTGGAGCTTGTCATTGACCCAGAGCTTGGCGTAGACATTGTCAATCTTGGCTTGGTCTATGATGTGGAAATGGACGAGAATGGTTTTACCAAGGTTACAATGACTTTAACCTCCATGGGCTGCCCATTAGCAGGTACCATCGTTGATCAAGTTAAACGTGCATTGGCCGATATTCCTGAGGTAAATGATGTTGATGTAAGTATTGTCTTCAATCCGCCTTGGTCAAAAGATCGCATGTCTAGATATGCAAAAATTGCCCTAGGGATTAGAGGCTAATCATGAGAAACAAAGTGATATTAGTTAGTTCTGATAAATTAGGTGAAGGTGATGTGCAGTTAGGAGAATCCGTATTGGAAACTTTTTTCACCCTGCTAAAGCAACGTGAGGAGCTACCTCATGCAGTTTTTTGTATGAACCGCGGTGTGTTTACTTTAACTGATGAATCCTTTGTTTCAGTCCATCTTAAGGAATTGGCTGACAAAGGGGTCTCCATTTTTGCTTGCAAAACCTGTGTCGACCATTATGAGCTAGAGGAAAAGTTAACAGTTGGTAGTATTAGCTCGATGGGACATTTTATTGAACTAGCTGCGGAATTTGAGGTTTTAACAATAGCATAATAGTGAAAAACGGGTATTGTTGCCCGTTTTTTTATTTATGGGTAAAAAGAGTCACCAAAATCTGTTTGAAGTGACTCTTTTTTAAAATTTTTGCTTAAAAAGGGCATTAATTCTGCTTTTGGTTATAATTTATCGGTTTTTTAGTAAAAACGGTCATCAATCCGGAGGTTTTCACAAAACGGACATTGTTTCCCCGTTTAAATGAAACCAATGTGTGAGAAAGTTCACTTTTCCGCCTAATTCGGTGATTTATAATACTCCTATAAAGGCAGTTACTTATACAATGGCCTTGTAAAAGGGGGCAATTCATAATGTTTAGCAGAGATTTTAATAAAGATCCGTTTATCGTTATATGGGAATTAACAAGAGCATGCCAATTAAAGTGTTTACATTGTCGGGCTGAAGCCCAATATCGTCGCGACCCACGTGAATTAACATTTGAAGAAGGAAAGCAACTCATTGATCAAATATATGAAATGAACAACCCGATGCTTGTCTTTACTGGTGGAGATCCACTTATGCGTGAGGATGTTTTTGATATTGCCAAGTACGCCATAGACAAAGGTGTACGCGTTTCGATGACACCAAGTGCAACGCCAAATGTAACAAAAGAGGCAATTGAAAAAGCGAAAGAAATCGGCCTAGCGCGATGGGCATTTAGTTTAGATGGTCCCACAGCTGAAATCCACGACCATTTCCGTGGGACAGCAGGTTCATTTGATTTAACAATGGAACGTATCAAATATTTACATGAGGTTGGTTTACCGATTCAGATTAATACAGTTATTTCCCGTTATAATTACGACCATTTGGATGAAATGGCTGCATTAGTCGAAAAACTTGATTGTGTCCTTTGGAGTGTATTTTTCTTAGTTCCAACTGGTAGAGGTCAGGAAAAAGATATGATTTCTCCGGTTGAACATGAAAAAGTATTCCAATGGTTGAATAATCTTAGTAAGCGAGTGAAGTTTGATATTAAAACAACTGCTGCACAGCATTACCGTCGTGTTGTCATTCAACAAAAGATGCGAGAGGCAAAAGAAAGCAAAGAGGATATCCAATATCTTGATGCTTTAACACAACAAGGATTAACTGGTTCAATTGATGGTTTAGGCCGCGCGCCTAAAGGAGTTAATGATGGAAATGGATTTGTCTTTATTTCTCATGTTGGTGATGTTTATCCGAGCGGATTATTACCTGTAAAAGCAGGGAATGTACGTGAACAGCCATTAGCAGAAATTTATCGTGAATCTCCAATTTTCCAATCTTTGCGTAACCCTGATCTTTATAAAGGGAAATGTGGGGTATGTGAATTCCGACATGTATGTGGAGGATCACGTTCTCGTGCCTATGCTATGACAGGAGACTATTTGGAAAGTGAACCATTCTGCGTTTACATTCCAAAAGCATTACGGCAAAAACAAGTTCAAGCATAAAGAAAAGGGATGGTTTTGAACCATCCCTTTTTCACTATATTATTCAATACTGCAATATACGGCAGAGCAGTTTTCACAACCAATTTCATCTTTTAAATATTGAAGGTCATGGACGGTAATTTTCCCTTTTTTAATCGAAATAATTCCATCTTTCTTTAAATCATTGAGAATTCGATTGGTGCTTTCTCGCGAAGTACCACAGAAGTTGGCTAAATCTTGATTTGTAAGTGGTAAGTCAATTAAAATTCCTTCCTTCTTTTGCACACCGTAACTGTTCGTCATCCGAATTAAGGTGGAAAACAAGGCACCTTTTTTTCCGTTTAATACAAGGTCGCGAAACTTTGTTTGCGTTTTACGAAAATGATCACTCATCCACTTCATAAATTCAAATGCTAGGGTTGGGTTTTGGAAAATCTCACTTTCGATGACTTCTTTTTTAATGGCAACAATTTCGCCTTCTTCTAGAACTTTCGCGCTTAATAAATATTTTGGACTATCTGTGAATAAGGTAAGTTCACCGCAAATATCATTGGCACCACAAATTCTTAAAGAAAGCTCTCGTCCATCGGTCGTAATTTTACTAATTTGAATTTTCCCAGACATGACGATATACAGTTCTTCTGCTTCCATCCCTTCCTGGAAAAGAAAGGTATCTCTTTGGCTATAAAATTTACGATCAGCGAAGCGAAGAAGTTCTTTTATCTCTATCGAATGTGTTGGCTTTAATTGATTCACGATATCATCACCTTAATGTTATTTGATAAAAAAGTGTGACAAAACTCACAGAAATAATTTATAAAGTAATTAAAACATATTCCCCAATAAACAAAAAGGCTTTTCACAAATCCGTCAAATATAAACTATGGATATTATGGTGATAATGTTTATAACTCATTATATTTACCAACTTGTTCACTTTATTTATATTATTTTACGCTCAATTTCCATCATACATATGATAAAATGATACAAAGTATTTAAATAACAATTTCTAGATTTATGATAGGTTTTGATAACGTTTCCAAATTGGAGTTGATAATATTGGAAAAATTGATGATAAAAGATCAATTAAATCGCCCCTTAAGGGATTTAAGAATATCGGTTATTGACCGCTGTAACTTCCGTTGTCAGTATTGCATGCCGGCGGAAATTTTTGGACCGGATTTCGCCTTTTTACCAAAGAACCAGCTGTTGACATATGAAGAAATTGAGCGTTTAGCTAAACTTTTTGTTCATCTTGGGGTTGAAAAAATCCGCTTAACTGGTGGTGAGCCGTTATTACGGAAAGACTTGCCTTTATTGGTTCAGAAATTAAGTGTGATTGACGGGTTATCGGATATCGGTTTAACCACTAATGGTGTTCTCTTACCACAACATGCACAAAATCTAAAGGATGCTGGTTTAAAGCGGGTTAATGTTAGCTTAGATAGCCTAAATGATGAATTGTTTGGGCAGATTAATGGTCGTAATACTGGGACTAAGCCTGTATTAGACGGAATTCTAGCGGCAAGAAATGTCGGTCTTGGTGTTAAAATTAATATGGTCGTAAAAAAGGGGTTAAATGACTCGGAAATTTTACCAATGGCGGAGTTTTGTAAACAAGAAGGAATTGAGCTACGGTATATAGAGTTTATGGATGTTGGCTCTACAAATGGCTGGCGTATGGATGATGTCGTAACGAAAAAGGAAATTTTTAATATTCTAAATGAACAATACGAATTAATCCCAGTCGATCCGAATTACTTTGGGGAAGTGGCCAAAAGGTATTATTATAAAGATACAAATGTTGCTGTTGGATTTATTACGTCTGTTTCGGAATCATTTTGCTCGAGCTGTACTCGCTCAAGACTATCTGCTAATGGGCAGTTATTTACTTGTTTGTTTAATGGAGACGGGCATGATATTCGCGACTATATGCGTAGTGGAGTATCTGATGAAGAAATTATCAATCGCATTACAGCAATTTGGAATGGTCGAAACGACAGATATTCTGATGAACGAACCGCTGAAACCAACCGCAATCGTAAGAAAATTGAAATGTCCTACATTGGTGGTTAAAGATAAAAACTCCCTGGAACAGGGAGTTTTTTTATAAAAAGAAGACTGCGATTTTTCTTCATCGCAGTCCAATCAGAGAAAACAAATGGATTAAAAAGGTAAAAATAGGGTGGTAACAAAAGCTCCATTAAATTAAATATATCTTGGGAATAATATATTATTTTCCAAATGGACATGCATAAATGTTTCGCCCTCAAGCATTTCAAGACGTTTGTACACAAGGCGATAGGTACCGCAAGCATCGAGAGGAGGAATAAAGTCACCGGTAATATCACGTAATTCCTTTAGAATTTCACCCGCGTGATCATGTTCCTTTTCAAGCTCAGCAATTTGCATTAACGCTTCCTCGCGATCTTCCACAGCACCTGCCTCAAGTTTTAAAATAAGAGGAAAGGAAATTTCTTCTTCTTTCTTGGTGTGCTCTAGCAATTCCGTTTTCAACTCTTTGAAAAGCTCATAGACTCTCAATAGTTCCGGATGATGATCACCATGTACTTTTGCAACTTTCGTTACGTATGGACTTAATTGGGAAAGCTCTTCTTCTAGTGGACGGTGATAACGCTCGATGACATGATCAATAATCGTTTTGGAATCAGAATCCATCCAAACCTCCATGTCTGTAGCCCCTAAGTTTTGATTTTTTTCGTATAAATCCTTCAAATTAACTAGTAGGTTCTCCATATTAACTCCACTAGCGGTTGCTGCATCTAATAAGGGTGTATTTCCACCGCAGCAAAAATCAATTCTGTTCTTTTTGAACAAGTCACTTGATTTTGGAAATTCATTTACAATATCACGAACTAAGGATTGTTCAGTAAAAGGAAAAGTCATTAGGAAAAAGTCCTCCTTATAAATACATATTTTTCTTCACTGTATTAGCATACTGTATTTCCTACCCAGACTTGGTGATAACCATCACACTTCATCCGTATTTTTTGACAACTTTTCAAACGTGTAAATATGGTTTTCTCTTACCTAGGTATGATTAGTGAGGTTTGACATGTCTTTTATGATTGATTGACCGTATAATAGTACTGATATAAGTAGTAGGAGTTGATAATATGTTGGAAAAACGAATTCCTATTTCGATAGGAGAAGCGGTAAAAAAAGTATTAGCTTATGAAATCAAAGGAAATACCGAATACATACCCATCTCAAACGCCTATGGTAGATATCTATCCGAAGATTTAATCGCGACAAGTGATGTCCCTCATTTTGACCGGGCACCATATGACGGATTTGCGATTCGCTCTATGGATTCAGCAAATGCCTCCCAAGAGAATCCAGTTAAATTTCGAGTAATAGACGAAATTGGTGCTGGGATGGTTTCCAATAAAACACTTGGCGAATACGAAGCCGTAAGAATTATGACTGGAGCAATGATGCCAAAGGAAGCAGATACGGTAGTTATGCTAGAATTGACAAAGGATTTTATTGAAGGGAGTCAAACCTTTATGACGATAAAACGTCCTTTTAAAAAGGGCGATAATGTTTCTTTTATTGGTGAAGATGCTAAAAAAGGTGAAATTCTTGTGAGCAAGGGTGCGTTTATTAATCCTGGTGTCCAAGCCGTTTTGGCTACCTTCGGATATAAGGATGTGCCTGTTGCTAAACAGCCGAAAGTCGGTTTATTTGCAACTGGAACAGAGCTTTTAGAGGTTGAAGATGATTTGGTCCCAGGGAAAATTCGAAATAGCAATTCCCACATGATTTCAGCGCAAATTAAACGTGTGGGAGGGGAAGTCGTTTATTTCGGTAAACTGGTTGACGATTTTAATGAATGTTTTCAAGCCATAAAAGAATCGCTTTCAAAAGTAGATATATTAATAACAACTGGTGGGGTTTCAGTGGGAGATTATGATTATATCCCAGCGATATATGAAAAACTCGGTGCTGAGGTCCTTTTTAATAAAGTCGGCATGCGCCCAGGAAGTGTCACAACGGTAGCACATCTTGACGGAAAGCTCTTATTTGGTTTGTCAGGAAATCCATCAGCTTGTTATGTTGGATTCGAACTATTTGCAAGACCAATCATTCGAAAAATGCTTTTTGCTGATAGACCTCATTTAAAAAAGGAGAAGGCCGTTCTAGAAGCGGATTTCCCGAAAGCCAATCCTTTTGTTCGATTTGTCAGAAGTCAGGTATATGTCGAAAATGGGCAATTAAAGGTAGTGCCGAGTGGTCTTGACAAATCCAATATAGTCATGAGCTTGGCAGGAGCTAACTCATTAATGATTTTACCTGGTGGAACGAGAGGGTTTATGAACGGAACAACGGTGGACGTGCTGTTATTAGAGGATCATGTTGGAAGTGAATGGCCTTGGTAAAGCATCCGCTTATTCTTCAAGTTGTTGGATTTCAAAATAGTGGAAAAACAACTTTTATTAAACAACTTTTAGAAATGCTTTCAATAGAAAACATTCGGGCAGGGGTAATTAAGCATCATGGGCACGGTGGAAAACCAGATATTTACGAAGAAAAGGATTCAGCGACATACTGTCATAAAGGGGCTGCTGTGTCTCTTGTAGAAGGAGAAGGACGGGTTCTTATTCAAGCGGAACAACCACAATGGACATTGGAGGAGCAGATTAAACTTTTAGTTCCATTCAAACTGGACATTATTTTAATCGAGGGCCACAAAAACGAAAGCCACCCAAAAATCTTTATTGTCAGAAATCCATCCGATTTAGAAAAATTAAATCAATTAAGTAATATAATGGCCATCTTTTTAAGGGACCGATCATTAATAGCGAAAATGAATCAAAATACGTTAGTCCCCTATTTTATGTTGGATAACAATGAGCATCTGATTTGGACATTTCATTTTATCAGAGCTCTATTAGGAAAGTCTGTAAATTAGTCATAATCACAATACTAAACCCAAAAATTAATAATTTGTGAAAAGGGGGCAAAAATGCCTCCTTTCTTTGATGAAATGTGATAAGTTTCACTTTTTGAGGTTACTCATTCTTATATAGTAAAAATAAGCAATCAAGAGGAGTGATTCTCATGAAGTTATTTTTACCAAAGCAACATGGTGCATGGGCGATGTTAATTATCCCATTTTGGCTTGGAGTAGCTGCAACTAAATTTTTATGGCAACATATCCCATTTTTCATAGGATGGCTGTTATTATACTTAGCAACCTACCCAATGCTATTGTTGGTTAAACGAAAAAAGATTCCATTTTATTTAAAATGGACTTTTATTTACTTAGTTCCAGCCCTGTTATTTTTATTGATTCCACTATTGTCACAACCAAAATTAATGTATTTTGGGCTATTGATGCTCCCATTTTTTATGATTAATGCATATTATTCCCATTACAATCAGGACCGTGCATTTGGAAATGATGTTAGTGCTGTCATCGCTTTTTCGATAGCAGGAATCGGGAGTGGTTTTCTTGTGACGGAACAATTGACAAATGAATTGATCCTTGTTTTTATGACTAGTATTTTGTTTTTTCTTGGTTGTACCTTTTATGTAAAAACAATGATTCGTGAAAAAAAGAATATTCCATTTAAATGGGTATCATGGGCATTCCATTTGATGATTCCGATTGGATGGATCATTTTAGGTGAAGGGTTAATAGCTTTTGCCTTTTTACCAAGCCTAGTCAGAGCGATTGCCTTCTATGGAAAACCACTTTCGGCTAAACAGGTTGGTGTTTATGAAATTGCAAATTCAATCCTGTTCTTCATTCCGTTACTCATTCGTTTCGTTTAATGAGGCATTCTACATGGTGCAAATTCCCATTGTTATCTTGTTGAAATAGGCAATACTACTATTGATTATAGGATATGGAGGGAAGGAAAATGGGCCAAAGCCATGTTTTTAAATCAGGGCATAAAGCACCAAATAATGGAATTTATGTCGAAATTGGCGATACTGGAGATAATGTTGTGAATCCAAAACAAATAAAATTAAAAGCTGGAGATCCGTTCCCGGAAACTTCAAATGATAAACGGCACTGGACCTATAAAAGAAAACCGTAATTAAAAAAGACCATCTGTTGATGGTCTTTTTTAATGGTGATGTTGTTCAACTGGATCGTTTGGAATAACCGTAGAAACGATAAAGATTAGAACCGTAACGATAACTGCTAAAATGTTTCCAGTCATGAAATCATATGTAGTACCAGTCATGGAGGTAACAACATAGTTCATCATTTGCACTAGTAAAAATGTCCAAAATAAAGTCCAAAAATAACGCATATTTCTCACCTCTACCTATTACTATCTCCTATCATATATTATCATAAGCCAACTAAATGTGAAATGAAATTTTATTAGAGATATTTTTAGCATTGAAAACTTCATCTAAAAATAGGCATTTTCCCTTGCCAAATATGTGAAGTAACATACAATATTTAGAAGGAATATGACAAGGTATTTTTCTAAATAAAAGTGCCATGGGTAAAGGAGTTTTTTTATGGAATACCGAAACTTTAAACTGGATACGGAATGGAACATGGTTCATTACTCCGAAATACCAAACGGTTTTGGTATCCTAATTATCGGAGATGAACGACATTTTGTTGATGAACATAAAAGCTTTTGGACACAAAATGAAGGGAAACAGCTCTTATTAAACCAATTAAAACAAAATGGATATACCATTTTCTACTCTAATCTTTATGGTAGGCATTGGGGAAACAAAAAGTCGACAATGTTGGCGGAAAGATTGTATCACCACATTATGAGATCGGAAATATTAAATACTAAAATTCATATCATTGCAGAAGGGATGGGTGCCCTAATCGCCTTAGACTTAATGAAATCATTAAATGATCAGATTAGGTCTATCGTTTTTATTAATCCCATTTTCTCATTGAAAATTCAGCTTGAACTTGAAAAAGAGCAAAAATTCTTTTACAAAAAAATATTGCGTGAAATAGCGTTAGCCTATAATAACGATTTAGAAAATATCGAAAATCAAAATGAGCTACCTGAACCAAATTTGAAAATTCCGATTAAGATCATTCATGTGTTATCCGACCGAAGGTCCTATCGGCAAATGGAGTATTCTAAACAGGTTTTCCAACAATGGGAGCAGCAAAATGTACAGATTCAATTTAGTTTTCTAGTGCCTGAGAAAAAACAGCGGTTAGGTAAAATTATTCATTCCTTCTTTAAAGAAAATGAGAAAGAGCTTTAATGTTATTTGTTTTTATATCTAACAAATAATTATCTTACTCCAAGCATAGGATACAATGAGTCTTAAAAACCGTGTAAAGCACCTTTTAATTCCCAAAAAAATAAAGGTGCTTTTACAAATTGTTTTGGGGGTAATACTCTATGGACAAGGTAGTTATTTTCGGAATTTATCATTTTTTAGGATTTAATCTTTGTCAGGAGTTTTTAGAGGCGGGTATTGAGGTACAGGGCTATCGTTGGAGTGAAGATTGTATTGAAGAACATTTAGAAGAAAAACGTTTATTAATTGGAAGAAATGCCAATTTTACAGAAAAACGGTTAGATGACTTTGTTGAGGAAATTGAAACAAGTATGATTGTCTCGTATTATGATTTATATTATTCGAAAAAAGTTAATCCGATTAGTTTATTTGAACAATATACAGCTTTAAATAATCGAAATCATCATTTAGCTAAGAAACATATCGTTTTCCTGCTTCCAATAGTATTTGTGAATAGAATGCCTGAGTCATTAAATAAGCATTTCACCGACTTAGAGCAGAATCATGTGCGGTTTCAAATTATTTATTTACCTACCGTTTTTGGTCCATGGCAACCATCTGCCTTTCTTTTTCAAAAATATTTACAAGCCAATGAAACTAAAATGGAAATAGAATTGGACGAAAGAGAACTAACCGTAGATGCTATCTATATTCACGATTTAACAAAAGAAATGGCGAAAATCATGAATGATCATGAGAATTCACAATACATCATACAGAGCACTAAACCAAATCAGTGGTATGCATGTGCACGATATTTAAATCTAGAAAGGTTTATTTCCAATATTCCAGAGCAAAATAAACCAAAGATAGACGAGAGGATAAAATTAATCTCGATAAACGAGAGTATTAAGATTGAGGATGGATTAAATAAACAAAAGGTCCATCTGAAAAGGCTGCTACGGTAGCTTATTTTTTTTGATTATTATTTCTTGCAAGGAAATGTTAACATTGATAAAATTAGTACCAAGTCATAATATTTGATATAAATTAACTCAGGAATCCAAACACATCGGTAAAAGGGAGTTGGCGCAAAATGAATGCTGGAATAATTGGGTTAGGCAGATATTTACCTGAAAAAATTTTGTCTAATCATGATTTGGAAAAAATGATGGATACTTCCGATGAGTGGATTAGGACAATGACCGGTATTGAAGAAAGAAGAATTGCTGCTGATTCAGTAGATACTTCTGATATGGCCTATGAAGCGGCCTTAAAAGCAATTGAGAATGCTAAAATTAAGCCTGAAGAGATTGATTTAATTGTTGTTGCTACCGTAACCCCGGACCAACCATTTCCGTCCGTAGCTTGTATGATTCAAGATAAGCTTGGGGCCAAAAGAGCAGCTGCATTAGATGTAAGTGCTGCCTGTGCAGGTTTTATGTATGGTGTGGTAATGGCGAAGCAATTTATTGAAGTTGGCACTTATAAAAACATTCTAGTAGTTGGTGTAGAGAAACTTTCTAAGATTACTAATTGGAGTGATCGCAACACAGCTGTTCTATTTGGTGATGGTGCAGGAGCTGCTGTTTTAGGACCTGTTTCTAATGGGAGAGGCATTTTATCATTTGAACTTGGGGCAGATGGATCTGGTGGTAAACATCTATACCAGGAAAAGGATTTTATTACGATGAATGGTAGAGAAGTGTTTAAATTTGCTGTAAGACAAATGGGTGAAAGCTGTGTCAATGTTTTAGAAAAAGCAGGTTTATCCAAGGAGGATGTTGATTTCCTCATCCCGCATCAAGCGAATATTCGCATTATGGAAGCTTCAAGACAAAGATTGGAATTACCAATTGAAAAGATGTCCAAAACGATCCATAAATACGGTAATACTTCTGCTGCATCGATTCCGATTTCAATTGTCGAAGAATTAGAAGCAGGGAAAATAAAAGATGACGACTTAATTGTCCTTGTAGGGTTTGGCGGAGGTCTTACTTGGGGAGCCATTGCCTTACGTTGGGGTAGATAACTTTTAATAGGAGTGAAATGAATGAAACGTCGTGTTGTAGTAACCGGTGTTGGTGCCGTAACACCAGTTGGAAGCAATGTTGAAACGGCTTGGAATAATATTAAAAATGGCATATCCGGTATCGGGCCATTAACTAGAGTCAACGCTGATGAGTACCCTGCAAAGGTTGCAGCAGAAATTACTGATTTTAACGTCGAGGATTTCGTTGATAAAAAAGATGCAAGAAAAATGGATCGCTTTACTCATTATGCGATTGCGGCATCTCTAATGGCCGTAAAGGATGCAGATCTACTGATAAATGATGAAAATTCCCACAGAGTGGGAGTTTGGATTGGTTCAGGGATTGGCGGAATGGAAACTTTCGAAAACCAATATGAGACTTTTTTAAACCGTGGCTATCGCCGTGTTAGTCCTTTCTTTGTACCGATGATGATTCCGGATATGGCCACTGGTCAAGTATCCATCACACTTGGTGCGAGAGGATTCAATTCTTGTACGGTAACGGCTTGTGCAACCGGCACAAATTCGATTGGGGATGCTTTTAAAGTAATCCAACGTGGCGATGCAGATGTAATGGTGACAGGTGGAGCCGAAGCACCTATTACGAAAATGTCGGTAGCAGGATTCTGTGCCAATACGGCATTATCAACAAATCCAGACCCAAAGACAGCAAGTCGTCCATTTGATGCAAACCGTGATGGGTTTGTCATCGGAGAAGGGGCAGGAATTGTAATTTTGGAAGAATTAAGTCATGCGCTTGCCCGTGGAGCCAAAATCTATGCGGAAATCGTCGGTTACGGTGCGACAGGTGACGCCTATCATATTACGGCACCTGCTCCAGAAGGAGAAGGTGGTGCAAGAGCAATGAGAATGGCTTTAGATGATGCCGGACTAACACCTGAAGATATAGATTATATCAATGCACACGGTACTAGTACTGAATATAACGATAAATATGAAACAATGGCTATTAAAACAGTATTCGGAGAACATGCCTATAAGCTCGCTGTTAGCTCTACAAAATCAATGACTGGGCATTTATTAGGTGCAGCGGGAGGAGTAGAGGCCATCTTTACCGTTCTAGCGTTAAAGGAAAATGTGTTACCACCAACAATTAACTTAGAAACACCGGATCCAGAGTGTGATTTAGACTACGTTCCAAATGAAGCACGGCAAAAGGAAATGAAAGCAGCAATCAGTAATTCACTTGGTTTCGGCGGTCATAATGCAACAATTGCTTTTAAAAAATATCAGGAATAATTTGTAAGACAAGGAGTTAATCGCTAACTCCTTGTTTTTTTTATGCCACTATTTTTAATTTCATCATAAGATATTGAAAAAGCAGTTGAGGTGATGATGGTGGGGGTAGAAAATACAGATAAATGGATACTTGAGCATATGAATAACCCGATAAAAATGTGTGAGAAAATATGTAATAAAGAGGAAAAAGAAGACCCTGCTAAGCTGTATCAATATTTAACGCAATTCGGTATGTACCGACCAAGTAAAAAAACGACAGAACAATTTTATTCGTTACAGAAAAATAAGATTTGGGAAAAGGTAGATTTACTATTTAATCATTATCAAAAAAAATGGAACGGTCCCAACCTTCCCATTTATATTTTCCCGATTGGAACTACTAGAGGCGTATCTCAGCAAAGTGGAAATAAATCAGGAGTAACTTTTCCAGATAAACTCTTCTTATTTTTATCGGATATAGAGGATGTAAAAGAAGTAGAGGCATTATTTGTCCATGAATACCACCATCTATGCCGACTAAATGGTCTAAATAAATCGATCGAGGAATACACTCTATTAGATTCTCTAATCATGGAAGGCTTAGCTGAGGATGCTGTTTACGAACATCTAGGGAAAAATTATGTAGCAAAATGGAGTAATAAGTTACCTATAAGCGAGTTTAAGCAATATTGGCAACGATATTTTGAAAAAAATATCAAATTGAACAAAAAACACCCGAAACATGACCAACTATTATTTGGAAAAGGATTTATGCCAAATATGTTAGGTTACACGATGGGATACAATCTTGTAAGAAACTATCGGCAAGAAAATTCTTATTCTACGAAAGAATCTTTTCAGATTTTGTCAGAAAATTTTATCGAAAGTAACATTTGTCAAGCCTGATAATACAGGCTTTTTTTTAGTAACTCTAAACTTTTGCTTTCAAAAAGTTAAAAAAAGTGTTGCAATTGTAACAACTCTGTAATAATATTTAAATCAAATAAAACTGAATAATTCAAAAAAATAAGAGGTGTCCCTATGAGTGGAAAATTACACAAAGACGCACCTTTGCTTGAAGTGAAAAACTTGGAAACAGCCTTTGACATTGATGGTCAATTTCACAATGCTGTTGATAATGTTTCCTTCACGGTAAAGCCTCGACAAATTGTCGGGATTGTTGGTGAGTCAGGTTGCGGAAAATCCGTAATGTCCCTCTCCATCATGAAACTTTTACCAAAAGGAATTGGGAAAATTCGTTCTGGTGAGATTGTTTTTGATGGGATACATTTAGAGAAATTAACAGATAAAGAGATTAATAGAATTCGCGGAAAAGACATTTCAATGATTTTCCAAGAACCAATGACTTCATTGAATCCAGTTTTCACCATTGGGTTCCAACTTCAAGAGGTACTTTTTAATCATCAGAAAATCTCTAAACAAGAAGCACGGTTAAAAAGTATTGCTCTTCTAAAAAGTGTAGGAATATCAAGACCTGAAAAAATAATTGATGAATATCCTCATCAACTATCAGGTGGAATGAGACAAAGGGTTATGATTGCCATTGCAATCGCTTGCCAACCTAGACTGTTAATCGCTGATGAGCCAACAACAGCATTAGATGTAACAGTCCAGGCACAAATTTTAGAACTTTTAAAGGAAATTCAGCAAGTAAATGATATGTCTGTCATTTTAATTACTCACGATCTTGGTGTTGTTGCCGAAATGTGTGATGAAGTTATCGTCATGTATGCCGGTAGAATCGTTGAAAAAACAGATGTTGATACATTATTCCATGATCCAAAGCATCCATATACGAAACTATTAATGGGAGCTATTCCAAAAATGGATGAAGATGTGGAAGAACTTAGTTCTATTAAAGGGATTGTACCTTCATTAAAAAATATGCCTAAAAAGGGTTGCCGTTTTGCTGAGAGATGTCCTGCAGCAATGCCGGAATGTTTAGAATATACTCCACTTTTAGCGGAAACGGACAAAGGTCACGAAGTCGCCTGCCTTCTGTATGAAACGAGTAAGGCACATGAAGGGGTGAAAATGAAGTGAGCACAGTAGATGCAAAAAATCACACAAAGATTAAAGAAGGTAAAAATAAAGAGGCCCTTTTAGAGGTCAAAAATCTAAAAACCTATTATCCCGTAAAAGGTGGATTTTTCCGTAGAACTATAGGAAATGTTAAAGCGGTTGATGATATTTCCTTTACTATTAATAAAGGGGAAACGCTCGGTTTAGTAGGAGAGTCTGGATGTGGGAAATCTACAACCGGTAGAACCATTATCAGACTATTAAATGCAACGAGTGGAGAAATTCTCTTTGACGGTAAGGATATAACAAAGTTAAGTGGGAAAAGCCTACAAGATATTCGTCAAGATATTCAAATGGTCTTTCAAGACCCTTATGCTTCCTTAAATCCAATTCAAATGGTTGGCGATATTATTGCAGAGCCAATTAAAAATTACAAAAAAATGGGTAAAGACGATTTGAAGGCAGAAGTTATGGAACTTCTTAATAAGGTAGGTCTACCGCCTGACGCCTATTATAAATATGCCCATGAGTTTTCCGGTGGACAAAGACAGCGGATTGGAATTGCTAGATCCCTTGCTCTAAGACCCAAACTAATCATCGCTGACGAGCCGGTATCTGCTCTTGACGTATCTGTCCAATCACAGGTGCTAAATCTATTAAAAGAATTACAAGATGAATTTGAATTAACATTCTTATTTATTGCTCATGACCTTAGTGTCGTTAAGCATATGAGTGATCGCATTGGTGTTATGTATCTAGGAAATATGGTCGAAATTAGTGACAAAAATAGTCTCTATGCTGAGCCGTTACATCCATATACAAAAGCACTAGTTTCTGCGATTCCAGTGCCTGACCCAAGAAGGAAGGCTAATCGCATCGTTCTAACTGGCGATGTACCAAGTCCTTTAAATCCACCTTCAGGCTGTCCATTTCATCCTCGTTGCCCAGTAGCAAAAGATGAATGTTCAGTAACGAAGCCTGTATTAAAGGAGGTGAAACCGGGACACGAGGTGGCATGTCACCTTTACTAGGAATTGAGAAAACAATAATTTTTGGGGGGAACAAACAAAAATGAAGAAAAAATCATTATTATGGCTTTTTTCGATGATTCTTGTACTTTCTGCTTTCTTAGCAGCATGTAATAAAGATGATAAAGCCTCGAACAAACCTGACGGCGATGATGGAAAAACTCCTGTTGAAAACAACGAACCACAAGATGGTGGAACATTAACATATGCATTATCATCTGAATTTAAAGGTCTATTAAACTGGAACTTCTATGATGCAGATGGTGACGATGATATTATTGCGTTCTTTGATGATGGTTTAATTAGTTATGATGAAAATCTTAAAGCAGAGCCAAATATCGCTAGCTGGACAACTGAAGATAACCAAAATTTCACATTTACATTCCAAAAGGGTGTAAAATGGCATAATGGTGAAGAATTAACTGTTCATGACTGGGTATTTGCCCTTGAAACAATTGCTACTATTGGTGGAGAACACCAACGTTGGTCAAACGTTAACACAATTGAAGGTGCAGTAGCATTCAACGAAGGCAAAGCAGATTCAATTTCTGGTCTAGAAGTAGTTGATGATTATACTCTTAATGTAAAGTTTGACAAAGCTCGTGTAAATAACTTAGAAAACCTATGGACATACCCGCTTTCTCGTAAAGAGTTCGAAGGCGTAGATCCAAAGAAAATGGCTGAATCTCCACAGGTTCGTCAAAAGCCGGTTGGTACAGGTCCATTCAAAGTTAACAAGATCATTCCAGGTGAGTCCGTTGAATTAGTTCGTAACGATGATTACTGGAAAGGTAAGCCACATATCGAAAAAATCATTGTAAAAGTTATTGCTAGTGAGTTAACAACTGGGGAATTAAAGAATGGAACTCTTGATATGACACCATTCCACCCAAGTATTTTAGCTGAAGTAGAAGCTCTAGATAATATTGATGTAGTAAGATACCCTGGTCTTTCTTATTACTACATTGGATTTAAGTTAGGTAAGTACGATGGTAAGAAAAACGTTATGGATAAGCCGAAGTATGCTGACAAGAAACTTCGTCAAGCGATGCTATATGCAATCGATCGTGAGAAATGGGTAGATGCATTCTTTAGTGGTTTAGGAAAACCATTAAACCGTCCAGTTCCAACATCTCACTGGATTGCAGCTCCAAATGAAGATATGCCAATTCAATATGAATATGATCCAGAAAAAGCAAAACAATTACTTGATGAAGCTGGTTATAAAGATGTAAACGGCGACGGATTCCGTGAAGATCCAAATGGTAAAGAATTTGTAGTTAAATTCTCTCACTATGACACTGGTAACCCAACATTTGAAGCACGTGCAAAAGCGTTCACACAATATTGGGAAGAAGTTGGTTTAAAATCTACTCTTCAAATGACAGATGTAAACTTATACTATGATCAAATTGAAAAAGATGACCCAGCTCTAGAAGTATTCTACGGCGGATGGGGAACTGGTGCTGACCCAGATCCACTACCAACATGGGGTATTGACACAGTTTGGAACTACCCTCGTTGGGTAAGTGAAGAAGGACAACAATTATTAGAAGATGCTGTTGATCTAAGTGTAGTTGGTACAGATACTGAAAAGCGTGCTGACCTTTACAAACAATGGCAAGCTATTTTCAACGAAGAGGTTCCTGCCCTACCAATCCTAGAACTTGAAGAAGTTATGGCTGTAAGCAAACGAGTTCAAAACGTTAAATTTGATGTTTCTGGTTACAATGATCCACATGAATGGTGGATTAAGCAATAAGACAATTGATTGATTCTTTTGATAAGGAGATTGCATGATGCTTAAATATACGTTACGCCGTTTGCTCGGCATGATCCCTATGCTTTTCCTTATCTCCATTGTAGTGTTTACCCTGGCAAAGATGATGCCAGGGGACTCCCTCAGTGGGGAAATTGACCCGAATAATACGGACCCACAATATATCGAAGAAATGCGTGAAAAATTGGGCTATAACGACCCAATTCATATTCAATATTTCAACTGGATTTCCAAGTTTGTTCAAGGTGATTTTGGCCGATCTACTCGATATAAAATTCCTGCAAGTGATATTATCATGGAAAAATTGCCAAATACAGTATTATTAGGTGCAACATCACTCTTTATTACTTATGTTCTTGCTTTTATAATGGGTATTTATTCAGGACGAAAGCCATATACAATAGGTGACAATATTATTGCGGGGGCCAATTACCTCGGACTAGCATTACCTTCCTTTGTTGCAGGGGTATTTGCCATTTACTTTTTCTCCTTTAATTTAGGATGGTTTCCATCGAACGGTTCAGTCGATATTTCGGTGCAAGATGGGACATTTGCTTATTACTTAAGTAGGCTTCACCACGTATTTTTACCAGCTGTTGTATTAGGATTATTGAGTACCGCAAGTTATACGCAATTTTTGCGTAATGATATTATAGAAAATAGCCGAAGGGATTTTGTGAGAACGGCTAGAGCAAAAGGAACTTCTGAGTCAACCATTTATAACAAACACATTCTTCGTAATTCAATTATTCCTCTTATTACCTTTTTAGGATTCGATATTGTTAATATTGTTGGAGGAGCAATTATTACTGAAACGATCTTTACTTATCCGGGTCTCGGGCAATTATTCTTAAACTCATTAAGTCAGCAAGATTATCCAGTCTTTATGGCTTTAACAATGATGTTCTCGTTTTTAACTTTGTTTGGAAATCTTGTAGCGGATATCCTATACGGTATTGTTGATCCGCGCATAAGATTGGATTAGGAGGTACGGACATGGAATTATCAACTGCACCCCAAACCTCTGTGCAAGTAAAGCCGCAAAAAAGTATGTCACCATTTGCGATTGCACGTAGAAAGTTTTTGAAAAATAAGCTTGCTATGTTAAGTCTAATTTATCTAATTATCGTTACGATTGTTTCATTTTTGGCGCCATACATTACTACTTTGGACATCACTCGTATCAATATCGGTGAAATGTCATTAAGACCTTCAGCTGAACATTGGTTAGGAACAGATAAAAACGGACGGGATGTTTTTACAAGACTTTTATATGGTGGTAGGGTTTCTCTACTAGTTGGAATTTCTTGTACATTCTTTGTTGTTTTACTTGGCACAATCGTTGGTTCAGTAGCGGGCTATTTCGGTGGTAAGGTCGATAGTATGTTAATGAGATTTACTGACTTTATCTTGAATTTCCCATTTCTTGTCTTTGTTATCGTATTAGGAGCTATTTTCTTCGGTAAATTAAACGGATTAGCGGTTTTAATCATCGTTATTAGTGCGTTAAGCTGGGGAGGGGTAGCAAGGATTGTTCGAAGTAAGGTACTGGCTGAAAAAGAGAATGAATACATTTTAGCTGCAGTATCAATAGGATGTTCTCCAGTAAAGGTAATCGTTAAACACTTACTTCCAAATGTGCTTTCTACCATTATTGTACAGTCAACCTTATTATTTGCGACTATGATTGTAGCTGAATCAGGATTAAGTTACTTAGGATTTGGTGTTCCTTCTGAAATTCCAAGTTGGGGGAATATGCTTTCATTCGCAAGGGAGCCAGATGTTTTACAAGGTAAACCTTGGATTTGGATACCACCTGCATTAATCATTACCCTAACGATACTTTCTATTAACTTCGTTGGAGAAGGATTAAAGGATGCCTTTAACCCACGTTCACGAAGATAAAATCTACCATTCAAAAATGGTAGATTTTTTTTATTGGGAAGGGTCTTGTCAACTGATTTCCGGAAAATAAGATAATCATCTCAAAGCGATTTTCGTCCTTACATGTTCATAATAAAAGAGTTTTTTAGCTTATTCATTCTGATTTCATTTTATATATCATATATATGCAATATATGAGGGACGAGCCTATATAATGGATGTGGTTATTACAATGTTGTTTAGAGCATTTATATTATTAACAGGTTTTGGGCTTGCTATTTCGGGCGGAATTAGTACAATTGCCTATTTAAATCTCTTAACAACAGGCTATGGGATGATTGAATATTTGTTATTCATATCGAAAAAAATAGAGTGCCATCTTTTACCATTAGGTATCATCTTTATATGGGTAAGCATATATTTTCCCCATTCATTCTCCAAAAACAAAAAATAGATACGCCAAGGTTTCTCCATAAAAGGAATAATTTTACTAAGTACTGCCCATACTGTTGACAAACAGTTTCTTGAAGTGAGGGATTTTTGCCATGCTATATCTTCATGATGTTTGGGTAAATTGGTTTGAGGGTGAAGAGAACGGCTATAATGTCTGTCATTTTCATGAATGGAGAAAGGACGATGGGGTTGAGCTATTGGATCAAGTGCCATTAGTTAAGGTTGAACCAATCCTTTTCCATTATATTGAAAACGATTTATCAGAGCTACCGAAGCAGTTATTAGATGACATTTATCAAAAAGCATTTTTACGAAAAAACCATGAAAGAATCCAATTAGATTATTGTTTTATTGTAACAGATGGTGTAGGAATTCTTGCAGTTGATACAATTGGTTACCATATTCCAATCAGAAAAAGCAGGCTAATTCCTAGACAAGAACAGCTTGTCTATGAGATGGTTGAAAATCATTCCCCTAAGAAATATCAATTCAATCAACCATTAACTAAAAAAGACTTTCATATTCTGTCCCCTGAACCTGATTTAATGGCGGGTCTGACGCGAAGAGAACGGCAGTTAAAACAGTTATTATTTATGGCTTTGGACCAGCTGTATTCTTCAAAAAATACATCTGAAATAAGATACTGGTACACGGAATGGAATCCAGTCAAGTATTCATATTTACAAAGCATGCAATTTGAAAATATTTGGAATGAATTATTTGAGGAAATTAAGCAAGGCTGGTCTGTAAAGCATGCTAATTTTTGTGAAAATCTAATTAAAGGACAACCATTTTTCGAAAAACTTTGGGAAATGGAACATGGCCCAAAAGTAAATTAAGCGGAGCACTTTAATAAGTGTTCCGCTTTTTTATTATTTTCTTTTTCTACCTAAGCCCATCGCACTTTCCATTTTTTTAATCATTTTATTGGCGACGGCATTTGCCTTTTCTGCACCTTTATCAAGAACTTCGTCAAGATAGGAAGATTCCATTAGTTCATGATATTTTGTTTGAATTGGTTGGAGTTCATTAATTAAAACCTCGGCTAAATCAGACTTAAATACACCATATCCCTTTCCTTCATATAAAGTTTCAATTTCAGAAATTGACTTTTTCGAAACAATTGAATAAATCGAGATTAGATTAGAGATTCCAGGGCGATTTTCTCTGTCGAATTTAACGGTCCCTTCTGAATCTGTTACAGCACTTTTTATCTTCTTTTCAATTTGTTTTGGCTCATCCAGAAGACTGATAAATCCCTTTGGGTTAGGGTCTGATTTACTCATTTTTTTCGTAGGATCCTGCAAAGACATAATTCTGGCACCAATTTTAGGAATCCGAACTTCTGGAATCGTAAAAATGTCGCGATACTTTTTATTAAATCTTTCTGCAAGATCTCTTGTTAATTCTAGATGCTGCTTTTGATCTTCTCCAACAGGAACAATATTAGTATTATATAGTAAAATGTCGCCAGCCATAAGCGGTGGATAAGTTAATAAACCCGCAACTACAGCTTCTTTACCTGCAGATTTATCTTTAAACTGAGTCATACGTTCTAACTCTCCAATATAAGCAACGCATTGAAGCATCCATCCTGCTTGGGCGTGTGCAGGGACTTCCGATTGAATGAACATTGTAACCTTATCTGGGTCCATTCCTGCAGCAAGATAAAGTGCAGCAAGACTTCTAATATTCTTTCTTAAAATCTGTGGATCTTGTGGTACGGTAATGGCATGTTGGTCAACAATACAAAAGTAACAATTATACTCATGCTGAAGTTCAACAAATTGTGTTAAAGCCCCAATGTAATTCCCAAGTGTAATTGTCCCACTAGGTTGAATACCTGAAAAAATCGTTTGCATCTTTTTTAGCCTCCAAAAAAATTATTCACTTTAAGATAAAAAAAAAGACCATTCGTCCATAAATAGGGACGAATGGTCCGCGTTGCCACCCTAATTACTCCAAATGAGTCTCTCATACCCTCAATTAAGTTTCATTCATGAGGAACCTTGATAACGTAAGGTTAACGTTAAGCCATACCAGATGATAAAATCCTTCCTGCTCACAGCTCAAAAGTCCATTCCATTTACGAGGATGTTTGTTTACACCTGCCACAAACTCTCTAAAAATCCGTCGATAAATGTACTAATCTTTTTCATCGCTTTATTGAAATATTTTATTATAAATTACCTCAAAAAGTAAAAAAAAGCAAGTTTTTTGGAGGTTTCAAATTGAAAGAAAAAATTTTTTTGATGAGCAAAAAGTCGAAAAATGTCGATAGGAATATTGATAATACAATGATTTATCTAATATTATACTAGAATACTAACTACCTTATACGGAAATGATGCTTGCAATAATTTTTTTAACTATTTATAATAAATCTAACAAATGAATCTTTACTATTTTCGTAACATTCTCAGTATAAATTAGGTTATATACATTATTTTCTAAATAATTGTTAGAAAGTTGTTACTTTTCCGTTTAGAGATATTAATAGTTTCGTAAGTATACGGAAAACAATTTTATTATTTCGAAAGTATATTTTGCGCGAAAAATTAACTGACTATTCCATTAATATTTAGTGGATGGACAAATGTATTTTGGGAAAATGTAAAAAGGTAAAGATTCTTTGTGGGAAAAAAATAAGGGGGTAAAAACAATGAAGAAAAGATTATCGATCTTTTTTAGCATGTTACTAGTATTAAGTATGTTTTTAGCTGCTTGTGCTGGTAAAGACAGCAAAAATAATGCTGGCGAAGGTGATAAAGCTGCTAATGTACCTCAAGAGTTACGTATTAACATTAACTCTGAACCACCAACTCTACATCCAGGTTTAGCTAGTGACTCTACATCAGGTGGAGTTTTATTGCAAACGTTCGAAGGTTTAACTCGTCTTGATAAAGACGGAAAGCCAGAAAATGCGATGGCTGAAGATGTACAAATTTCTGATGATTTAAAGACTTATACATTCAAGTTACGTGATGCAAATTGGACTAACGGTGATCCTGTTACCGCGGAAGACTTTGTATATGCATGGAAATGGGCATTAGACCCTGCACACCAAGCTTCTTATGCGTACCAACTTTATTACATTAAGGGCGCACAAGCGGCCAACACAGGTAATGGTTCACTTGATGATATCGGAGTTAAAGCAGTAGACGAAAAAACTTTGGAAGTAACGTTGGAAAATCCAACTCCATATTTCCTAGAGTTAACAGCATTCTACACATACTACCCGATCAACCATAAGGTAGCAACTGCAAATGAAAACTGGCACACTGAGGCTGGCAAAGATAATGTATCTAATGGACCTTTTAAACTAACTGAATGGTCTCATCAAGATAAAATTGTTCTTGAAAAGAACGAAAACTATTGGGATGCAGATACAGTAAAGTTAGAAAAAATTGAAATGTATATGATTAACGACCCTAACACTGAATTATCAATGTACGATAACGGTGAATTAGACCGTGCTGGTGCTCCATTTGGAACACTTCCAACGGACGCTTTACCACAATTGAAGGAATCTGGTGACTTAGTTGTTAAGCCTATCGCAGGAACTTATTGGTACAAGTTCCAAACAGAACAAGGTCCTTTAAAGAGCAAAAATATTCGTAAAGCACTTTCTTATGCCATTAATCGTAAAGCAATTGTAGAAAACATTACGCAAGGTGGACAAATCCCTGCAATGGCAGCGGTACCTCCATCTATGATTCCTGAAAATGAACAAGGCTATTTTGCCGATCATGATATTGAAAAAGCAAAAGAATTTTTACAAAAAGGTTTAGAAGAATTAGGTTATAAAGATGTATCTGAATTACCAACAATTACTCTTTCTTACAACACAAGTGAAGGCCATCAAAAGATTGCTCAAGCTGTACAAGATATGTGGAAAAACGATCTTGGTATAAATGTAACACTTGATAATTCTGAGTGGGCAGTTTATATCGATAAGTTACACAAAGGCGATTACATGGTTGGTCGTATGGGTTGGTTAGGTGATTTCAACGACCCAATTAACTTCCTAGAGCTATACCGTGAAAAGAACGGTGGTAACAATGATACCCTTTGGGAAAATGCTGAATTCAAAAAATTACTAGATGATTCACAAAAAGAAACAGATCCAGACAAGCGGATGCAAATGCTTAAAGATGCAGAAGCCATCTTCATGGATGAAATGCCTGTTGCGCCAATCTACTTCTATACAAACGTATGGGTAGAGAAGGATAACTTAAAAGACGTTGTTGTTTCTGGTCTTGGTGATGTTCAATTAAAATGGGCTCACTTTGAATAAGGTTTGAAGTGAATAAGAATGATAATAAGGTATATGGGCTAATTGCTCATATACCTTGATTATTGAATAGGACTTTTCGAAATTTACTAACAATTGGAGGTGTGCATATTGGCGAAATACATTACAAGACGTTTGCTCTACATGTTGCTTTCATTATACTTAATCGTAACTGCAACATTCTTCCTTATGCGTCTAGCACCAGGGAATCCATTTACTTCTGAAAAACAATTACCTCCCGAAATTGAAGCAGCTTTAAATGCACATTATGGCTTAGATGATCCTTGGTATCAGCAATATGCTGATTATCTAGTTCGAATCGTGCAATGGGATTTTGGTCCATCGTTTAAATATAAAACAAGAACGGTTAATGACTTAATTAGTGAAGGGTTTCCAGTTTCGTTGGCCCTAGGTGCTCAAGCCATTTTAATTGCAGTAGCTTTAGGTCTTTTATTAGGAATTCTTGCAGCCCTTCATCATAATAAATGGCAAGATTATGGTGCAATGATTGTAGCCGTTTTTGGTATTTCTGTCCCTTCGTTTATTATGGCGACAGTCTTACAATATTTATTTGCTATCAAATGGGGACTCTTACCGGTTGCTCGCTGGGATTCATTTGCCCATACGATCTTACCATCTTTAGCATTAGCTGCCTCTCCAATGGCCTTTATCGCTCGTCTAACTCGTTCAAGTATGTTAGAGGTTTTAGCAAACGATTATATTAGAACAGCCAAAGCTAAGGGTTTAAGTAAAGGGGTTATTACGGTTAAACACGCAGTCCGTAATGCACTATTGCCTGTTGTATCGTATATGGGACCATTATCAGCTGGGATTATTACCGGAAGCTTTGTTATTGAAAAAATATTTGGTATTCCTGGATTAGGTTCACATTTTGTTACATCAATTTCAAACCGCGATTATACAGTTATTATGGGTGTCACAGTTTTCTATAGTGTAATCCTATTGATTTCTATTCTTCTAGTCGACATCGCATACGGCTTAATCGATCCACGTATCAAAATTGCCGGCGGGAAGAAAGGAGAGTAAATATGCAACCATTATCTAAAGAAAAATTTCAAATAGTGGGTAATAAAGGCATTAATGCTGAAAAAATTGAAAAGCCGAGTCTTTCGTTCTGGAAAGATGTTTCAATGCGCTTTCGAAAAAATAAGCTTGCGATGTTTGGAATTGTCTTGTTAGCCTTGTTGATCTTTTTTGCTATCTTTGGTCCTTATATGACCGGATATGATTATGCGAAAAACGATTTGATGAACACGAATAAACCCCCTTCAAGTGATCACTGGTTTGGTACAGATGACCTTGGACGTGATGTTTTTACTCGGACATGGGAAGGTGCACGAATCTCTTTAGCCATTGGGGTATTCGCTGCTTTAATCGATTTTACGATTGGGGTATTATGGGGCGGAATCTCCGGCTATAAGGGTGGTCGTGTTGACGAATTTATGATGAGAGCAGCCGACATTTTATACGGAGTTCCTTATCTTTTACTTGTCATTCTATTAATGGTCGTTTTAGGACAAAGTCTTGGTACAATGATTTTAGCAATGACAATCACAGGGTGGATTAACATGTCGCGGATTGTTCGCGGACAGGTATTATCATTAAAAGGGCAAGAATATGTTTTAGCATCCAGAACTTTAGGGGCAAGTATACCAAGAATTATGGGTAAACATTTAATTCCAAATACAATGGGTCCGATTTTAGTAACAATGACATTAACTGTTCCTTCTGCCATTTTTACGGAATCATTTCTAAGCTTTTTAGGGTTAGGTTTAACTCCTCCATTAGCAAGTTGGGGGACAATGGCCTCAGACGGATTACCAGCATTAAAATATTATCCATGGCGTCTATTCTTCCCAGCTACGTTTATTGCTTTAACCATTTTTGCATTTAACGTAATCGGCGACGGTTTACGGGATGCATTAGACCCACGATTACGCAAATAAGGAGTGAGAGTATGGAAAAAATTCTAGAAGTCAAAAATTTATCTGTCTCATTCCAAACCTATGGTGGGGAGGTTCAAGCTGTCCGCAATGTCAATTTTGACCTATACAAAGGGGAAACGCTAGCCATTGTAGGGGAATCTGGGTCAGGTAAATCTGTTACGACACAAACGATTATGAAGCTTATACCAATGCCTCCTGGAAAAATTAAAAATGGACAGATTCTCTTTGAAGGTAAAGATATCGTTTCAATGACAGACAAGGAAATGGAGTCGATTCGCGGGAAAGAAATTAGTATGATTTTCCAGGATCCGATGACCTCTTTAAATCCAACCATGAAAATTGGCCGTCAAATTATGGAAGGTCTTATTAAGCATCAAAATATGTCGACGGCAGCTGCAAAAGAACGTGCAATCGAAATGCTTCGCTTAGTAGGTATTCCGATGCCAGAAAGACGAGTAAACCAATATCCTCATGAATTTTCAGGTGGAATGAGACAACGAGCGATGATTGCAATTGCCTTAGCAGCAAACCCGAAACTATTGATTGCTGACGAACCAACGACAGCTTTGGATGTTACGATACAGGCTCAAATACTGGAGTTAATGAAAGACCTACAATCAAAGATGGATACATCCATCATTTTTATTACCCATGACTTAGGTGTTGTCGCAAACGTTGCAGATCGGGTAGCTGTTATGTATGGTGGTCAAGTTGTTGAGACAGGTACAGTGGATGAAATATTCTATGACCCTCGTCATCCATATACTTGGGGACTCCTTGCTTCTATGCCAAGTTTAGATAATGATGATAAATCTGAACTAGCAGCGATTCCTGGTACTCCACCAGATTTAACGAATCCGCCTAAAGGGGACCCTTTTGCAGCGAGAAATCCATATGCTTTAGCAATTGATTTTGAGGAAGAGCCGCCATGGTTCCAAGTTTCAGAAACACATTTTGCTAAAACTTGGTTGCTTCATCCGGATGCACCAAAGGTTGAGCCACCTGATTCAGTTAAGAAAAGGATACGTAAACTATCCTCCACTTTTGAAACACCAGTTCTTTTAGAGGGGGGGAAATAAAGTGGCAGAAAAATTATTAGAAATTAAAAATTTAAAGCAGCATTTTAATGTTGGTCGTCCCAATATGGTTAAGGCGGTAGATGGAGTTTCATTCGATATTTACCGAGGGGAAACTTTAGGTCTTGTAGGAGAATCTGGTTGTGGTAAATCCACAACAGGAAGAACGATTATCCGGCTTTACGATGCCACTGATGGACAGGTTTTATTTAATGGGGAAAATGTCCATGGGAAAAAATCAAAGGCCGAGCTTAAAAAGTTTAACAGAAAAATGCAAATGATTTTCCAAGACCCATATGCATCATTGAACCCAAGGATGACGGTTGCCGATATTATTGCCGAGGGTATCGATATCCATGGTCTAGCTAAAACAAAAGAAGAACGCATGAATCAAGTATATGCCCTATTACAGACGGTTGGTCTTAATAAGGAACATGCAAGCCGTTATCCACACGAGTTCTCCGGTGGACAAAGACAACGGATAGGAATAGCACGAGCATTAGCTGTTCAACCAGAATTTATTATTGCCGATGAGCCAATCTCTGCACTTGACGTTTCGATTCAGGCTCAGGTTGTCAACCTAATGAAAAAGCTTCAACGTGAAAAAGGATTAACCTATCTATTTATTGCTCATGACTTGTCAATGGTAAAATATATTAGTGATCGCATTGGTGTAATGTATTTTGGGAAGTTGGTGGAGCTTGCTCCTGCTGATACACTTTATCGAAATCCACTACATCCATATACCCAGTCTTTATTGTCTGCGATACCACTTCCAGATCCAGAATCGGAACGGACCAGAAGAAGAATTTCTTATGACCCAAGTGTTCATAACTATGAAGACGGCGAAAAAATTGAAATGCGCGAAGTGGCTCCAGGGCACTTTGTCTATTGTTCTGTGAAAGAGTTTAAACAATACAAAGATCAATATATAAGCTAAACAAAAAACGATCCTTTTGTGGGTCGTTTTTTGTTTCATAAAGGCTCTTTTTCGTAACTTTTGTTGATAACGGGGCACTATATCTCTGATTTGCAGTGTTTCCAGGCAATTTTCGCATACTATATTACGAAAAGTTGCCCACGAAAAAATTATAATACGGTTGAAAGAACTTATGCGAAAAGCAACAATGTATGCTTAACATAGCCGTTATAAAAAAGAACTAACCCAACAAGGTTAGTTCTGAAAAAAATTTATTTTTTATTGCCGCCAACTTGTTTCCAGCCTGATTGTACACTTGCAGACTTTTCTACAAATTCATTTTTTGTTTTACCGCCAAATAATTTTAATCCGATGCTGTTAGGGATTACACCCATAAAAGCGGTGATGCCAATAATTAAAAGCGCCACAATCGTTAAGTCAATTATGTATTCAACAAGCATGTTTATTACCTCCATTATTTAAACCTAATAAAAAGCATCCCATCTTTATTTTAAAAGAACTTCGTCAGTAAAGAAAGGGGTAAATTGTTAAAACAACAAAAACATCTAAATAAAAGTAAGCGTTTTCATTTCAGGGGGATTAATTGAGAAAAGAATACACTTAA
The DNA here is from genome assembly GCF_054786815.1 of Pseudoneobacillus rhizolycopersici. Lineage (NCBI taxonomy): Bacteria > Bacillati > Bacillota > Bacilli > Caryophanales > Bacillaceae > Pseudoneobacillus > Pseudoneobacillus rhizolycopersici. The sequence continues at coordinate 27,647 of NZ_JBTOOE010000005.1, read as the reverse complement.
AAAATGGGTAAAAAAAATTTAAAATTAAATGAAACCTTTTTGTCAGTAAGATCGTCTAATATGGTAGGAAGAATTTCTAAGTATAATTAGTGGTTCTTACTTCCTATTAAAAAGTTATACCTTTTTAGAAATGACTGGTGTATAATAATTGATATAAATTACTTATTTAAAGTTATTTTAATTTGTATCTTATCAAGAAATTATTGCCATAGATTTATTTTAAAGGAGTGAAGGAAATGGTAACGTTATATACTTCACCAAGTTGCACATCTTGTAGAAAAGCGAAAAGCTGGCTTGATGAACATGAAATACCATACTCAGAAAGAAATATATTTGCTGAACCACTATCAATCGAAGAGATAAAAGAAATTTTGCGAATGACTGAAGATGGAACAGATGAAATTATTTCAACAAGATCTAAAACGTTTCAAAAATTAGATGTAAACGTTGAGAATATGCCTTTACAAGAGCTTTTTGAATTAATTAAGCAAAACCCAGGCCTTTTAAGACGTCCCATCATTCTTGACGAAAAGCGTTTGCAGGTTGGATATAATGAAGATGAGATTAGAAGATTTTTACCAAGAAAAGTACGTACTTTTCAATTACTTGAAGCTCAACGCCTTGTCAATTAATAATGAGAAAACCTTCGATGTTTAGAACCATTGAAGGTTTTTTATTTTGATATGAAAATTGTTTATTTATGAAATTATTGATATAATAATTTAATACTTAAATTCGCATAAAAGGGATGTTAATCAGTACCGCTAATCAGGCTTCCCCTTTTCTATTGGGCAAATGAGGATTTTTTAGTTTTAAGCATTTTCATTTCCCATATTTCTGAATTTGTCATAAAATGAGAGTACAAGGTATAGAATATCCATTAATGCTTTATGATGAAACTAAGGATATTATGATTCCTTCAATCATATGCCAGAAGGGAGAGTGTATGATGGAAATAGAAAGAATTAATGAAAATACGGTTAAATTTTATATTTCGTATGTTGATATAGAAGAAAGAGGCTTCGACCGTGAAGAAATTTGGTACAATCGTGAACGAAGTGAGGAGCTTTTCTGGGAAATGATGGATGAGGTTCATCAAGAGGAAGAGTTTGAAGTTGAAGGTCCACTTTGGATTCAAGTTCATGCGTTAGATAAAGGTTTAGAGGTATTAGTTACCCGGGCGCAACTAGGTAAGGATGGTCAACGATTTGATTTACCAATTCCAGAAAAAATGAAGGATTTTCCTGTAGATGAACGAATTGAAGAGCTTCTAGATCAGCAGTTTAATTCAAGCAAGGATGATTTTGATGATGAACTTGATTTATTGGAGGAACCTCTAGAGTTCATGCTCTACTTTAAGGATTTTGAAGACGTCATCTCCTTATCAAAACGTCCTGGTTTAGATGACATTAACACAAGATTATTTTCATTTGAAAATAAGTATTATTTATATGTGGAATTTGACGAAGAACTCTTCACTGAAGAGGAGATTGATAATTTCTTGAGTATTTTGTTAGAGTATGGAAATGAATCACAAGTGACAATCCATCGGGTCGAGGAATACGGAAAAGAAATTATTACAGAAAATGTTTTTGAAATGATAAGAACACACTTTTCTAATTAAAATGCCGATTTCAATGGTTGAAATCGGTCTTTTTTCTATCTTATGTTTAGTGCTTTATGATTGATTGTTGATGGTAGGTGCTAAAATCATTGAAAAATACGGTTAGGATTATCTTATTTATTTTTATTTTCTCACTTGCTGGAGTTTTTTTTAAGGATTATTTCGGTCATATATTCTTTAGTTATACAAGTATTTTAATGACTTTGTCTGTTATTTTTATTGGTTTCGTTATTTTCTTAGAAAATCGTCACCCGGCTCAAACCATTACATGGCTTGTCGTTTTAGGAAGCTTTCCGTTGGTCGGGTTCTTCTTTTATCTCCTTTTTGGGCGCAATTACCGAAAGGAACGAATCTTTCGAAAAAAATATTTTCTGGACAAGCAAGCTTTTCTTAAGGTCGAAGGGGAAACGGATCCAAAAAGTGAAGAAAAGATTGAAAGAATGGGTGATCATCAGAAACGGTTGTTTGCACTTGCGCAAAGGTTAGGCAATAGCCCAATTTCATTCGGAACTTATACAAAAACATTAACAAATGGGTCTGAAACCTATCGGCATATTTTGAAGGAAATGAAAAAGGCAACCCATCATATACATCTTGAATATTATATTGTCCGTGATGATGCCCTAGGTCAAGAAATCAAATCATTATTAATCCAAAAGGCTCGTGAAGGGGTAAAGATTAGATTCTTATACGATGCCGTAGGTTCATGGAAACTATCAAAGGACTACATTAATGAATTAAATAGTGAAGGTGTTAGTATGATTCCATTTGGTCCGGTTAAATTGCCTTTCTTAAACAATAAATTTAATTTCCGGAATCATCGAAAAATCATTGTTATTGATGGAGCAGTTGGTTTTGTCGGTGGACTTAATATCGGCGATGAGTATTTGGGGAGGAGTAAACAATTTGGTTTCTGGCGCGACACCCATTTAATGCTGAGAGGGGAAGCCGTTCGATCTCTTCAATTGATATTTTTGCAGGATTGGTACTACATGACAAATCACAGTTTTTTAACTGCAGAGTATTTATCTCCCGTTTTGGAAGAAAATATTCATGGCGGTGTACAGCTTATAGCTGGAGGACCAGATAATGAGTATAGCGTCATTAAAAATATTTTCTTTTCGATGATTACATCAGCAGAAAAATCCGTTTGGATTGCCTCCCCATACTTTATTCCTGATGACGATATTTTTTCAGCAATCAAGGTGGCAGCACTGAGTGGAATTGATATCCGTATTTTAGTGCCTAAGCGACCAGATAAACGCATTGTTTTCCATGCGTCACGCTCTTATTTCCCTGAATTAATGGAAGCGGGAGTAAAGATTTATGAATATGAGCGTGGATTTATGCATAGTAAGATAGTACTTGTTGACGGTGAAATTGCCTCAATAGGTACTTCAAATATGGATATGCGAAGCTTTCACTTAAATTTCGAAGTAAATGCGTTCCTTTACCGGACTAGGAGCACAGAGAAGCTAGTGAATGACTATTTGAAGGACTTAAAAAGTTCAAAAGAAATTAATTATGAAGAATTCAAGAAACGTTCTATTGGTTTACGAATTTTTGAATCTACTGCTAGACTTCTTTCCCCACTTTTATAAAATTCCTGCCTTGAGATGGTAGGAATTTTTTTATTTCTGTGCAGGAATGTCATAAACCAAAGGAGAATTATAGAATTAATTTATGTTAAGGAGGTTTCTCAAGTTGCTTACCGCAATCATGAATAGTGGTGAAAGAATATGTCTAGGGGATAGTTGGGAGAAACGAAACTTGCTATTACTTAGAGAACAGGGTTTGTTTTATTGTCCTTATTGCCATGAAAAAGTCATCTTAAAATTAGGAGAAAAACGGATTTTTCATTTTTCCCATTTAAAAGCAAGTAATTGCCAGTTTGAACATAAGGGAGAGTCGGACTACCATCTGAATGGTAAAATCCAGCTATATCAATGGCTTAAAAAGCAAAGTCTAAACCCAGTATTAGAATTTTACGATTCCGCATTAAAACAACGTGCCGATATCATGTTTACTCATTCGAGCGAAAAGTACACATTAGAACTCCAATGTTCTGCCATTAATGAATCCACATTAAGCAAGCGTACAAAAGGGTATCAGTTGAACGGCTATACACCTATTTGGATATTAGGCGCGAACCAACTTACCAGAAAAACTTCTTCAATTACCACTTTTTCCGATTTTCATTATTCCTTTCTTCGCGAAACGTTGAATAAAACATGGATGATTCCCTTTTATTGTTCGAATGCCCAAAAATTTATTTTACATTATTCCATCCAACCCATCACCATTCGCAATGCCTTGTCAGATCAACGAATTATCAGTTTAGATAAAATGGATTTGCACCAGTTATTAAACTCCCCCAAAACTATGATAGTAAAAGCCGAAACTTGGATAAAAGAGCTGAATCGTTGGAAAACAAAGTTGATTCGTTATCTGGGAGCCTATCAGAATCCATTCCTAATTTCTTTATATCAAAATCACCTCAATTTACTAACCTTACCACCTTATCTTGGTTTTCCTGTTGAAAAAAGTCCTTGTATATTAACTCCACCATTCATTTGGCAAACCTATATACTTATTGATGTTTTGTTGAAAAAAAAGGCAGGTTGTTTCATTTCTTTTCAAGAAATTTACCAGGCATTTTTAAAGAGACAACATCTTAAGCAAATTCAAATAAGACCATTGCCTTTGATTGGACAGGTTCAGCCATCTATAGCCGTTTCTCAATTTTGTTACTATTTAGTTCATGTCGGTGTATTAACGATGATTGACGAAAATACATTTATATTAGCTAAGACATTGGAGATACCTATGTCCATCGAGGAATCTCAGATAATGGAGCAGACCTATATTAAAAATTTTCCTCAAGTGATTCGTCAAAAATGAAGGCTGATTTTGGGCATAATAGAATAGTGAGTGACCTATTCTGAAATTATGGAAGGAATTTTTAAATTTAAGTCGAATATGATTAAAGAGATTTTCGCTAGGCGAAACAGTAGGAGGGTATAAGATGACAAGTGAAACAAAAGTTAAATCGCTACCTGCGCGAAGTGAAATTGCCGCGGATGATACCTGGAGATTAGAAGACATTTTTGCAACAGATGAAACTTGGGAACAAGAATTCCAGGCTGTTAAAGGCCTTATTCCCGAAATGAAAAAGTTTGAAGGTAAATTAAGTGAGAGTGCAGATAACTTATACGAAGCACTGCAAAATCAGGACCATTTGCTTGAACGTATAAGCAAGTTATATACATATGCGCACATGCGTTATGACCAAGATACGACTAATTCTTTATATCAGGGATTGGATGACCGTATCAAAAATCTTTATTCGCAAGCGGCAAGCGCTCTAGCCTATATTGTTCCGGAAATCCTTTCGGTGGAAGAAGAGATAATTCAAGGCTTTTTAAATGAGAAAACGGAATTAAAGCTTTATGAGCATGCTTTGGAAGAAATTAATCTTCAGCGCCCCCATGTCTTAAGTGCCAAGGAAGAGGCATTGTTGGCAGAAGCGGGTGAAGTGATGGCCAGCGCCAGTACGACTTTTGGTATGTTGAACAATGCCGATATAGAATTCCCAACGATAAAGGATGAAAATGGCGAAGAAGTCGAAGTTACACATGGTCGCTATGGCCGTCTATTAGAAAATGAGAATCAGCGTGTTCGTCATGATGCTTTTAAAGCTGTCTATGATACCTATGGGAAGTTCCGAAACACGTTTGCTAGTACGCTTAGTGGTAATGTTAAAAAGGATAATTTCAATGCCAGAATACGTAATTACAGTTCTGCAAGAGCTGCTGCGTTAGCTAATAATAATATTCCAGAGACCGTTTACGACAACCTAGTAAATACAGTTAATGATAATCTTCACCTATTGCAGCGTTATGTAAAATTGCGCAAAAAAGTACTTGGTGTAGAAGAACTACATATGTATGATCTTTATACACCACTTGTAAAAAATGTGAAAATGGAAGTTACTTATAACGAAGCAAAAGAGTTGATTTTAAAAGGTTTGGCGCCACTTGGCGTAGATTATGTCAATGTCCTTAAAGAAGGATTTGAAAATCGCTGGGTTGATGTTCATGAAAATAAAGGTAAGCGAAGCGGAGCCTATTCATCGGGTACTTATGGTACCAACCCTTATATTTTAATGAACTGGCAAGACAATGTGAATAATCTATTTACTTTGGCTCATGAGTTTGGGCATTCGGTTCATAGCTATTATACAAGAAAAAACCAACCATATCCTTATGGTGATTATTCCATTTTCGTTGCAGAGGTGGCATCAACCTGTAATGAGGCTTTATTAAATGACTATTTATTAAAAACGATTGATGACGAACAGAAACGGTTATATTTATTAAATCATTATTTAGAAGGATTCCGCGGTACTGTATTCCGTCAAACGATGTTTGCTGAGTTTGAACATACCATTCACCAAAAGGCACAAAATCAAGAAGCTTTAACAGCAGACTCCTTAACTGAAATGTATTATGATTTAAATAAGAAATATTTTGGTGGCGGCGACATTATCATTGACGAACAAATTGGTTTGGAATGGGCGCGTATTCCACATTTTTACTATAATTATTATGTGTACCAATATGCAACAGGCTTTAGTGCTGCAACAGCGTTAAGCAAGCAAATCCTAGAAGAAGGCGAACCAGCAGTTAAACGTTATATTGAATTTTTAAGTGCCGGAAGCTCCGATTATCCAATCGAAGTGTTAAAGAAAGCCGGAGTTGATATGACAAGTAAACAACCAATTGCTGATGCATGTAAAGTATTTGAAGAGAAACTTAACGAAATGGAAAGCCTATTATCCTAAAAACGTGAAAAGGAACCAGGATAAATGGTTCCTTTTGCTTTACTTAAACCCTCGAAATTGATTACGTCCGTTAAGTATGGAGACGATAACAAAAAAGGTAAGAAATAATATGAAAGAGCTTATCGTGAGAGGAATAATATTCATTAATCCTAAAATCTGGAGGCCGAAGGATACAACGATTAAAAGGATCATAATGGGTAACACAATAAACCTCAAGGCTATCTCCCTCCTAGATTAACTACACTTTCTTTGAAGTATATTTAGAAAAGTGGTCAAACATGCTCACTTTTTGACAAAATTGTGAAATAAGGCACAAACTTATTGTCTGATCTATTTGTCCATGATATATTATTGATGTGAAGTTAATCACAAACAAACATATACCCCTTTGTTTGACCGTGAAGAATTTCTCCCATCCCCTTTGTTCGTATAATTATAGAAAAAGACCTTGGCAAAGAAATTTGCTAAGGTCTTTTTTATTGATCGATATATCTCCAAAACGTACCGTATTTGGCGGGAACGGATTCAACGATTTGTTTTAACATAAGTTTTTTCATTTCCCGTTCTACTTGTTGGATAGACATATTATAAACGACTGAAATTTCTTTTGAAGCGACAAGTTTAAAATGCTTCAAAAACGTTTCTAATGGTGGTGGAGTTGTTGGAACCGGTATATCCTCTAAAATTTCCATGATAATTTGAACATAGATTTCATATGGATAAAATCCGGTAATCTTAATACCCTCATCCTCGGCATTTTCATTAAAGAACACCAGTGTTGGTATCTCATCTACTTCCATTTCGTTCGTAATTTTTAAATCGCATTGAAAAGCCTTAGCCGCACTTTCTGAATGGATGTCGGTAATAAATTCTTCAATATCAAGCTCTGCACTTTTAGCAGTGTTAGTAAGTACTTCAAAAGTAGAAATATTTTGTTTATCTAAAAACAATACCTCCTGAAGTTTACGTAAAAACCTAATTCCGGCTCTTCTTCCTTGAAGCTCAGCTGCCTTAATCGCTATGGAGGCAATGTAAGGGGATGATATAGGGTTTTCAATCCACAAATCACCATCACAAGACATTCCCGTACGACTGGCTGTTTTTTCCCAATGTTCTGCTAGGCTTTCATAGTTTTTCTTTTTAGAAAAATTTAGTGACGTGATCCGGCCACTGATGACATGGCGAACGGAAAAATACTTCCCATATTCCATCATTAATTTTTTCATGATTGGTTCTAATGCCCAACATTCAGGACAGAGTGGATCGATAAAATAATAAATTTCAATTGGTTTTTTGTCAGTATTGTATGGACAATTCGACTGAATTATGTTCACTCTTCTTCACCTTCGTCAGGTGTATTAATCATATGTTGGGCAGTAAGCACTAATCGATGATAAAATTCATCTCTTAATGGGCCGGTTAATTCAACTTCATCCATTGCACTAGCCATACAAGCTAACCAAGCTTTCGCGCGTTTTGGAGTAACTTCAAAAGGTAGATGTCTAGCCCGCATCATCGGATGACCATGTTCGTTAGAATAAAGCGGTGGTCCACCTAAATATTGAGTCAAAAACTGCTTTTGTTTTCTGGCAATTTCGCTGAATCCAGATGGAAAAATCGGAGCTAAATCAGGGTCCTTGCTAACCCTAGAATAAAAGGCATCGACAAGTCGATGTAATTTTTCCTCCCCGATTACTTCAAATGGGGTGAGCGTATTATCAATCATGCCTGCAAACTCCTTTAATGATTGTATTAGATACCATTTTATCAATGGGTTATAGTTTACTCAAACAAATCGATTCAACAGAACTATTTGTGTAACTTATATCCTTATCATAATCATAAATGCTGGAGAAAACAAAAAAACTGCCTGTAAGATTCAGACAGTTTGATCTTGATTAAGCTCTTGATATTTTTTTTTATAAAAACGTTTGATTTTATTTTCTGTTTTTCGGACAGGAATCTCCATTGATGACAGTAGTTCGATAAAGTTTTTTTGACCTTCTTCAAAATCAATTACTTCATATTCCAATTCATAGTCTTCTGTATTCAAATAATAGCTTCGGTCTAATACTAGTAGCCCACTTCGATATTCCCATTCTGCCCGAATAGTGGATAAGGTACCGAAAAAACGTAATGTATTACTGTCAATTTTCAGAGAATGTATAAGTTGAATAATTTCTCCGTCCGGAATGATATTTTCAGTTATGGCTAAATGGGCTTGTTCAGCCGTCAAAATCTGGTTGGTTTCCAATAGTCCAACACTTGCGGGCTGCTTTAAAGTTAACTCGAAATCATCCGCTTTTTTACGAATTCTTAATGCTGAATGCTTTTCTTTTAATGAAAAGGTTGGCGTATCAAAATAGTGATTTACTTGTAATAAAAACTGTGAATTGTCTAATTGAAAATGTGTTTTTATTTTTTCATATTCTAATTTAGTTAATAAATTCTTAAATTCAATTTCAAGTTCCTGAGACAAAGTAATCATCCTTTCTAAAAAAGTGTACCACGTTTTCTCTAGATAAAAAACAGACTAGTTAAGTAGGTTGATTTTGTTAGAAATGTTGCCGATATGGTAAAATAAACACAAAGATGGAGGTTATAAGTTATGAAGAAAAAGATTCCAGTTTCATCGGCAAAAATCGAGGGTAATCATTTATTATTACATATTGATTCGAATTTATCTGTTAAAGATATGTCCGCTAAGGAGCAAATGCTAGTCGATTCGGACCAATTGTCATTTATTTATATAGTAGAAGCGGAAAACGAATATACATACATAGCTTTGCATAAGGAGCTATGGGAGACGTTAAAAAGAGGGCTAGAAGATAATCTTTCTGTTTACTTATCATCAAATGATAAGGCACAACTATTGTTACCTATGTTTCTCGAAGAATTGAAATACCTTATAGAGAATATTAAAGGAAATAGTAATTATGGTGAAGAAATGGTTGAAAAAGTCGAAAGTTCTTTTTAACCTTTTCATGGTCATCCTATAGAAACGTGAGAGGATACAGGTGAGGTGATCATTTTATGCAAAATTGGGAGTACTTTTTAGCACCTTATAAACAGGCTGTTGAAGAGTTAAAGATTAAATTTAAAGGGATGCGTACTCAATTTGAAATGGGCACTAGTCACAGCCCGATAGAGTTTGTGACTGGGCGTGTCAAGCCGATTGCAAGCATCCTTGATAAAGCACAGCAAAAGGGGATTGCTTTAGATCGTTTAGAAGAAGAAATGCAAGATATCGCTGGCCTGCGGATGATGTGTCAGTTTGTTGATGACATTCATACTGTGGTTAGATTATTGCGTAATCGCAATGATTTTACAGTTGTTGAAGAACGAGATTACTTATCCAACGGGAAAAAGAGTGGCTATCGTTCTTATCATATGGTTATTTTATACCCAGTTCAAACCATCCATGGGGAGAAAAAAATTCTCGTCGAAATTCAAATTCGGACATTAGCGATGAATTTTTGGGCAACAATTGAGCATTCCTTAAACTATAAATATAAGGGACAGTTCCCTGAAGAAATTAAAATGAGGCTAATACGAGCTGCAGAGGCTGCATTTCAATTAGATGAAGAGATGTCGCAAATTCGCGGTGAGATTCAAGAGGCCCAGGCTTTTTTTACTCAGAAAAGAGATACATAAGACCGAGAAATTTGATATGAGGAGTTAACGTAGATGAAATTTGCAATTACGGCTAAAGGTGATTCAAAGTCGAATACACTCATGCATAAAATGCGCACCTATTTGCAGGATTTTGATCTTAAATATGATGAAGATCAACCGGATATTGTCATTTCCGTCGGAGGAGATGGTACGTTATTATATGCGTTTCATCGTTATGCAAGCCGGCTTGATAAAACCGCATTCGTAGGTGTCCATACCGGTCACTTAGGGTTTTACGCTGATTGGGTTCCAGAGGAAATTGAAAAACTAGTGATTGCGATAGCGAAAACCCCTTATCAGGTCATCGAATATCCTCTATTAGAAGTGATTATACGCTATCAAAATGGGGGGAGAGAAACGCGCTATCTAGCACTAAATGAATCCACAGTGAAAAGTGTTGAGGGAACACTCGTGATGGATGTGGAAATTCGTGGACAGCACTTTGAGCGATTCCGGGGTGATGGCTTATGTATCTCCACTCCTTCAGGAAGTACAGCGTACAATAAGGCTCTTGGGGGAGCTATTATCCATCCATCTTTACCGTCGATCCAAGTGGCTGAGATGGCATCCATTAATAATCGTGTTTTCCGTACGGTTGGATCGCCTTTAATTTTGCCAGATCATCATACCTGTATGTTGAAACCAGTTAATCGCGTTGATTTTCAGGTGACAATTGATCATTTAACCCTGTTACATAAAGATGTCAAGTCGATTCAATTTCGCGTTGCCGATGAAAAAATCCGCTTTGCTCGCTTCCGACCTTTTCCGTTCTGGAAAAGAGTACATGACTCTTTTATTTCGGATTCTGATTGATGAGCTTGCAGCAGTTTCAGTTACGTTGGATTATTTCTGAGTCGGAAGCTGGGAAATCGATAAAGGAATTTGTAAAAGTGCATGAGATTTCGAAAGCAGCTTTGACAGATATTAAATATGATGGTGGTAAAATTTTAGTAAATGGCACTGAGAGAAGCGTCAGGCATAGCTTAGCCACAGGGGACTGTTTAGAGGTTCTTTTTCCACTAGAAGTACCTAGTGTTGGAATGATCATCGAGGATATACCATTGGAGATTGTCTATGAGGATGATTGGGTACTTGTTGTAAACAAACCCGCATTTATGAATACCATTCCATCGAGGGAACATCCTACGGGCAGCTTGGCCAATGGGTTATTAGGCTATTATCGTGAAATTGGTTTGGTTGCTGCGCCACATATTGTAACAAGATTAGACAGAAACACATCGGGACTTGTAGTGGTAGCAAAACATCGTCATGTTCATCATTTGATGAGTGAGCAACAAAAGCGCGGGCTGGTGAAAAGAACGTATGTGGCTCTCGTGGAAGGAAATCTTAAAAAGGACTTTGGAACGATTGAAGCACCAATTGCAAGGAAACCCGATAGCATTATCGAACGTGAGGTTTCTATCGATGGAAGAGGACAATATGCCTGTACTCATTATCATGTGCTGGGGCGATTTGCGGAATATAACTTAGTGGAACTCAAATTAGAAACTGGTCGTACCCATCAAATTCGTGTACATATGTCTTACATGGGACATCCTTTGTTAGGGGACGATCTTTATGGAGGAAGCACAAATAGAATTGTCCGCCAGGCCTTACATTGTCAATCTGTAGCGTTTGTCCATCCAATTGAAAAAAACTTGATTTCTTTTGAAATACCGATAGCTTCTGATATGGAAAAACTATTAAAGGCTGCCCCAATCTAGAGGTCAGCCTTTAATCAATTAATCAAATTCTTCACGAAATTTCTCAGCCACCATCGGCAACGAAGAAGATACAGAAACGGTTTCTTTTTCTGGATATCTTAATGCCGTTAAATTTCCGCCAAACACACAACCGGTATCAATGTTAACGGTATGCCCAATCCAACGAGGTTCCTTTACAGGGGTGTGACCGTACACAATCATGGCATTACCATTATAGTTCTTTGCCCAATCACGTCGGACAGGTGAACCATCAGGATGCTTTTCTCCGGTTATATCACCATATAAAACAAAGGTCTTGACACGTGAATTGTTTTTCCCGATTAAATCCTCCTTAATGCCTGCATGGGCAATCACTAGATTACCATCATCTAGTACTTGATAAAGTGGCGCAGATTCATATAGTTCGATAAATTTGCTACGAACCTGCTTTTGTTCTTTTTTTCCTAAATTTAAGTATTCTTCCACAGTGGTCTCTAGACCATGGGCAATTTGGACCTTATTCCCTAAAAAATACCGATATAGCTTGTTGCAATGATTTCCGGGACTGTAATGGGCACCGTGGTTTTTCACTAACTCATAAACGACGTCGATAACCTTTAAAGATAGGGGCCCTCGATCGGTTAAATCGCCGACAAATGCCAATTTTCTTTTATTAGGGTGAATCGGAACACTTTCGGTCCAACTGTAGCCTAGTTTTGTAGTTAGCTCCTTCAATTCCTGAAAACAACCGTGGATATCTCCAATAACATCAATTTTCATTCGCATCACCTTCTCTAAACATGTCGCGCGATTATTTTCCCCATTAGCCATAACAATAAACGATTTGTTATAAAAATATAAGGGCAAATTAAAAAGACAAAGACAACATAATAAAGTTTTGTTAGTATTATGGAGGAAAGTTTAGAATTCGTGTGAGAGGGGGTAAAGGGATGAAGGACCAAAAAGATAAATTAGAGGAACGGACAGACCAAATGGATGCTGCCATGCTAAAATCCGCTTTATTAAATGATGAAGTGGAGAGGTTCCGTGAAGAATTTCTTGAACTGCATCCTTACGACCAAGCTACTTTTTTCAAGGACCTAGATGAAGAGATTCGTACAAAGGTCTATCATTATCTTTCTCCGGAAGAAATGGCTTCCCTTTTTGAAAACTTAGAAATTGAGGAAGATGAATATAAAGACGTTCTATCCGAGATGACACCAGACTATGCCGCAGACATGTTATCGAATATGTACGCGGATGATGCGGTTGACGTATTAAACGAACTGGATAAGGATCAAGTTGCTAGCTATTTAACGATTATGGATAACGAAGCGGCTCAAGAAATTAAAGAGCTTCTTCATTATGAAGAGTACACCGCCGGTAGTATCATGACAACCGAGTTTATTGCCATCTCGATGAACCAAACAGTACGTTCAGCGATGGTTATTTTAAAAAACGAAGCTCCTAGAGCAGAGACGATTTATTACATCTATGTGGTGGATGAAGAAAAGCGTTTGACTGGGGTTATTTCCTTAAGAGATTTAATCGTTAGTGATGATGATACTTTTATTTCAGAAATTATGAATGATCGGGTCGTTTCGGTAATGGTCGGGGAAGATCAGGAGGAAGTTGCTAAAAAAATTCGAGATTATAATTTCTTAGCGGTTCCTGTTGTTGATTTTCAGAACCATATCCTTGGAATCATTACTGTTGATGATATTGTCGATGTTATGGAAGAAGAGGCATCAGATGACTATTCGAAACTGGCTGGGGTGTCAGATATGGATACACCTGACCGCAATCCAGTTGCAGCAGCAAGAAAAAGGCTTCCATGGTTAATCATCTTATTATTTTTAGGAATGATGACCGCAAGTTTAATTGGAAAATTTGAGGAAACACTTAATAAAGTAGCGATTTTAGCTACCTTTATTCCGCTAATTGCTGGAATGGCTGGAAATACAGGGACACAATCGCTTGCGGTTGCTGTTAGGGGGATTGCTACAGGAGATTTTCAGAAGGAAAGTAAGTTGAAATTAATTTTCCGTGAAGCAGGTACTGGTCTTATCACTGGTGCTACCTGTGGTACCTTAGTGATGCTGATTGTTTTCTTTTGGCACCATGATTTGTATCTAGGTTTATTGGTAGGAGTATCCATTTTTTCTACGCTAATTGTTGCCACCATTGCTGGATCATTCATTCCGTTACTCATGCATAGGTTTAAAATTGACCCTGCAGTAGCATCTGGCCCCTTCATTACGACCATCAATGACATTATTAGTATCCTGATTTATTTCGGAATGGCCAGTTTGTTTATGAATTATTTGGCGAAATAAGAGGGGGAATTCTATGGAGCATTCAGCATCGGTCACATCGTTAGTGATGGTTATGCTAGTTGCTTTTTTGACACCGATTCTTATGCATCGTTTTAAGTTATCCTTTATTCCTGTAGTGGTAGCAGAAATACTAATGGGACTTTTAATCGGAAAAAGTGGCTTCAATATTGTCCATGAAGATATGTGGTTAGAAACATTGTCTACCCTAGGGTTTATCTTTTTGATGTTTTTAAGTGGACTTGAAATTGATTTTTCCAGTTTCAAACGCAATCAAAAAAGAGAGCGACTTGCGAATGGTAAGACTGAACCAAATTCCTTTGGCGTTGCCAGTTTGATTTTTATCGGTATTTTTGTTCTCTCTTTAGCATTGTCCTATATAATCGTTTTGTTAGGTTTTGTCGACAATATTTTCCTAATGACCCTAATCATTTCAACTATTTCGTTAGGGGTTGTTCTTCCAACTTTAAAGGAGGCACAGCTTACTAAAACAGTTATAGGACAAATTATTTTATTAATTGCAGTTATCGCCGATTTAGTAACCATGATATTATTAGCTGTTTTTGTTTCGTTAAATGAAACGGACGGTGGTAACACTTGGTTGTTATTATTTTTATTTATAGCAGGGGTCGGTTTATATTTTATTGGGAAAAGGTTTAAAAATCGCGCATTTCTTGAAGTGATGTCAAAAGGGACCATTCAAATTGGGACACGGGCAGTATTTGCCTTAATCATCGTCCTAGTGGCAGTATCCGAAACGGTAGGAGCTGAGAATATTTTAGGTGCTTTTTTGGCAGGTGTGTTAGTTTCCCTTTTGTCACCAAATCAGGAGCTAGTACATAAACTGGATTCATTTGGATATGGATTTTTAATTCCGATATTCTTTGTGATGGTTGGGGTAAATTTAGATATTTGGTCTTTATTTAGTGATTTAGGGCTACTGTTACTAATTCCGATTTTATTATTCGCTCTATTCATTTCGAAGATTATTCCAGTTTATCTGTTGACACGATGGTATGACTTAAAGTCTGTTTTGGCTGCAGGGTTTTTGTTGACTTCCACTTTATCACTTGTCATAGCAGCAGCTACAATTGGTGAACGAATTGGTGTTATTACCCCAGAAATGAGTGGGACTTTTATTTTGGTTGCCATCATTACCAGTATTATTTCTCCGATATTCTTTAAGAAGCTATTTCCACAAGAACTTAATTCGGTGCGTAAACTAAGGGTAGCATTTGTTGGAGCTAATCAATTGACCTTACCGGTTTCGCTTGAACTACAATCTTCCCTATATGATACTGTTATGTACCATGTTAAACAGGATAAGGCTGAAAAATCGAATTCAAACTCCAAGTTTGAAATTATTGAACTTGAAAATTATCAATTTGTTACAATTGCTAAAGCTGGGGTAATCAATTCTGACATTATAGTCGTATCTACTGGTGATGATTATTTAAATGCAACACTAGCAGGTCAACTCAAGGAGAAAGGCGTTAATCGGGTGATTGTTCGGATTGAAGATCCGAGATTAGAAGCAGAATTAAAGGAACAAAATATCGAGGTGTTTTCTGTATTGTTGTCAACAAAAACATTAATGCGGGCATTAATTGAGTCGCCCAGTTTATTGAATATTTTAACGAATCAAGAAACCTCGCTATATGAAATACGGATGCTAAATGAACAATTTGAAGGGATATCTTTAAGGAGATTTCCGTTTACTGGTGATGTAATCTTTGTCCGAATTATCCGCGGTAAAGACGCGATTGTCCCACATGGAGACACCGAATTACAAATGTACGACCGCCTAATCGTAACAGGCACCAAGGAATATGTTGACCAACTTAAGAGAGAACTCGAACTACTTTAACCCTGTAAAGCATTCGAAATGTTAAAGTGCTAAAGCACTTTAACGCATTAACGCTTTAAAAAATTTGGGGACTGTCCCCACATGCTTTAAAGCGTTAAAATCTTTTCATTTTTTGGTTTATCGTGTATATTAGTACTAGGTACTAATAACTTGTATAATAACTGAATGGAGGCATTAATGATGAATTTTTCTATGAATAATAAGACTTTTGTTGTTATGGGTGTAGCCAATAAACGCAGTATTGCTTGGGGGATTGCCCGATCACTTCATGAGGCTGGGGCGAAATTAATCTTTACTTATGCAGGGGAAAGATTAGAGAGTAGTGTTCGTGAATTAGCTGAATCTTTAGAGCAAGAGGAAACGATTGTATTACCATGTGATGTAACAAACGACGAAGATGTTGCGAAGTGCTTTGCTGCGATTAAGGACAAGGTCGGAGTCATTCATGGGGTTGCTCATTGTATTGCTTTTGCTAATAAAGAAGAACTTCAAGGCGATTACATGAACACAACACGTGAGGGATTCCTACTTGCCCACAATATTAGTTCATATAGCTTAACAGCTGTAGCAAAGGAAGCGAAGGGGCTAATGACTGAAGGAGGCAGTATCGTAACCTTAACATACTTAGGTGGAGAACGTGTTGTTACTAACTATAACGTTATGGGAGTAGCTAAAGCTTCTCTTGACGCCAGTGTGAAGTACTTAGCAGCTGACCTTGGTAAACAAGGTATCCGCGTTAATTCAATCTCTGCTGGTCCAATTCGTACCCTGTCTGCTAAAGGGGTAAGTGACTTCAATTCAATTTTGAAAGAAATTGAGGAAAAAGCACCTTTACGCCGTACGACAACACCAGAAGAAGTTGGCGATACTGCAGTTTTCTTATTCAGTGATATGTCTCGCGGAATAACTGGGGAAAACATCCACGTTGATTCTGGGTATCATATATTAGGATAGTAATTATAACCGCTTATGGCAATTTTGCTGTAGGCGGTTTTTTGTTGGTTTTTCTATTAATTAGTTGTACTACCCATACATACAAAAAAAGTTTGCATAAGATATATGGACAAAACATTTAGGGGGCTATCAGTATGCTAAATGGTCTGCAATTTTTAATCATCATTTTTGCAAGCTTTAGACTCACCAGACTTATTGTTAATGATAAAATCACCGAATTTATACGTAAGCCATTCCATAAAACAATAGAGGAAATGACTCCGGATGGTAAAACAGAAACTTATATAGAGATTAAAGGGACAGGTTTACGTTATTGGATAGGTGAATTACTTAGCTGTCATTGGTGTACTGGAATATGGAGTGCGGCATTTCTTTATTTGATGTATATATTTTGGCCACAATATTCCTGGCCAGTTACTATGATTTTAGCTATAGCTGGTGGTGCCTCAATTCTTCAAACCATTATTGAAAAAGAATAGTCACATGTCAAAATGAATAGAAAGGATGGTCTTTTATGGGACAACAATCGGATTCAAATGGAAATGTCAATTCAGAAAAAAAAGAACAGACCACACAAGTAAAACCTTCTAGAAAAGTAAAAAAAGGATGCGGTTGTGGAAAAAACAGAAATTAGTTAGAAAACGTCCATCTATTTTTAGATGGGCGTTTTCATTTAGTAAAACCCAAACTGCATAAAAAAGGGCATTAAGCGAAAAATAGAATAAAAATGTACATGATTAGGAAGGATGAAAAATGAAAAAATTCATTGGTTTATTAACCTTAATTCAAATCCTTTCGGTTACTGGTTGTAACCAAACTGATGAAGAGAAGGAAAGCAGAGTATCCTTACTAAAGACAACGGATCCAAGCCCTGTTCAAATTACGAACAAACAAGAAAAAAATATAGCTGAAGAGGTTAAAAATGAAGTTAATAAATTCGGTGAAATCTACGATGTAGCTGTTATAACAGGAAAAAACGATACACTTGTAGTTTATAAAGTTAAGCATTTAAAACGATTTAAGATGAAACAAATTGAAAAAAAAGTCATCAATCAATTACAAGAAAAATTCCCGAAAGAAAATTTTACTGTTTCAAGTGACTATAAAATTTTTATGGAAGCCGTTGAATTAAAAGATAAAGCGGATGACCCAAAATTCTCCGATAAAAAGGCCGAAAAAGAACTGCAAAAAATTATCCGGTTAAAAAATGAACAAACTTAGGAGGATAGGAAATGGCAAACAAAAAGAAGAAAATGACACCGCAGCAACAACAATATCAACAGATTCAACAAAAGCATGAAACGAAAAGACCGGTGTTAAAAAATTGTCTGAAAGCCTTTTTAGTGGGCGGACTCATTTGTTTAATAGGACAAGCCATTTCTTATTTTTATATTGCCTATTTTAATTTTACCGAACAAACAGCGGGAAATCCTACAGTTGCGACAATGGTTTTTATATCAATGCTTCTAACCGGATTTGGAGTCTATGACAGGATTGGTCAGTTTGCAGGTGCTGGAAGTGCAGTGCCTGTCACCGGTTTTGGAAACGCTGTTATATCAGCTGCTATTGAACATCGTACGGAAGGATTTGTTTTAGGCGTTGGTGGCAATATGTTTAAACTTGCTGGGTCAGTTATATTATTCGGTGTTTTTTCGGCATTTGTTGTTGCCTTAATTAAAACAATCCTAAAAATGTGGGGGGTAATTTGATTGCTTCAAGGAAAACAATCTTGGATTTTTAAAAATCGACCCATGATTGCCTCCACCGGAGTATCAGGCGGGCCATTTGAGGCGAATGGTAGACTCGCTGATGACTTTGACATTTTACACGATGATCTATGGATGGGTCAGGATTCCTACGAAAAAGCCCATCGATTATTACTAGAAGAAGCGATGCAATCGACCCTTAAAAAGGTAGCTCTTCAAAAAGATGAAGTTGACTTTATTTTTGCGGGTGATTTAATAAACCAAATTACACCATCTAGTTTTGCTGCAAGAACGATGGCGATTCCCTATTTCGGCTTATTTGGTGCTTGTTCCACATCCATGGAAGGGTTAGCACTAGCATCGTTTGTTGTTAATTATCAAGGAGCGAAGCATGTGTTAACAGGTGCATCTAGTCACAATGCAGCGGTCGAAAAGCAGTTCCGTTATCCAACTGAATATGGTAGCCAAAAACCCCCCACTGCCCAATGGACGATAACAGGGGCTGGTGTTGCCCTTGTAACACCTAACGATGGTAGTAAAAATAAGCCAGTGATGACATCAGCAACAATTGGTAAAGTAATCGATATGGGACTTTCAGATCCCTTTAACATGGGAGGTGCAATGGCACCGGCAGCAGTGGACACCATTACCGCTCATTTTAAAGATTTGAACCTATCACCATCTGACTATGATTTAATTCTTACAGGTGATTTAGGGAAAGTTGGCCAAGAAACGGCTTATGATTTATTACAAAAAAATGGTCTTAAGTTTGAGAGAGCAAAGTTTCAGGATTGCGGCTTAATGATTTATACTGCAGATCAACCCGTTCAATCTGGAGGTAGTGGTGCCGGTTGTTCCGCAACTGTTTTATATGGTCATATCATCAATCAAATGAAAAAAGGCACTTATAAAAAAATTCTAGTTGTGGCAACAGGGGCCCTTTTATCACCATTATCGTTTCAGCAAAAAGAGAGTATTCCTTGTATAGCCCATGCGGTTTCAATTGAAATGGGTAGTTAGGAGGGTTTAGCTAATGATTGCAATGTTTTTTTGGGCTTTTGTTGTCGGAGGCATAATTTGTGTCATTGGACAGATTATGTTTGATGTATTTAAGTTAACACCAGGTCACACGTTGAGTACTCTCGTTGTTATTGGCGCAATTTTGGATGGATTTGGGCTATATGAGCCATTAATCAGTTTTGCTGGGGCAGGAGCAACCATCCCTATAACAAGTTTCGGTAACTCCTTAGTGCATGGTGCTATGCAGGAAGCAGAAAAGCATGGCATTGTTGGGGTATTAACCGGGATGTTTGAAGTAACAAGTTCCGGGATCTCTGCTGCCATAATTTTTGGTTTTATTGGAGCACTACTTTTTAAACCAAAAGGGTAGGACTTGCCTAGACCTTTATCACCATTTTATGGTTTCCTTCATACAATAAAGTAGTTTGATGAAGGAGCGTGAAATGTCCCAATGGATAATGGATTCTTTAAAAACATCGAAAAGAAAACCGGCGTCAATATGAAAGATATCTTTGACCTGGCCAATTCGTTGCAAAATGCCAATTTTAAAGATGAAAATACTGTACGTAATGTGATCAAACGCGTATCGCAAATTGCTAATAAGCCAGTTTCTAAAGAGATGGAAGAAAAAATCGTGCAGTCCATTATAAAAGATGGAAAGCAATTGGATTTTAATTCGATTTCGAAGATGATTAATAAGAAATAGAAGAGCAGGAAGGCTGATTGAAATTAATCAATCAGCCTTTATTTTATTTTAGTTTACGATGTCGAATTAATACCATCTAGTCTACAACCTAATTAGATCACCTGAATGAGACTCCCATCCACTAATTCCAATAATTTTGGAATAATATAAAGGTTTTTCAAGGTAAACTGCTTGGATTAGTTCAAGTGATTCAGCCTGAAGTAAAATGGGTATACTTTCTTTTAGAGAAAACCTCCAGTTTTCATAAAGTCGTTTTGGAAACCCATATAAAACGGTAAAAATCCCCCCATAATAATCTTTTCCTGAATATCCATCTGAATTCCAATGATTCAAATCAAAGTTTTCATTTAAGTAATATCTCCCACTTATTTTGAAATAGTAGTCAGCATCAAATGACTTTATCCATTCATTGGCCTCTAATAATCCTATTGCTTCACCTAACCCCTTGTATGGGCTATCGACGGCTTCCCTTATATCCTCTCGATCACCAAGATATAGGTACTTATCCACCATTCCCTCAATATTATAGGGGAGCCCTCTTTGTAGTCCCAATTCAATCAGTAAAATTTTTGAATCTGGTACTGCTCTCTTAATTGATTCAATTGTCATAATGGTGTGTCTTGCCCGTTCTTCAGCGGAAAAAACTGATCGTATTGGAGTATAGCATAACTTATTGGTAGTGGAATAGATTACAGAAGTTATAATAAATAATCTATTTTTTTTCATGAAAATCTCCTTTCATTTCTGTTAAGGACTGATTTGCCAGAATAGTTTCCTTATATCTATATGGAATGGATTGAATGATGTGTGGGTATGCGTATCCAGAAAATAAAAAGGGCGATACAAGCTGTGAAAAAGTGGTTTGTTTTTACACTTTTCGTTTTTATTTTCATATTAATAAAATGAAGAAATGTGTATAAGGTTTTTGTGTAAAATTAACCAATAAAGGGTGTGTGTAATGCGTAGAGCTGTCGTAGTATTTGTAGAGGAAAATAAGCATCTATTACTACAATTGGGTTGTTTATATACTTCTTTGAAATTTATCAAATCACATGATACAGATCTCGTTGTATTTGGAACGAAAGAAGCTTTGAAGAAAGTACCTAATGACTGTATTAAAGTAGAATGTGAATTGGCTAACGACCCTCCTGAGTTTCTACATTATCGATTTATCAATTCCATTAGTTGTTTGGCACTAGAACAAGCAAATTTTTTAGATGATTACGATCTTATCTTAAGAACAGATGCTGATACATTTTTAACTCCAGCATGGAATAAGTTTTATCCTGCACTTTATACAGTTGGACAAGGTGGGTATGTGAACGATGACTTGACAAGATCGAATCTAAAGAGAATCGCTGCAAAGTTTCAATTAAGGCATCAGGGGCTGCATAATCTTGGTTCGACTCACTACGGTAGCGCTAGCCTAGTAAGGGATGTTTGTAAACTAGCTACCAAAATCACGGCTCATATTTTGACTGAAGAGTTTAAAAACGGAGAAGGACAATGGCCAAGTTGGTATCGTGGGGTTGCGTCCATGTATGGTTGCGAGATTGCTGCTAACCATTTCGTTGACCAAATCATAAAAGATGGTAATAGAATTGATTTTGGCAGTGCTTCAACAGAATCTATTGATAATCATCCGCATATACACTGTTGGCATACCGATAATATGTTTTCTAAATTTCAATTTACAGCCGGAAATTATGACGATTTGAGTGTGGATGGTTTGGATATAAACAAAATTCATAATTATTGTATATTTATTGCATTAAAATCCAAGGAATATTTCCAAATTTAATAAATTTCCCCTATTACTTTATCAAAAAGTTCCAATCCCCTCCCTAGCTAGAGGGGATATTTTTTATAGTAAAAAGGGCATTATTAGTAGTTTGATTGTCCAACCATCATTTAGAAATGGACATACTATATTTCTAGAGCAGAAAAATATTTTATGCTTATATTTTGTGAAAAGGAGTGTAAAAACTAAATGCCAGTAGAAGCAAATTTTAATCTTCCTAATCAACGTGCAAGAGTTACTGTAACTGATGTAGGTGGTGGTTGTGTTGATATTAAGGTAGAAAACTTAAACAATCCAATGATAGGAGAAACAGGATTTATTGGAGATATCTGTATTAGACTGAAAACAGGAAATTTAGGACCTTTTTCCTTTGGCACCCCATCCTCCCCAGGAACGATAGATCAGCAAGGGAATATTCAATGTTCAAACTGCGGTAACAATTTTACTTTTGCGATTCGCTTAAGTGAAGGAGCGGGTCAGACAGTTGGACCAGGTCAAACAAAAACATTTAGAATTTGTGGAAATGCCAATCTTGATGAAACTGATTTTGTAGCAGTAGGATTACATTTTCAGTTTGGGCAAGGACAGAGTAACTGTACTGTAAGTAATTTTGGAGTACCGGTTACAACCACCACAACCACAACATCAACCACTACCACAACAACGACGACAACGACCACAACAACGACCACCACAACAACGACCACCACAACAACGACCACCACAACAACGACCACAACGACAACGACGACAACGACCACAACAACAACCACAACAACCACAACAACGACGACAACAACGACGACAACAACGACAACAACGACGACAACGACGACAACGACGACAACGACCACAACAACGACAACGACCACAACCACAACGACCACAACAACAACGACCACAACCACAACGACCACAACCACAACCACAACTACAACAACAACAACAACAACTACAACAACAACCACAACAACCACGACAACAACGACGACAACGACAACGACAACGACAACGACAACGACAACAACAACGACAACAACGACGACAACGACAACGACCACAACAACAACGACAACCACAACCACAACCACAACCACAACCACAACCACAACCACAACTACTTCAACAACCACAACTACTACTTCAACAACTGTTTGTCCAATTCCAAATCCTCAAACTTGCTGTCAAGTTGTTGTTGAATTTGCTACCCAACTTTTACCGCCTGCTTTAGAGGACTCTGTAACGATTGAAAATGTTATTGTTGATGCAGCAATTGAAGCTGTCTGTCCGGAAAAAGTAATTATTTGTGGTACGGTTAAAAAGATTTTCAGTTATATCGCAGTTGACATGAATGGACATCAACACAAAGAATTCAGAGAAGACGCAAGATCCTTCCAGTGCTTTATTGACCGTGATGATGCAGATGAAGGAGTTCCATCAGATTTTGTAATTGTCGGAGCAGATTTACTTTGTGATGCGTCAACATTTGTACAAAATATGGGAACTCGACCAGGACCAAATGGGGAAGGAATGGTTAACGTATTCTGGAAATTGAGAGAGAAAGACATTATTAAGGTTTGTATTAGAAAAGCAGAATAGGTAGCACATTTATTAATTATCCAATATGAAGGGCTTTTTAGCGGTATGATTCGCTTTGTATGGAATCATACCGCATCCCAAAATGATATTTGAAAGGAGAAAAAGGTATATGGCAATCAATCCTAACTGTCCTATCCCCAATCCACAAACTTGTTGTCAAGTTGTGGTCCATTTTGAAACACAGCTTGTTCCTCCCGCAATAGAAGATACCCTAGAAATCGTTGATATTAAAGTCGAAGCTGCGATCGAAGCGGTTTGTCCAGAAAAGGTAATTGTTTGTGGAAAAGTCATTAAAAAATTCACATATGATTCCATTGATTCAAGTGGTATTATTCGTAATGAAAACAGAACTGATGAACGGGCATTCCAATGCTTTATTGACCGTGATGATGCTGATGAAGGAGTGCCATCTGATTTTGTTATTACAGGGGCAGAGTTATTATGTGAAGCATCCATGTTCTTACAGAATCAAGGGACTCGTACAGATGTCAACGGTATAACACATAATGTATTTTGGAAATTTAAGGAGAAGGATATTATTAAAGTTTGTATTAGAAAAGCTAACCCATAATAGGTAGATTCAAAAAAATAACTTCCGAATGAAATAAAACGGTATGAATTCCATTAGAGATATGGGATTCATACCGTTTTTTATTTTTTTACTAAATATAAATTATCCAAATGGATCGATCATTGGTTTTAATTGATTTTGCCAAATCCATTCCGGACTATACCGCTGTCTAGCCAATGTTTTGGCTTTAATCACTTGATTTTCACGCATTTGATTGACGATAATGCCACCATGCTCTGCTAAGTAAGCTTCCTCTGAAGGATGATATTTTTCATGGGTATTGTATCCGAAATTCCGTGCATCCCATCTCATAAAATAGGAATTTAATTGCTTTCCAAGCTCGTTTAATGCTGGAACTTGTTCATTTAAAACAATAAAATTCCCCTTACTTGCAGCCTCTAAAACTGTTAATCCAAAAGACTCTGAAAATGATGGGCAGATAAATAGATTGGATAAGGAAAATAACTCTAGAACAGCTTTTCTCGGAAAACCATTTTTAAATTCATCGATGTTTGAGGTGAAAAACATATCTTCATTGTCAAGTCCATTCGCAATCCCTACTTTTTTAATCATTTTTTTATAAACAGCAGGGGCGACGTCACTTGAAGGGAAATCACAGAATATTACTTTTACACTTTTTTCATAGTTCTTTTTAATCGCTCCACACAGTGCTGCAACCTTTTCGAATTTTTTCCCATATGTCAGTCTCCCAGGATAGATGACAAGTATGTCGGGTGAAATTAGATCAGTATATTGTGCCAATAATTTAGTTTCATTACTTACGAAACTTAGGATATCTAAACTATTATTTACAACTCTACATAGACCCTCAGGGACATTGTATTGATTGGCTAAGGCAGTTAATCCTGATTGTGTAGGATAAATATAAAACGTATTTTTCATAGGGGTGTATCTTGCAGAAAATGGCCAAACAGTTTTATTTGGACGATTTACAGGTGCTGAGTGTGTAAAGGCGATAAATTTAACTTTTGGTAATTGTTCTTGTGCTTTTCGAATCGCAACATTATGAAGTAAGTGCCAACCCTGATAGTGAATATCATGCATGATACATACGTCTACATCTGTAAGTTGTTCAATAAAGTCATGGGCGATAGCATCTGCTTCATCAAAAAATGTGCTGTGTACCTTTCCATTTGGTTGAGAATAGTCTCCCCAATGCATTTGTTGACCATTCAGGGAATTAGTGATTTTAACCCATTCAATGCGTTCATCTAGAAAAATCCCAAACCTCTCATGATCTGGACAATTCTCTGTCACTAATACTTTCGTGCTTATTCCTGCATTTAATAACATTCGGAGTTGCTCAGCTACAACATTTACTAATGAATAAGTACTATCTAAACCATTAAACATGGTCAAGAGTGCTACTTTCATTAAAAAACCTCCTATTACATCATATTGACATAGTAGTATATACAGTTTGAAGAAATATGTGAGGGAATAGATGTGTTTTAATAGGTAGAATCAATTTTGTTCAAAAACAAAGGCTTGGCCGTGGTTATTAACCTATACAGGATTCATTAACTTGTCATAACATACTGTGAGTTGTTTACCCAATAATCTTTTATTAAAATGGCCAGATATAAATTTTTAATTATAACATATTTAGATTTTGACTTGTTAATTAGGGTTTGGAGGTTTTGTAAGTGAAAGAAAAATATAGGCGTGATTATTGCGAACGTTGTGATAGAAAGAAAGATTATTGTAGATGTTACAAGGAAGATAAGTGTAGGGAAGATAAAAAGTATGAAGAAAGAGGTAAGAAAGGCCCGCCAGGACCAAAAGGCCCACCGGGTCCACCCGGACCAAGAGGACCAATTGGACCGCAGGGGCCGAAGGGACCACAGGGGCCACAGGGGCCACAGGGGCCAAGGGGACCACAGGGATTACAAGGGCCACAGGGAGCGCAAGGAGCGCAAGGAGCGCAAGGAGCGCAAGGAGCACAAGGAGCGCAAGGAGCGCAAGGAGCGCAAGGAGTGCAAGGAGCACAAGGAGCGCAAGGAGCGCAAGGAGCGCAAGGAGCACAAGGGGCACAAGGAGCACAAGGAGCGCAAGGAGCGCAAGGAGCACAAGGAGCACAAGGAGCACAAGGACCACCAGCACCTCCTAAAAATCTTTGCTGCCATGTAATTATTGACCATAGGACTCAACTAGTCCCACCGGCAAAGAGAGGAACAACTAGACACACGGTAGCGATTGAAGCGGAAATTGAAAAGGTGTGTAAAGGTGTTATTGTAATATGTGGGGTTCTTCATAAAACTATTGTTTACACAGCGATTGAAGGTGGAATTGAAAAACAAAATCACATGTTATTCGATGATATATCATTTAATTGTATTATTGCTCGTGATGATATTACTGAATCTGATCAATTTATAATTAGCGAAAAGAAGGTTTTATGCGAGATTTTTGCCCATGAAGAAAATTTTGGAGAACACAATCATTCAATTGCTTGGAGTTTCCATGAAAAAGAAATTGTTAAAATATGTATTGAAAAGTTATTAATAACGGATAATGATAAATTGCTGTGAGAAATTTTTTTTCTCACAGCATATTTAATCTAAAAGTATCATAAATATCTAATCTGAAATTATTAGAAATTTTGATTACATGTGTTACACGGTCCACCAGTTGGTTGGAACACGACATTATCGATTGTTGCTTCATCACCTTGTCCAACTGTTGCGAAGTTTTGGAATGAAATACAAGCTGAATTTGCTCCAGCAGGAATACATACAACAAGAGTATAGTGTTGGAATAAAGATTGTGGCTGTCTATTAACAGGTACGATGTTCGGAATATTACCAGTTGAAAGTTGAGCTAGAGTTGGTGGACAGCTTTGATTTGGAAGATCAGGGAAGGAGACTGCGGCGACAAGTTGAGCATTAGCTCTAACATCTGCTTCAAACGAGAGTGTAAAGCAGCAACCAGGAGAAAGATTTTGAATAGTTTGAGAGATACTTCCACCAGGATTGATACGAGCTGCTTGTTGAATAAATTGACCATTTGGACCAACTACGCCACTATGTGCATCATTTGCCCCAGAGACAACTATTGCATTTACAGGGTTCCAGTTTGAGAGAGTAAGATCATTATCAAAACCTGGATTATTTAATCTGTTCGTACATGGACAACAAGCTTGGGCTGCTGGACCTTGTGGACCTTGAGCACCTTGAGCACCTTGAGCACCTTGAGCACCTTGAGCACCTTGAGCACCTTGAGCA